>CANBRQ010000087.1 GCA_947371955.1 Paracoccaceae bacterium | reverse complement strand
GGCGGCCCAGATCGCCGGTCCCTGCGCCCGCAGCCGGTCGAAGGTCGCATGCCAAGTCAATCCGGCCCCCGCATCTTCCGCCAAGGCCCGCCGCGCCTGTTGCAGCAGGGCAAGGGCCGTCCGGGCCGGGTCCGTGGCGAAATCGGCGGTTGAGGCGTCCTGCTTCGGCCCATGCGGCTTGGACAGCCAGCCGTGACGCGAGATCGCCGTGATTGGCCCGCGATGCGCCCTGCGGTGCAGAGAGGCCACAATATCCGCCGAGGTCAGACCATTGCCCACGATCAGAATCCGCTCGTCCGCCCCAACGGCATTCAGCGCGCCCGGGGCGAGAGGGTCGGCGATCAGGGCCGGATGCCCCAGCAAAGCAGACAATTCGCGGGGCATTGCCGCCTTGGGATGCGTTGCCGCCAGAACCAGCCAGTCCGCGGCAAGATCACCCCCCTCGGACAGTTGCAACCGATACCGCCCGTCCCGTGCCACCCCCACCACCTGCGCTTGAACATGCCTGACATGTCCCGCTGCCAGCAACGGCTCCAATTGCGACGCAGCATAGCTGCCAAAGACCCATCGCGGCGGGAAGACCTCGCCCTCGGCTGTCGTCGCTCCCGCGGTCAGGACAGGCGCCTCAGCCGAGGCCAGCCAGCGCTGAAAATGGTCTGGCTGGTCAGAGCGGAGCGTCATCTTGTGGTCGGGCACGTTCAACCGGTGCACGGGGTCTTCCGCCGAATAGGCCAGGCCGCGCCCCAGTTCGGCGCGCGGCTCGATTACCACAATGTCCACTGCGCCCGGCAGCAGCAATCCGGCCAGATGATAGGCCACCGCAGCGCCTGACAGGCCGCCGCCGATGATGGCCAGGGTAGGTTTGCGGGTCATGCTGAAGCCTGTCGTCGGGTGATTGGATCATCGGCGTCCGGTCGGGACGGCGTTTGGCAGACCGTACAGGCCGGACGCCGGGTCGGATAGGCCCAGAAAGGCCCGGAAAGGCCGGCTGTCGCCAGCATCCCGCCTCGCTTACCCCACCGCCGATCCGGGAAAGCTGTGATACAGCGGGCGCTTGTGGCAGCGGACCAGGTGCCACGTCGGCTGTCACCCACCACATCGTCGCCTTCAAGTCTTATACACGACTTATACTATAGACATTTAGAGTATTAGATGGCATCAAGAAGCCAAGGAGACCCACATGACCCGAATCGAGCAACCCACCCGCTTCATCCGGCACCACACCCAAGCCGGGAAGCTTCTGCGCAGCTTCCATCTTGCTGCGATCTTCTCGCCGGTTCATGCGCGTCTGCTGCCCCAATCCCGCCCCATGCAGGAGGCCCAAGCATGACGACCCTGATCATCCCCGGCCTCGACGGCTCTCGCGAGGGGCATTGGCAGCAATGGTGGCTGGACAATGACCCGACCTCGCAGCCGGTCCATCTGACCGAACTGCACCACCCGGTGCCGGAAGAATGGGAGCAGGAATTGTTCTCTGCCATCATGGACAATCCCGGCGCCACGTTGGTCGGCCACAGCCTTGGTGCGGTGCTGGTCGCGCGGGTTCTGACCCGCTGGCCCTATCTGGATCTGAAAGCGGCCCTGCTGGTTGCCCCGGCCGAAGACCCAAGCCATCCGCGCGCCAAGCCCTTCACGCCCTTGCCGGAATTGCCGCTGCACGTGCCCACCACCCTCGTGGCCAGCCGCAACGACCCGTGGATGAGCCAGACACGCGCCCGCAAGCTGGCGAGCCTGTGGCGCTCGCGGTTTGTCGATGTCGGCATGGCGGGCCATGTGAACATTGAATCGGGCTTTGGCCCCTGGCCTTTGGGCCTGGCACTTCGCGATGAACTGCTGGACCGCGCCGCGTCATCCCGGCGCTACCAACCCGGTGCGGGCGCAGGGCATCCCCTGCGGCAAACCCCCGGCTGACGGGACCCTCCCCTTCGTCAGCCCGTCGCGCCCCCAAAAAGAGGCGCAACATGCAAGAGGGGCCCGCCATATGGCAGGGCCCCTCTTCGCATCAGGCAGGCTTCAGGCCGTAAACTTGGCTTCCAGCGCCTTCAGGCGGGCGTCCAGCGCGATATTCTCTTCCCGCGCCTTCTGCGCCATGGCGCGCACGGCGTCGAACTCTTCGCGCGTGACGAAATCGCGGTCGGCCATCCAGCGGTCGATGAAGGATTTCATCGCGGTTTCCGCCTCCGTCTTGGCACCCTGCGCCACGCCCATGGCGTTGGTCATCAGTTTGCCCATGTCGTCGAAGAACTTGTTACCCGGCTGCATCTGCGCCTCCTTCTGGTTTGGCCATATATGGCGCGCACCCCCCTGTCCTGCAAGGTCGCAGTGGTTGACTTCACGGGGCTTGGCGCAGAAAACCCCGGTGCAATCCGCGAGGTCCCATGTCCTATATCCCCTTCCCGCCCGTGACACCCGAGATCTTTTCGATCGAGGTCTTCGGCATGACCCTCGCCCTGCGCTGGTATGCTCTGGCCTATATCACGGGCCTGATGGCGGGCTGGTGGCTGATCCGCCAAGCCCTGCGCACGCCGCGTCTGTGGACCGTGCCCCCCATGCGCGAAGATCAGCTGGAACGCCTGCTGACTTGGGTCATCGTCGGCGTCATTCTGGGCGGGCGGCTCGGCTATGTCTTCTTCTACCAACCCGCGCAATATCTGGCCAACCCGGTGATGATCCTGCGCGTGTGGGAGGGGGGAATGTCCTTTCACGGCGGCTTTCTGGGTGTCGTCGCCGCTGGCCTGATCTTCTGCCGGCTTGAGAAGATCCCCGCCCTGACGACCGGCGACCTCTTCGCCTCGGTGGCACCGATCGGGCTTGGCCTTGGCCGGCTGGCCAATTTCGTCAATGCCGAGTTGTGGGGCCGCCCGACGGACCTGCCCTGGGGTGTAGCCTTCCCCGGCGACGCTGCCCAGTTCTGCCCCGGCGTGCTGACAATCTGCGCCCGCCATCCCAGTCAGATCTACGAGGCCCTGCTGGAGGGGCTCTTGCTGGGCGCCATCGTGCTTTGGGCCGTCTGGCGCGGCGGCTGGCTGTCGCGCCCCGGCAAGGTGATGGGCACCTTCATCGCAGCCTACGGCATCGCCCGATTTCTGGTGGAGTTCGTGCGCCAACCCGACGCGCAGTTCGTCAGCGACGGCAACCCGCTGGGTCTCGCCTGGCAAATCCACGGCTGGGGGCTGACGCAAGGCCAAGCGTTAAGCCTGCCGATGATCGTTGTGGGCCTCTGGTTCGTGATCAAGGCCCGGCAACCTCACAGCGTGGCCGCATGACGGCACTCGCCGAAATCCTTGCCGCACGCATCCGGGCCAACGGGCCGATCACGCTGGCCGACTACATGACCGAATGCCTGCTGCACCCGACGCTTGGCTACTACACCACGCGGGAGCCCTTCGGCGCCGCAGGCGATTTCACCACCGCCCCCGAGATTTCCCAGATGTTCGGAGAGCTGATCGGCGTCTGCCTTGCGCAAACCTGGCTGGACCAAGGCGCCCCCACTCCCTTCACCCTGGCCGAGATCGGCCCCGGTCGCGGCACCCTCATGGCCGATGCCCTGCGCGCCACCCGCAACGTGCCGGGCTTCCACGCCGCGATGCACCTCACGCTGATCGAGGCCTCCCCCCGCCTGCGCGCCCTGCAGGCCACCGGGCTGCATCCCCATGCGCCGGTCTGGCTGGACCGCGTGCAAGACCTGCCCGACCTGCCGCTGTACCTCATCGCCAACGAATTCTTCGACGCCCTGCCCGTTCGCCAATTCCAGCGCGCGGGCCCCTTCTGGCGCGAAAGGCTGGTGGGTCTTGGCGACAAGGGCCTGACCTTCGGCCTTGGCCCCATCCTGCCTGTCCCCGTCCTGACCCACCGCCTGAAAGACACGACCGAGGGTCAGATTGTCGAGCATTGCCCGCAAGCCGCCCCCATCATGGCCGAAATCGCCTCGCGCCTGTCGACAAAGGGCGCAGCCCTGATCATCGACTACGGCGACTGGCATTCCTTGGGTGACACTTTCCAGGCCCTGCGCGCCCACGCATCCGTCGACCCTTTCGCCGCGCCTGGTGCAGCTGACCTGACGGCTCATGTCGATTTTGAGGCGCTGGCCCAGGCCGCCGCCCCGGCCGCCCACAGCTACACCACCCAAGCCACCTTCCTGACCGCCCTTGGCATCCACCAGCGCGCCGACCGCTTGGCCCAGAAGATAAGCGGCGCTTCTCTCCAATCGCATCTGGCCGCGACGCGCCGCTTGACCTCGCCTGAGGAAATGGGAACCTTGTTCAAGGTGCTGGCGGTCCACCCCGCAGGCACCCCTCCTCCACCCGGAAGTGCCTGATGCTGGAAATCCTGACCTCTGACGCGATACCGATGCGCCACGGCTTTTTCACCCGCAAGGGCGGTGCCTCTTCGGGCATTTTCCAAGGCCTGAACTGCGGCCCGGGGTCGACGGACCTGACGGGAGCGGTGGTCATCAACCGCAACCGCGTGGCCGAATCGCTGGGGCTGGCACCCGGCGCACTGGTCAGCCTGCATCAGATCCATTCCGCCAAAGTCGTCACCCTGACAGACCCAGCAGCCGACCGCCCGCAGGCCGATGGCATGGTCACTGCCACCCCCGGCATCGGTCTTGGCATCCTGACCGCCGATTGCCAGCCCGTTCTTTTCGCTGACCCCGTGGGCCAAGTCATCGGCGCCGCCCATGCCGGCTGGCGCGGTGCCCGCGACGGCGTGCTGGAGGCGACGGTAGACGCCATGGAAGCCCTTGGCGCCAAACGCGAAAACATCGCCGCTGTCATTGGCCCAACGATCAGCCAACCCTCCTACGAAGTCGGCCCCGAATTCTTCGAAAACTTCACTGACGACGACCCTGTCTCGGCCCGCTTCTTCATCAACGACAAGGGCGGCCGCTATCTGTTCGACCTGCCCGGCTATGGCCTGCACCGCCTGCGTCAAGCTGGCGTCGGCCACGCCGAATGGACCCGCCATTGCACCTATCGCGACCCTGACCGATTCTACTCCTTCCGTCGGACGACTCACGCCGGTGAGGCCGATTACGGCCGTCTGATCTCGGTCATCCGGCTTTAGGCCCATTGCGGCACGATCTGGAAGGCATGGGCCGCAAACAAGCCACAATTTTACACATATCTGCATAAATCAGCGAATTTAAGTTAACGTTTACATAGACTTGCCGCATGTCACGCGCTGCCTCAATCTGGTTAACACAATTTTGAAAATGGCCCCACATACCGCCCCAGACGCCAAAACCGCGCCGCAAACAAACAGCATATTGGTTCCAAGGACGAAACGACGAACAACAGGAGCCGAACATGAAAATCGAACGCCGTTGGCTGAAAAGCGCGATCAATGCCAGTGTCACCGAAGAAGTCTCGATGCCGTGGCAGCGCGACAACCGGACCCGCCCCGAGGCTATGCAGGAAGTTCCGGTCCAGCAGATCCCGGCCCGCCGCACTGTCGCCATGGCCGCCCGCTAAGGCGGGCGCCCAAAGCCGCCTACCACAGACTGCGCCTGCGGACTGTGACGTCTGACCACCCCCTCCATGCAGCAGCATGACAAAAGGGGGCCGCGATCCCCCGGCCCCTTTGTCCAAGCCCCCTGATTCGGCCCGACAGCGGGCGATTGACCCGGGCCAGGCACCAATGATGTGCCGTTAACTATACCGTTGACGCGATTGCGAAAAATTCGTCGCAGTTTTGACAGCCTGTCCGGTATGCCCCATATTCCCCTTGTGGTCCTGCCACAGCAAAGACGCGGCGGCGCGCTTAAACCCTGCGCAAGCCACGTGACCCTATGGCACAGGCGAAAGCCTGCAGGACGGTTCGGTATAGGGCGGCCCCGGTGTTCCTCTGACACCGCAAGGGGCCGCTCTTTTCGCATGCGGCACCACGGGCAAGCCTCTGCGGCCTTCCATTTGATCAAATTATCCGACATAAGGGACCGAACCGGAAGGACCCGCCATGTCAGACTCTGCAACCCCAAATCCCGGAAAGATTGCCGGCATTGCCCGGGACAAGCTGGAAGCCCTCGCCCAGCGCGAGGCGCGCCGTTTTGCTATCACCCATGCGAAATCGGCCCGGGCCATGGCGAAAGCCTCGGACATCTATCTTGACGGTGTGCCCCTGCACTGGATGAAAGACTGGCCGATGCCGCACCTGCCCCTGGTGGAAAGCGCCGAGGGGGCCACGATCACCGACATCGACGGGTATCAGATCAACGATTTCTGCCTTGGCGATACCGGGTCCATGTTCGGCCACTCGCCCAAGCCCGTCGCCAAAGCCATCCGCGCGCAGGCCCGCAAGGGTCTGACCTATATGCTGCCGACCGAGGATGCCTTGGAAGCGGGCCGCCTGCTGTCACAGGTCTTCGGCGATTTCCGCTGGCAGATCGCCACCACCGCCACCGACGCCAACCGCTTCTCCCTGCGCGTGGCGCGGGCTGTGACGGGCCGCCCCAAGGTTCTGGTCTTCAACGGCTGCTACCACGGCACGGTGGATGACGCGATGGTCACGCTGCGCGATGGCCAGACCGTCAACCGCCCCGGCTTGCTGGGCCAGGTCGCCGACCTGACCCAACTCGCCGTCTGTTGCGAGTTCAACGATCTGGCCGGCGTGGAAGCCGCCCTCGCCAAAGGCGACGTGGCGGCCATCCTGACCGAGCCTGTGATGACCAACTCCTGCATGGTCCTGCCCGCGCCGGGTTTCCTGGAAGGCCTGCGCCGCCTTGCCACCCAATACGGCGCGCTTCTGATCATCGACGAGACGCACACGATCTCCACCGGTTACGGCGGCTACACCCGCGTCCACGGGTTGCAGCCCGATATCTTCGTCGTCGGCAAATGCGTGGCAGGCGGCCTGCCAACCGCCGCCTGGGGCCTGTCGGCCGAGACCGCCACCCGCTACCAAACCGCCAATGCCAACCGCGACCCCGGCCATTCCGGCATGGGCACCACGTTGTCCGCCAACCCGCTGCAATTCGCCTGCCTGCGCGCCACCCTGTCCGAGGTGATGACGCCCGAGGCCTATGACCACATGGACACCCTCGCCAAGCGTCTGGTTGAGGGTCTGTCCGCCGCCATCACCGCCCACCACCTGCCCTGGCACGCCATCCGCGTCGGTGCCCGCGTGGAATTCATCTGCGCCCCCGGCCCCCTGCACAACGGCGCACAGGCCGCCCTTGCCCACCAGCCGCAGGTCGAGGCCGCCCTTCACATGGCGCTTCTCAACCGTGGCTGCCTGATCGCCCCCTTCCACAACATGATGCTGATCAGCCCCGCCACGAAGAAACGTCAGGTCGATGCCCTGATCGCCACCTTCGACGAAGTGCTGACTGAATTGACGGCTTGAAAGATGACCATGACCAGTCCCTCCGGCTCCACCGTTGACGAAGCGGAAGCCTTCCTGACCGCCCATCCCGAGGTAGAAGCCTTCGACATCGTCTTGCACGATTCGAACGGAATTGGCCGGGGGAAGATCATCCGTCGCCATGAACTCTTGTCCTTTTACAAGAATGGCCGGCTCTTGCCGATTTCCATTCTAGGCCTCGATATCTGCGGCGAGGATGTCCACGAAACCGGCCTGATCTGGGACCAGGGCGATGGCGACCGCAGGGCATGGCCGATCCCCGGCACCCTGAAACCCCTGCACAAGACCAACCCGCCGCGCGGCGAAGCGCTGATGAGCATGTATGACCTCGAAGGTCATCCCATGTCGTCAGACCCGCGCCACGCCCTGCAACGTCAGGTCGACGCGCTGGCCGCCGAGGGGCTTAATCCGGCAGGCGCGTTCGAGCTGGAATTCTTCCTCTTGGAAAACCAGCGTGGCCCTGACGGCAAGATGGTCCCGGCCCGCGACGTTCTGGATGGCCGCGTCAGCCACAAGACCGACGTCTATTCCGTCGACAAGCTGCACGGCATGCTGCCCTTGTTCAACGACATCTACAAAGCCGCCGAACTCATTGGCATCAAAGCCGAAACCCTGATTTCCGAATTCGCGCCGGGTCAGTACGAGATGACCTTGCACTACCGCGACAACGTGGTGCAGGCCGCCGATGACCTGATGCGCCTCAAGCGCATCGTGCGGATGAACGCCCGCGCTCATGGGGTAACGGCCTGCTTCATGGCCAAGCCGAACGAGAATTACGCCGGCTCCGGCATGCACTTCCACGTCTCGATGCAGGACGCCAAGGGCCAGAACGTCTTCATCGAAGCCGTCGAGGGCCAATGGTCCGACACCATCAAGCACGCCATCGGCGGCTTGCGCGCCACGATGGGCGAATCCATGCTGGTCTTCGCCCCCCACGCCAATTCCTGGCGGCGGTTTGCCTCGAACTCCTACGCGCCGGTGTCGCCGACATGGGGTGTGAACAACCGCTCAGTCGCCCTGCGCATCCCGGCCGGCGACATCAAGGCCCGCCGGATCGAGCATCGCCCGGCGGGCGTCGATTCAAACCCCTACCTCGTCGCCGCCACCGTTCTGGCCGGCATCCGCCACGGACTGAAGCACCAGATCGACCCCGGCCCCGAAACCACAGGCGACGGCTATGCCAATGGCGCGGACGCCCCGGCGATCCCGCTCGACTGGCGCTCGGCCATCGAGGCGGCCAAGGCCTCGGACTTCCTGAAGGGCGCTCTGGGAGACGATATGCACCGCACTTTCACGGCCATTCTCTCGGCGGAATATGCGCGGGTGATGCGGACCGTGTCCGATGTGGACTTCGATCTCTACCTCTACACGGTGTGACGCTTCTGGTAGGGTGGGGTTATGACCCCACCCTACGCCCGCAACGCCGCCGCAATCAGGCCCGGCACCCGGGCATCCAGCCCCAGCGGCGGCAACAGTCGCCCGCGAAAGCCGGCTTCCGCCAAAGCCCCCGGCAGGTCTTCGGTCACATGCCCACCCTCTGCCGCAAAGAACGGCAGACAGACCGCATCCGCCCCAAACCCCTCGGCCTTGGAAATCTGGGGCGCCTGATCGATGAAGAAGGCCTCGGCCCGTGCAAACCCCGCACGCTTCAGTTGAGACGCCAGCGCATGCGCCACCTGCGAGGGCGCTGAACTGCGGGACGAGCCATGCGCCGCGAGCAAAACCGAGGTCGCCGCAGCCTGCCGGCCCTCGGCCTCTGCCGCCTCCAGCACCATGGTCCGCGCCAGATCCTGAACCCGCCCATCCAGACCGAAGGGCGGCAGATAGGCCCAATCGACCGCCCCCACCTCGTCCATCCGGCGCGGCAGTTCGGTCATCGGAAACCAGCCGCCCGCCATGAACATCGGATAGACCAGCCCTTGCGCGCGCCCAACCACCGCCGCAGCCAACGCGCCCGGTTTGGACAGAGTGGCGCTGACCACCTCCCAGCCTGGCAAATGCTCTGCCACCCGCCGCGCCAGCAGGCCCAAGGCGTGTTCCGCAACATCGGGGTCAGACGGCTGGCCGTGGCTGACGATCAGGGCTGTCTTTGTCATATCCGCCAATTAGCACCTTGCCTCCTGCAATCAAGCCTGCGGCAACTTCGAGGCGAGATATTGCGCGAATTCGAAATTCGGCCGCTCCAGATGGCTGAGCGGCCCGGGCTGCGACAGCCCCGCCACCAACCCGCGATAGACCTTCTCGACACAGCCCTTGTCCTCGACATTCACATCATCCAGCAACGCCTTGACCGAGGCGAGATTGGCTTCCGCCGCAGGATCGGCCATCCATTCCAGGCTCATCCCGCCGCCGAACAGCACATCGACCTGATCGGGCCCTTGCGGGGTCAGCGACAGATACCAGAAATATCCCGGCGTCAGCGTGATCATCAGCGCGGGATAGATCGCCAGCAACCACGTGATCCGCCGATCATCGCCTTGCAGCTTGGTGTTGGAGGGATGCGCCAGCGCCAGCGGCACCAGATCGTTCTTGACGATGTAATGGTAGTTGAAAGCCAGCGTCCCTTCCGGGCAGGTCATCTTCATCAGATCGACCGTGCCGCCAATCGTGCCCGAATGGCAGACCGGCAGGTGGTAGCTTTCCATGAAATTCTCGGCCAGCACCTTCCAGTTGGTGTTCCAGCGAAACGTCTCGCGGAAGGTCTCGACATAGCCCCCCATGTCCAGATGCCCGACCAGCTTTTCCACATCGGCCAGCGCCACCGCAGGCGAGGGCGCATCGGCGTTCAGCGTCACCATGATCCAGCCCAGCCAGTTTTCCACTCTGACCGCCGGCAAGGCAATCGCCTCCCGGCAGAACGCCTCATTCGCCGCCATCGCGGGCGCGCCGCGCAAACTGCCGTCCAGATTGTAGGTCCAGGCATGGTAGGGGCAGACAATCGCGCGCACATGGCCCCGCCCCTCCAGCAGGGTCGACATCCGGTGACGGCAGACATTCGACATGCCGCGCAAATCGCCGTCCGTGTCGCGCAGGATGATCACCGGCTCGCCGGCAATCGTCATGGTCATATAATCGCCGGGTTCCTTCAACGCATCCGCCCGGCCCGCACACAGCCAGTCCTTGGCGAAGATATGCCTGACCTCCTCGGCCGCGAAGTCGGACGAGGTATAGACCGATTTCGGCATGGCATGGGCGCGTTCAAACGGCACCGAAACATTGGCGCGCAACTCGTCCGCCGGAGAGAGAGCCGTGTCGTGGCGGGTCATCGGAGACCTCCCTGAAGCCATGCGAAACACAGGCGCCGCAAGGCACCCATCGCAAAACGATAGGCTCACGCCGCCCCGGCGCAAGTCAATTGTTCCTAAGCCGTGGAACGCTTCCGCCTAAGCCCTTAAAACCGCCGCACCGGGGGAAAGCCGTTCATATCGGCGAAGGTGCAAAAGGCCGGCGGGTCAAGATCCAGCACAGGAACCCGCGCTGCGAAGTCTGCGGTCAGCCGGGCCATCGCCTCCACATACAAGGGCAGCGCCGCGACCGGGGGCCATTCGATCTGATAGGCCAGCGTCGTGTGAAAGCCATAAGCGTCATGCTCGGGCGAGCGGTAGCCAAAGGCAGCCGCCAATGCCTCGCGCCAAGCGCGCAAGGTTGCCTCATCCTCGGGCGTCGCACCCGTCAGGCTCAGGCCATGCGGCGTCACCTCCAGCAGTTTCACTTTGAAGGCTGGCGGAGGCACAAAGCCGTCCAGCCTGGCCGCCATCGCCTGCGTCATCTCGTCAATCGACAGGTCCAGCGCCAGATCGGCAGGCCAATAGCCATATTCCCGCCGTGTCTCGATGACGCCTTCGAAGACCGTCATGTGGTAGCTTGCCACATCGGTGAAGGCGAAGTTGGCCCCATAGGGCAAGTCCATCAGGCTCTGCCGCAACGCGATCAGCGCCGCCTCGGTGGGTGACCCAGCGGTGACCTGAGCCACGACCGTATTGCCATGCTCGGGCAAGAACCGCCCAGAGGCGTCAAACCGTTGGCCCAGCCTGGGATTGCGGCCACCCGACCGAAAATTGTCCTGCCAATGCGCCATGATACCCTCCATTTGCCGCCACCCTAGGGGCAGGCGCGTAACAGGGCCATGAAGGCCTCAGGTCGGATAGGGCCAGGGCGCTTGGGCGAACAATCCGCCATCGACATAGATCGTTTGCCCGGTGACAAAGGCCGCCGCCTCCGAGATCAGGAACAGCATCGGCCCCACCAGATCCTGCGGCGTGCCAACCCGGCGCAAAGGGGTCAGCGGGCTCCACAGCCCGCCGTAGTCCCCCGCCTCCGCCGCCGTCCGTTCCGTCGCAATCGCCCCCGGCGCAATGCAGTTGACCCTTATGCCATGCGGCCCGAGTTCCGAGGCCGCGACCTTGGTGAACTGCTCGATCCCGCCCTTGGAGGCGGTGTAATCCACCAGCCGGGGGAAGGCGACCTTGTTGCAGCCCGACCCCAGCGTGATGACGGAACCACCCTGCCCCGCCGCCTGCATCGCCCGCGCTGCCGTGCGGGTGTTCAGGAAGGTGCCACGCAGGTTGGTGGCCATGACCCGGTCCCATGCCGCAACCTCAAGGTCCATCAGGCTGGACCAGGTCTGGATGCCCGCATTGTTGACCATGACCGAGGGAGCCACGCCAGCCCACTCTGCCGCCGCTGCGTGAAAGGCCAGGACCTGCGCCTCATCCCCCGCGTCGCTTTCGACCGCCATGGCGCGGGCACCCAAGGCCGCCACTTCGGCCACGATCTTCGCGCCATCCGGGCCTGCGTTCAGGTGCGTGAAGGCCACATCATACCCCGCCCCCGCCAGCCCCAGCACCAGATGCCGCCCGATGGCGCTGTTGCCAGCGGTCACAAGGGCGAGTTTGGGCGCAGGTTTGGTCATGGCATCCTCCGGGTTTCGCCGCCATGTTAGGCATTGCCCAAGGCGAGACAAGACCAGAGGCTGCAAGATGAGTATTTGGACCAAGATGAAGAGGCTTGCGCAGCCCCCTTCGACCCCCGAAAACCTCTGGAAAAGGAGCCCGCCATGCCCGACCGCCGCCCGCTTTACCCCGCCTTGCAGCCCTACCGGACCGGAAGGCTGAAGGTCTCGGCCCTGCATGATATCCATTATGAGGAGTGCGGCACCCCGCCCCGCACCGCCTATGACCTGTCGCAGCGCTGGCCCGAGGCCTCGCTCATCATCATCCCCGACGCCGGCCACACCGGCACTGAGCCTGGGCTTGCCGATGCCATGGTCCGCGCCACGGATTTTCACGCCCGAAATCAAAATTAAGACGATAAAGCAACCCGATAAAAGCGCCTTTATGTCATCGGGGGCAGTTGACAAGGGCGCACGAAAGTTGCCCACTCGGTCAAGGACCTAACCGGGACTCAGTCAAACGCCCCGGCGCCTGATCGAAATGAAAACAATAACAGGGAGTTACACATGACTTTTCTTCCCTTTGCCCGCAAGGTCGGTGCGGCAACGCTCGCGGCCCTGCTTCTGGGGGCCGCGCCGTCGGCCCTGATGGCTGCAACTCCGGCTGATACGCTGGTGATTGCGGCTGCAATCGACGACATCGTCTCGCTGGACCCGGCGGAAGCCTACGAATTTTCCGGCCTGGATGTGGTGAACAACACCTATGACAGCCTCGTGGAAATCAACCCCACGACGCTGGCGCTGGAACCCGGTCTGGCCGAAAGCTGGTCGGTGGCCGATGATGGCCTGACCTATACGTTCAAGATCAAGGCGGGCCTGACTTTCGCGTCCGGCAACCCGGTCACAGCCGAGGCTGCCGCCTATTCGCTGCAGCGCGCCGTCAAGCTGAACAAGACCCCGGCCTTCATTCTGAACCAGTTCGGCTGGAAGGCCGACAATGTCGATACCGTCATCACCGGTGCGGGCGACACGCTGACGCTGAAGGTCGACAAGCCCTTCGCGCCGACCTTCCTGTACAACTGCCTGACTGCCGGCGTCGCCTCGATCGTCGATGCCGAAACCGTCAAGACCCATGACGTGGGCGGCGACATGGGCAATGAATGGCTGAAGAACAACTCGGCCGGGACTGGCGCCTATGTGCTGACCTCGTACAAGCCGAACGAAGGCATCATCCTGACGGCACGTCCGGGCTACTGGCGCGGCGATGCCAAGATCAAGAACATCTTCGTCCAGCACATCCCCGAAGCCGCGACCGAACGTCTGCAACTGGAAAAGGGTGACGTCGACATCGCCCGCAACCTGACGCCCACCGATATCGAAGGTCTGACCGGCAACAAGGACGTCACCGTTCAAAGCGACGTCGGCGGTCAGGTCTATTACCTGTCGTTCAACCAGAAGAACGAGAATTACAAGAACGCCAAGTTCCTCGACGCGGCCCGCTGGGCGATCGACTATCAGGGCCTTGCCGACACGATCCTGAAAGGGGCCGTCATTCCGCACCAAAGCTTCCTGCCGCAGGGTTATCTGGGCGCGCTGGATGACCTGCCCTACAAGCTCGACATCGAAAAGGCCAAGGCGCTGGTTGCCGAATCCGGCATCAAGGACCCGACGGTCACCATCTCGGTCCGCAACAACGGCGTCTATCCCGATCTGGCGCAATCGATCCAGAACACCTTCGGTCAGGCCGGCATCAAGGTCGTGCTGAAGGTCGGTGAAGGTGCTGAAGGTCTCAAGGAATACCGCGCCCGCCAGCATGACGCGACGCTGCAAACCTGGGGTCCGGACTATCCCGATCCGAACACCAACTCCTCGACCTTCGCCGAAAACCCCGACAACTCGGACGCGGCCAAGGCCACCGGCTACCTCGCATGGCGCAACGCTTATGATCCGGGCGAAATGACCGCAAAAAGCCAGGCTGCCGCGCTGGAGCGTGATCCCGACAAGCGCAAGGCCGCTTACGAGGAAATCGAGCGGACCCACCAGACGACCTCTCCGTTCATCCTGATGTTCCAGCAAGCCCGTCAGACCGGCCTGCGCTCGAACGTGCAAGGCTTCTACACCGGTGGCGCGGTTGACTCCGTGGCCTACTGGCTGGCGACGAAGTAAGGACCCGCGGGCGCCGGGTAACCGGCGCCCCCACCCCTCATGGCCGAACTCTCAGACACACCAGCCCAGCCCCATGCCGCGGTCAGCTTCCTGAAGCAGACCGCGAATACAGTGTGTTCGCTTCTGATCACATTCCTCGGCCTTCTGGCCGTGACCTTCATCATCGCCCGCATCGTGCCGGTCGACCCGGTCACCGCCATCCTGGGAGAGCGTGCCACCGGAGAGCAGATCGCCACCCTGCGCACCAAGCTGGGTCTCGATGACCCGCTCTGGCAGCAATTCCTGATCTACATCCGCGATGTGTTCCACGGCGACCTTGGCCTGTCGATCCGCACCCGCGACCCGATCCTGTCCGAAATCGGCCGCTATTTCCCCGCGACGCTGGAGCTTTCGACCCTCGGCATCATCATCGGCATCTTCATCGGCATCCCGGCCGGCGTTCTGGGTGCCACCAAACCGGGCTCGTGGCGCGACCAGATCGTGCGCCTGATCGGCCTGATGGGCTATTCGATGCCGGTCTTCTGGCTGGGCCTGATGGGCCTTCTGCTGTTCTACGGCCATCTTGGCTGGGTCGGCGGTCCGGGCCGGCTGGATTCCATGTACGAAATGATGCTCGACATGAAGGTGAAGCCCGTCACCCACATGATCCTGATCGACACGGCGCTTGCAGGCGAATGGGACATGTTCAGGAACGCCCTCAGCCACATCATCCTGCCCGCCTCGATCCTGGGCTACCTCTCGATGGCCTATATCTCCCGCATGACCCGGTCTTTCATGATGAACGAACTGGGCCAGGAATACATCACCACCGCCCGCGTCAAAGGCATGCCGGAACGGCGCGTCATCTGGGTCCATGCCATGCGCAACGTGGCCGTGCCGCTGATCACCGTCATCGCCCTGTCCTACGCCAACCTCCTTGAAGGAGCGGTGCTGACCGAGACGATCTTCGCCTGGCCCGGCCTTGGCCGCTACATCACCGACGCCCTTCTGATCAACGACATGCCCGCAGTTTTGGGAGGCACCATCGTCGTCGGTGCCGTCTACATCGGCATCAACATGTTCTCCGACTTCCTGTACCGCCTTGCAGACCCCCGAGCGAAATAGGAAGGCGGCCCAATGACCACTCTGAATACTTGGCTGATGGACCCAAACCCCAAGTCGCGCCTGCAATCGCGGGCGGCGCAAACCTGGCTCACCTGGCTCCGCTTCCGGCGCAACCCGCTTGCCATGATCGGCCTGATCATCTCGCTCGCCCTGATCTTCATGTCGATTTTCGCGCCCCTCCTCGCGCCTTACGACCCAATCGCCCAATCGCTCGCAGACCGCCTGCAACCGCCCCTGACCCCCGGCCACTGGATGGGCACCGACGACTTCGGCCGCGATATCTGGAGCCGCATCCTCTTCGGCTCGCGCATCACCCTCTACATCGTGCTTCTGGTCATCATCACGGCCCCGGTCTTCGGCCTGATCGTCGGCACCGTGTCGGGCTACTTCGGCGGCTGGGTCGACAGCGTCCTGATGCGGATCACTGACATTTTCCTCGCCTTCCCCAAGCTGATCCTCGCCTTGGCCCTCGTCGCCGTCCTCGGCCCCGGCATGGTCAACGCCGTCCTCGCCATTGCCCTGACCTCATGGCCCCCCTACGCCCGCGTCGCCCGCGCCGAGACCCTCACCGTCCGCAACTCCGACTACATCGCCGCCACCCGCCTGCAAGGCGCCTCCGCCACAAGGCTCATCTGGGGCCACATCATGCCGATGTGCCTGCCCTCGGTCATCATCCGCGTCACGCTCGACATGGCCGGCGTCATCCTGACCGCCGCAGGCCTTGGCTTCCTCGGCCTTGGCGTCCAGCCCCCGTTGCCCGAATGGGGCCTGATGATCTCCGCCGGCCGCAAGTTCCTGTTCGAACAATGGTGGGTCGCCACCATGCCCGGCCTCGCCATCTTCATCGTCTCCTTGGGCTTCAACCTGCTCGGCGACGGCCTGCGCGATGTGCTTGACCCGCGGAGTGCCGGCAAATGACCCTCCTTTCCGTCAAGAACCTCCGCGTCACCTTCGACACCGAAACCGGCCCGGTCGAGGCGGTGCGCGGCGTCTCCTTCGACCTCAACCGTGAACGCCTCGGCATTGTCGGCGAATCCGGCTCCGGCAAGACCATGACCGGCCGCGCCGTCCTCCGCCTGATCCGCCCCCCCGGCCGGATCGAGGCCGACAGCATGACCTTCGACGGCCAAGACCTGATGAAGGCGTCAGAACCCCAACTCCGCGCCCTGCGGGGCCGCCGCATCGCCATGGTCATGCAAGACCCGAAATTTTCCCTCAACCCGGTGATGAAGGTGGGCAGTCAGCTGATGGAGGGCCTGCGCCAACGCGACCACGCCTCCCGCTCTGAAGCCCGCGCCAAAGCCCTCTCCGCCCTTGAGGCCGTCCAGATCCGCGACCCCGAACGCGTGATGGACGCCTATCCCCACGAACTCTCCGGCGGCATGGGCCAGCGCGTGATGATCGCCATGATGCTGATCCCTGACCCCGACCTCCTGATCGCCGACGAACCGACCTCCGCCCTTGACGTCACCGTACAGGCCGAAGTCCTCTCCATCCTCGACAACCTCGTCAAAACCCGCGGCATGGGTCTGATCTTCATCTCCCACGACCTCCGCCTCGTCGCCCGCTTCTGCGACCGCGTGCTGGTGATGTACAAAGGCAAGATCGTGGAAGAACTCGCGGCAAAAGACCTCCTCCACGCCAAACACCCCTACACCCAAGGCCTCCTGAACTGCCTCCCCCGCATCGGCGGCTCCCGAGAAGCCTTGCCCGCCCTCGACCGCACCGCAAGTTGGGCCCGCTGACATGGCCCTGATCGAGATCGAAAACCTCTCCGTCACCTTCCACGCCTCGGGCCGCCACGTCCGCGCCGTGGAAAACGTCTCCCTCAA
>CANBRQ010000086.1 GCA_947371955.1 Paracoccaceae bacterium | reverse complement strand
GACGGCGTGCAAACCTTCCTGATCCGCCAAAAGGGGGGCGAGAAGCTGGCACATTTCACAATCATCACCGGTGTCGCCATGGAAGACGACCTGCGCGCCGAGGTCGACTTGCTGCGCGCCGAACTCGACATGCTCAAACGTGCCTTCCGCCGCCATTGCGTTGAAACGGCCCCTTGAGCCTTTCATATTTGCCCAAATATCCCACGTGGGCGCGGGGGTGTGAAACCCCCGCTCTTCGGGTGGGTGCGGGGGTGTGAAACCCCGGCTTTTTGCGGCGCTGCGGGTGCGACGGCCTCCAGGTTCCGGCGGATTCCGCGCAAAATCCGCCGCGCCATCGTTTCCCCGCCTTGAACGATCCCCGGTAATACCGCGGAAGTGTCGCCGCATTGCCGCGATCCTGCCAGAATTCAAGATCAATCCTAGGTCCATCAAGACTACTTCCTCCCTGGGGATCAACAATGGACCGACTGACAGAAATGGAAGCTTTCGCCACCGTGGTGGATCAAGGAGGCTTTACGGATGCTGCCAAGAAGATGGGCATATCCAAATCGGCCGTGTCCAAGCACGTCTCAGCGCTTGAGGCCCGTTTGGGTGCACGGCTTTTGAACCGCACGACCCGGCGCGTGTCGCCGACCGAGATTGGCCTCGCCTACTACGACCGCGCTCGCCGTGTGCTGAATGATGCAGGTGAGGCGGATGCTCTGGTCACTTCGATGCAATCCGCGCCCTCGGGTCTGTTGCGGATCAGCGTGGCCACTGACTTCGGGGTGAACCTGCTGTCTCCGATTCTGGGCGATTTCCTGCTGGAATATCCTGACATCACCGTCAACATGGTGCTGAACAACCGCTACGTCGAACTGATTTCGGAAGGCTTCGACATGGCCATCCGGGTCGGGGATCTGGAAGATAGCTCGCTGCGCGCCCGCCGTCTGACCGACACCGCCAAGAAGATGATAGGCTCGCCCGGCTATTTCCAGAAATTCGGTCGTCCGATGAAGATCGACGACCTGAACGAGCACAAGCTCTTGCACTATTCCAACCAGGCCAATGGCAACGTCTGGAAAGTGATCGCCCCGTCGGGCGAAAAGCGTCAGGTGCGCACGGCGGGCTGGCTGACGGTGAATGACGGGCAAAGCCTTCTCAATGCTGCGATTTCGGGGTTGGGTATCGCCTACCTTCCCTCCTTCCTTTACGCTGATGCGATGAAGCAGGGCCTGATCGAAGAGGCCATTCCCGGACTGCCGGTCGAGGTGCAGGGCATCTACGCCGTCTATCCCCCGGGGCGCTTCACCCAGCCGAAAGTGCGGGCCTTTATCGACTTTCTTGCACGGCAGTTCATGGAAAAAGGCCCTGATAACTGGTAACGCCTGCAAGGCAAATCGTCATGGGGTCGGGGTCAGCATGACCTCGACCCTTCGGTTTTTGGTGCGGCCCTCGGGCGTTTCGTTGCTGGCTCGCGGGGCCAGATAGCCCGCCCCCTGCGCATCGATCCTTGTGGGATCGGCCCCGAGTTTGGTCACAAGTGTCGCGCGCACGCTTTGCGCCCGCAGCCGCGACAGCGCGACATTGGGCAACAAAGCACCCGAAGCATCGGTATGGCCCACCAGCGTCACATGGCGCGTCGGGTTCGCGCCCAGCCAGTTGGTCAAGGCTTTCAGCGAAGCATAATCCTTATCCTCCAGCGCGGCACTGCCGGATTCGAAGATCAGGTCATCCAGCGCCACCGAGCCGTCGGCCAGCAGGCTCTGGCCAAAGCCGGTCTGTTCTGCCGCAACGGTCGGTTCCGCCGATGTCGCGGCAGCGGCAGCGGCAGGGGCCAAGGTCGGTTGGCGTTGTGGTGCGGTTGAAATTCCGGTGATCGAGGTGACCTGCACAAACCCGCTGTCGGCCGAGCGGCTGACCAGCAGCGCCACCAGATCGGGGCCGTCGGACGCAGCACGCTCTGCCGCGACATAGCGAAAGTCGCCAAGGTCGACATGCATCTGCGGTTCCGGCAAGACGTCCATGCCATAGCGAAAGTCAAAACCGCCACAAGCCGTGGTTTCGCATTGGTAAAGGGTCTTGTACCCCTCTTGCGCCAGTTGGGACAGCAGTGGAGTGATCAGTTGCAGCGTGGTCAGGCGCTGCCCCTCCATCCGATAGGCGCGCTGGTCAATGGCCCCGGCAACTTCGCGCATGGGCAGAGAGCCCGCAGTGAAGGGCCCGATCGGCAGGCGCAGCGTCGAGGGGCTGTCGGCCCAACCGCCGATTTGCGAGGCCGGAGCAGGCATTTCCAGCAAGGGTGCTGCCTTCGCAGGCAGCGCCAGACACAGCACCGCGAGGGTGGCTGAAAAGGAGGGACTGCTCAACTGCACTGCCTTTGCGGCTTACTTGGCCCGGTAATGGTAGTTTCCCACAACCTGCATTCCAAGGGAAGCATAGAGGGCGCGGGCCGTCGCATTGGCCTCGGTCACGGCCAAAGCCAGCCTAGTCGCGCCGTTTCCTGCCGCCCAATGCGCCGCAGCGCACAGGATCTGGCGCGCCGCCCCTTGCCGGCGCAGGGCGGGGCGCACCTCCAGCGCATGGATCAGGGCGGTGTCTTCGTGCAAGGCGACGAAGGCCGTGCCGGACGGCTTGTCCGAAGTGCGGCCAAGAATAGCTGTCTTGGCACCCGTCGCGCGGTGCATCACGGCAAGGCGGCCGGGGCCGATGTGGCCTTCCTCCCAGATATCCTTGGCGATCTGCATCGGCGGCCAATGCGGGAAAGTGGTCATAATCTTTGGTGCCGCAAAGACCGCAACGGGTGCGGCATAGCCTAGAACCGGGTCAATCTTTTCATAGCCCTTGGCGGCAAGTGTGGAATCGAGTGTTTCGTCCCAGGGCCAGATCACGAACAAGGGGTCTTGATCCAGCGCCTGCATTGCCGCCTCGGCCAAGGGCAGATCGGTTTCATCCCAATCCCCCTCGGCACTTGCAGCACTGACGCGCTTGCCGCCGCCAGCGCCTTCGCGGATGAGCCATGGTCCGTGGCGGAAGGTGGCGAAGGGCGGCCATGTTGCCTCCATCGCTTGGGCGAACGCGGCAGGACTGAGAAGCGGTGTCATGCTGACAAGCGTTCCTCCAGCGCGGCGAGGGCGGCATCGAGCCGGGCGGCATCGGTGCCGCGGATTACGAGGTTGGTGCCATAGATGCCGTCGTTGTTGAACGGATATGAGCCCATCTGAAGATCGGGATACTCAGCGGCGAAGGCCCCGAAGGGCGTGGCAATCTCACCCTCGCCGCGTTGCAGCCGCAGGGTGCGCGACAAAAGGGGCTTGCCGTGGGCGATGCCAGACAGAACGCCCGCCAGCATGGACTCGAAGATGCGGGGCACGCCTGCCATGACGTGCACGTTGCCAACCGTGAAGCCGGGGGCGATGGAGACAGGGTTATCAATCAGCGTGGCGGTGTCGGGGATGCGGGCCATGCGCTGGCGAGCCTCGTTGAACTCCATTCCCCGGGCGGCATAGTGCGCGCCCAACAAAGCCATCGCATCGGCGCGGCGGGTGATGGCCACGCCGAAGGCGGCGGCAATGGCGTCGGCGGTGATGTCGTCATGCGTCGGCCCGATGCCGCCGGAGGTGAAGACATGGTCATATTTCGCCCGGAGCGCATTCACGCCTGCCACGATGGAGTCATGGTCGTCGGCCACCACCCGCGCCTCGGTCAGGGCCAGACCATGTTCGGTCAGGGCCATGGCCAGATGGTGCATGTTGCTGTCGCGGGTGCGGCCAGACAGGATTTCGTCGCCGATCACCAGCATGGCGGCGGTTTGGTTCGGCATGGGCTGCTCCTTCGTGCAATTGGGCACAGGTATAGGGGTGTTGCCCCCTCTGGCCAAGGGCGTGGGATTCTCTTATCTAGTGGGGAAAGTAAAAAGGGTCGGAACATTGGACGATATGCGCGGTCGCATCACCAAAGATGGCATCCGCATCTATGAAGATGCGGATTTTGCTGGCATGCGCGAGGCTGGCCGGGTCGCGGCCATGATCCTGGATGATATAGGCGCGCTGGTCGTGCCGGGCGTGCGGACTGGCGAACTGGATGATTTCATCCGCTCGGAAGTGGAGCGGCATGGGGTCACTTCGGCCACGATCGGGTACAAGGGCTATCAGCACGCCTCCTGCATCTCGGTCAATCAGGTGGTGTGCCACGGGATTCCGGGGGCCAAGATCCCCAAGCGCGGGTCGGATGTCATTCTGGACGCAGATATCCTGAACATCGACGTGACGGTGATCGTGGAGGGCTGGTTCGGCGACACCAGCCGAATGTACGCGGCGGGCAACGTGAAGCCCTTCCGTCAGCGTCTGATCGACGTGACGCATGAGGCGCTGATGCGCGGCATCGCGGCGGTCAAGCCGGGCAACACCTTTGGCGACATCGGCCATGCCATCCAGACCTTCGTCGAGGCCAACCGCATGTCCGTGGTGCGCGACTTCTGCGGCCATGGCCTTGGCCGCGTGTTCCACGCGCCGCCCAACGTGCTGCACTACGGCCGTCCGGGCACGGGGGCTGTTCTGGAAGAGGGCATGTTCTTCACGATCGAGCCGATGGTGAACCTTGGCCGTCCGGAAACCAAGGTTCTGGCCGATGACTGGACGGCCGTCACCCGTGATGACCGCGATTCGGCACAGTTCGAACACTCCATCGGAGTGACCGCGACGGGGTGCGAAATTTTCACCCTGTCGCCTGGTGGCAAGTTCTTCAGGCCGTAACGCTCTGCGGACCCGGCGTTGGGTGCGCTACTCGCCCCCCCAAACCCCCCTCGCCCAAGGGGGGCTGCGCACCCCCCTTGGGGAACCCTCGCGGGATACTTGCACCAATGTGAAAAGGTCAGGCGCCGCCGCGGGAGGGGCGTGGTGTGCCGAGACGTGGGTGGAGCTTGCCCGCCACGGTGAAGGCAAGGCCCATCAGACCCGCCGTGGCGGTGAAGATAGCAGCGGTCGGGGCCACGGCCAGCACCGCCCAGGCCATGCCGGGGGTGACGACGGACGAGACGTCGCGGAAGCTGGAATAGATCGCCGACATCTCGGTGCGTTCCGAGGGTTTCACCGACATCAGGAACGGCAGCCCGCCGATTACGTCCAGCGTCACTAGCATGGTCGATGCGAACATCAGCGCCAGTACGGTCAGCCATGGCCAGGGCGCGACAAGGCTTGCCAGCAGGAACAGGCTGCCACAGAGCGCGAAGGCGCGGCGGACCGAGATGCGGACCGAGGAGCGGCGAGCGAACTTGAGGAGCGCCGGGGCTAGAAATAGTACCGCGTTGGAAATGGACAAGGCCGTGCCGCCGACATTCTTGCCCAAGCCCTGTTCGATGCAGAAATAGGGCAAGTACACGACATAGACCCACCATCCGGTGGAGCGGATGACGGCAAAGCTCCACCCCGCGATCAGGCGCGGCTGGGCGAAGAAGCGGCCGAGATAAGCCAGCGGATTGATGCTTTGACTTTGCGCGCGGGTGATCTCTTTGCCATTGCCAAGCCGCAGGTACCAAAACAGGCCGACCAGAGCGACCGCAAAGGTGCCAGCCATCAGGAACGGGGCCGGCCGCCACAGGGAGTGGAGCCAGACGCCAAGAATGGGACCGACCGCCCAAGGCGTGGCCGAGAAGACCATCTGCAGGCTTTGGCTGCGGCCAAGGTTCTCGCGCTCCACATAGTCCAGAACATAGGCGTTGAAGCAGACGAAGATCGTGGCCGTAGCCATGGCATTGGCCATCAGCGACAGGGTCACCGTCAAAGGCGTGCCAAGGAAGGCGAGGCTCATGCCCAGAAGGTACAGCACCGCGCCGCCGGTATACATCCAGCGCCGGGGCACTGCCCTTGTGAACCATGGCACCAGAAGGCCCCAGACCATCGAGATCAGGCCGACGATGAAATAGGCCTTGGATGAGCCAACGGTCGACCCCATCGCATCGCGGACCACCAAGGGCATCACGGAGATCAGCGAGCCGCGCACACAGGCTTCGAGCCCCGAGAGGGCCGCGAAATGCCACAGGGCGGGGGTGCGGGGAAATGGGATACTGTCGATCGGCATAGGTGTGGGTCACACGGGCCGCAGCGCAAGTCTGGCCCTGTTGCGACGGGCTGAGTCAGTCTGCGACGGAATTGCCAGAAGGATCGGGCGCTGCACGCGAAAGCTGGTCAAGCAGGCGGGTCCGCGCCTCGGGCAGGGGGCTGTCCTGATAGGGGGGTGCGGGCAGGGCGCGGGTCAGGAAATGGGTGGTCAGGGTCAGCGCCTCGGCCACTTCGGCTTGGCTGCCGTCCTGCAGGGTCAGCACGCGGGGCAAAGGCAAAAGGCGGGGCGCCCAGTCGCCTGCGGCTTGGCGAGAGACCGCTTTGCCGGTGCGGGGCGAGATATAAGCGAGGTCCTGGGTCACCCCGGTGATGGCGCAAGAGGTGAGGTCAAGCGCATAGCCCATTTCGTCTAGCAAGCTGACCTCCCACAGAAGGTAGGGCACGTGCCATTCGCCGCCTTGTTCGAGAAGATCAAGAAGTGCCACCGTTTGGGCGTAAAGCGCCGGGTGCGGATCGCGTTCTGGCAAGGCCTGATGAAGAAGCGCGCAGATGGAGTTCAACGCGGCCAGCGCACCCCGGTCGTTCAGAAGGGCCGCGCGGGCGTGGAGGGGTTCGGCCTTGAAGGCGCCCATATGCTCCTCCAGCCTTGCCTGCCATTGCACGGCCAGTTGAGCGCCCGGTTGCAGGACCCCGGCCATGCGACGTGATCCTCCGCCCCGCACCACGCCAAGGTGCCGGCCATGCTGCGCCGTAAAGACCTCGATGATCGCAGAGCTTTCGCCGTGCAGCCGCACGGACAGAAGCGCGCCTTCGTCTCGCCATTCCATCGGGGGAGTATTGCCGCTGCGGAGCTGCGGGGCAAGAAGGGGCTTGCGGTGGGGGGGTAATCTGGCAGGGTCAGGCCATGCTGTCCCGCATGATTGCCCTGCTGACCGGAACCTTGGCGCTGGCCTCGCTGCGCGGGCAGTTTGATGCCTTGCCGGACCCGATGGCATTCTGGCCGTTGGAGCAGAAGCTGTGGTTTCTGGCGGGGTTTTTCACGATCCTGACCAATCTGGGCGTTGCGGGGCTGATGTTTGCCGTGGCGCGGGGCTGGCGGATGCCGGGTTTGGTGGCGGCTGGGATGGTCGTGTCGATCGTGATGGTCGGGGTCGTCTACCACCTGCTTCTGCCACGGCTGTGGAACCCTGTCGGCGCGGCGTGGTGGGCGGATCAGGGGCTGCATTCGGTGGTGCCGGTGGCGGTGTGCATTTGGTGGTGGGGGTTTGCTGACAAAAGGGTGGGGTGGCGCGATCTTCCGCTGTGGCTGATCTGGCCCGCGGTTTACTGCGGCTATGCGCTGGTTCGCGGATATCTGACCGGGTTCTGGCCCTATCCGTTTCTGGATGGGGACGCGCTGGGCATGGCGCGGTTGGGGGTGAATTTCCTTGGGCTGCTTGCCGGGTTTGCGGCCTTGGGCGCCGGAGTGGTCGGGGTGGCGCGGCTAGGTCGATAGGCCGTCCTCGTCCAGAAGGGTGCGGCCCTGGCGGTCTTCGAGTTCGATGACCCAGAGGTCGCGGTCGCGGCTTTTCTGGCGGGTCAGGAGGGCGTCGACGTCGGGCTCGGGGCCTTCGGTCAGGGGGATCCAGATGCGTTCGTTGGAGGTGAGGTCGAAGCTGCGTTGGAAGGCGCGGGCGCGGCCGTTCAGGAGGGCCACTTTCACGATCACGGCGCCGGCGGTCTGGTCGCCTTTTTGGGTGACGTAGGCCGGGATTTCGGCGAGGCGGAGGCGGGTGAGGTAGGCTGAGACCCAGATGCCGCTGGCTAATCTGAACGACATTTGGGCCTCCGTTTCACGGGGATTGCACACGTGCAATGAGGGGTAAGGCTTTGAAAGATAACGGATATTGTGTTTTCCGTTAACCATTTGTTCAGGATTTCACGCGCCTCAGGACGGCAGGTTGCCGTCTTTGAAGTCAAGGCCCATTTCTGTGTACCGCTCGGGTTCTTCCAGCCAGTTCGGGCGAACCTTCACCTCTAGGAACAGGTGCGCTGTGCGGCCAAGGAAGGCGGAGATTTCAGCCCTTGCGGCGATTCCGATGGCCTTGATCGTCTCGCCCTTGTTGCCAAGGACGATGCCTTTATGGCCGTCGCGGGCGACGTAGATGATCTGGCTGATCTTGGCGGAGCCGTCGGGCTGGTCTTCCCAGTTCTCGGTCTCGACCGTGAGCTGGTAGGGCAGTTCTTCGTGCAGGCGAAGGGTCAGTTTCTCGCGGGTCATCTCGGCGGCGATCTGACGCTCGGGCAGGTCGGCGATTTGGTCCTCGGGGTAGAACCAGTGGCCTGCGGGGACGGTTTCACCCAGCCAGGCTTTCAATTTGTCGACGCCGTGGCCGCGCTCCGCAGAGATCATGAAGGTGGTGGTGAAGGGGAATGCGATGTTGCACTCCTCGGCAAGGTGCAGCAGGGTTTCGGCCTTCACCTTGTCGATCTTGTTGATCGCCAAAGCGACCTGCCCGCCGGAAGGGAAGCGGTCTTTCAGGCCGTCGATGATGGCCTTGGCACCTTCGGTCAGGCCACGGTTGGCCTCGATCAACAGCACGATCACGTCGGCGTCAGCGGCACCGCCCCAAGCGGCGGCGACCATGGAACGGTCGAGGCGGCGGCGCGGGCGGAAGATGCCGGGGGTGTCGACGAAGACGATTTGGGCGGGGCCATGCATCGCAACGCCGCGAATACGGGTGCGGGTGGTTTGCACCTTGTGGGTGACGATGGAGACTTTTGCGCCCACCATCTTGTTCAGGAGGGTCGATTTGCCGGCATTCGGCTCACCAATCAGGGCGACGAAACCCGCACGATGCGGGGTTTCGGCCAAGTGTTCTTCGGTCATTTTGGTCCTTCTATCCGCGCGAGGAGGGCTCGCGCTGCCATTTGTTCGGCCTGACGCTTTGATCCGGCGCGGGCGGTTTCGGTTTTGCCGTCTGCGAGGGTAACGCGGACGGTGAAGATGGGTTGATGGTCCGGCCCTTCGCGGGCTGCTTCGTCATAGGTGGGTGGCGCCATGCCACGGCCTTGCGCCCATTCCTGAAGCGAGGTTTTGGCGTCGCGGGCATCGGCTTCGACGGCATTGATGCGGCTGCCCCAGAGGCGCAGGATCACTTCGCGGGCGGCATCAAAGCCACGGTCAAGGTAGATGGCGGCGATCACGGCTTCAAGAGCATCGCCCAGAAGGGCTTCCTTGCGGCGGCCGCCGGAGATCATTTCGGAACGGCCGAGTTTCAGGACCTCGCCGAAGCCGTATTCGCGCGCCACGTCGGCGCAGGTTTCCTTGCGGACGAGGGCGTTGAAGCGGGGGGCCAACTGGCCCTCGGCGGCGGCGGTGTCGGCGGTCAGAAGCGCCTCGGCCATCACCAGACCCAGCACTCGGTCGCCAAGGAATTCAAGGCGTTCGTTGTTGGTGCGGGTGGGCGAGGACATCGAGGCATGAGTCAGCGCCTGCACCAGCAGTTCCGGTGTGTGGAACGTGTAGGCGATGCGGGTGCAGAAGGTCTGGAGGTCTTGGCTGAGCTTCAAAGCGGCCCCCCGAAAAGCATGCAGCCTCGCTTGCGCGAGGCTGGCAGGGAGACTGTGCTGGCCAGAGGGGTGCCTGTCATGCGGGTGTTACTCGACCGCCTTGAAGAAGCGGTCTGCGCGCCAAGTCCAGAACTGGAACAGCGAGGAGCCGGCGGAGGAGAACATGATGCGGTCGGCGCGACCGACGAGGTATTCGGCGGGCACGAAGCCGACGCCGCCGACGTTCTGGTTGAAGCGGCTGTCCATCGAGTTGTCGCGGTTGTCGCCCATGAAGAAGTAGTTGCCTTCGGGGACGGTGA
The DNA here is from genome assembly GCA_947371955.1 of Paracoccaceae bacterium. Taxonomy (GTDB): domain Bacteria; phylum Pseudomonadota; class Alphaproteobacteria; order Rhodobacterales; family Rhodobacteraceae; genus Stagnihabitans. The sequence continues at coordinate 7,563 of CANBRQ010000086.1, read as the reverse complement.
ACACATCGGTGTTGTCGGCATAGCCGTTGGTGTCGATGTTCAGCACGTCATGCTTGACGCCATTGGGCAGGGTTTCGATCGAGCGGATCTTCTCGCAGACGCCACCTTCGCCCACGGGGGCGTTGGAGCAGCGGGGCGAGTTGCCCATGGAGCCTTGCGCCTCGTAGGTTTCCTTGAAGATGCCGGCGTCGACCTGCGGGGCCAGCACGTCGTTGATGTAGAGAAGGCCGGCCTTCATCTGGATCTTGTCGCCGGGCAGGCCGATCAGGCGCTTGATGTAGTCCTCGCCATTCACCGGGTGGCGGAACACCACGACGTCACCACGCTGCGGATCGCCGGAGAGGAGCGGCAGCTTGATGCGGCCGGTGATCGGACAGGCGGCGAAGGGGCAGGAATAGCGCGAGTAGCCGTAGGCCATCTTGTTGACGAAAAGGAAGTCGCCGATCAGCAGCGTGTCCTTCATGGATTCCGAAGGGATCCAGAAGGGTTGCAGCAGCAGCGTGCGGAACAGGCCTGCGATCAGCAGGGCATAGACCACGGTCTTGATGGTTTCAACGATGCCGCCGTCGGCCTTGCTGTTCGATGCCATGAAAGGGGCTTTCCATAGGGGTTCGGGCGCTAGATGCGCGGGAAGGCCCTTGGAGTCAAGGCGGGTGCGGAGTTTGGTCGGTCAACTCGCGGTTAACCGGGGCGTCATGGGGCTTTGTGTCATGCGGCAAGGCCTCGATCACGACGAAGGCCTGCGCCCAGGGGTGATCGTCGGTCAGGGTGACATGAACGATGGCGCGGTGGCCGGGCGGGGTCATCTGCGCCAGACGGTCGGCGGCCCAGCCGGTCAGATGCATGACGGGCTGGCCGGTCCAGAGGTTGGATACCGCCATGTCCTTCCAGGCGATGCCCATGCGCAGGCCGGTGCCAAGCGCCTTGGAGCAGGCCTCTTTCGCGGCCCAGCGTTTGGCATAGGTGGCGGCGGTGTTGTAGGGGCGGCTGGCGGCCTTGGCCTGCTCGCGTTCGGTGAAGACGCGGTTGAGGAAGCGCGGGCCGAAGCGGGCGATGGTCCCTTCGATCCGTTCGATGTTCGCAAGATCGGTGCCGATGCCGAGGATCATGGGCTGACCTTGCCTTGTTGTTGCGACGGACTAATTGGCGACAGCGTAGGTCTGCGGCGGCGCGCTGTCCAGTGAGGGGCGGGTTGGCAACAATGAGGCTTTGCACGCGGTGAAGCGGCTGCAACTTTGGTTGTAGCGCAACCTTTGGCACATGGTCCGGTGTCTTTGGAGAGTGCATGGGACGTCCGGGCACGACGCCCGTTGCCATTATGGACAAAAATATGCTGATACGTTCCGGGACTTCTGCGGCTTTGGCCGCTGCCGTCACCCTCGCCCTGTCGGAGGCGGCTTTTGCCGATTCGAAGATCAATGTCACGCTGTGGGACAAGGGGCCGGACTCGGCCCAGCCAGACGCTGCACATCCTTTGGGGATGGGGTCGGGCGGCGACATGTCGATGGCGATGCTGGGTGTGAAGGCCGATGTCGCCTCGGTCCCTGCGGGCAAGGTGACGTTTGAGGTGACCAACGCCTCCAAGGATATCGTGCATGAAATGATCCTGTCGCCGGCCCCTGCGGATGGCAAGCTGATGCCTTACATGGCCGATATGGCCAAGGTGGACGAGGATGGCGCGGGCCATCTGGGGGAAGTGTCGGAACTGAACCCCGGTCAGGGCGGCGCGCTGACGCTGGACCTGAAGCCCGGCAAATACGTGTTGTTCTGCAACATCCCCATGCATTTCATGAACGGGATGTGGACGGAAATCACCGTCAACTGAGGCGGTCCAGCACGGCCGCCCTTCAGAGAGCCAAAATGAGATTTCCCCGGCGCCGATTGATCTGCGTCAAGGCGGCGGGGAGAAGCGCGGCATCTGCTGAGATGAGGAACCGGTCTGCGGTTTCCCGATGGGGCAGAGGTCCCGAAGCCTTGCACGGGACGGCCGATCGCGCCGAGCCACGACAATCTCATGAAGGAGGGAGCGGCCTTGCCACTCGAAAACCGAAGAGGCCTACATTACAGCGACCTGTCCCTGACCCTGCGCGCCCTGTTTACGGCGGCGCTGATCACTCTGGGTCTGGGCTATTGCTTTGCCATGGTGCAAGTTTACGAAACGCACGCAGGCCTTGATGGCAAGACCGGGATCAATGCCAATGACATCGCAATCGCCTATGGCGGCGATGCGCACAACAACCGGCTGCAAGTGGCGCTGCTGGGGCCGATGTCGGCCAATGCACCCTCGAAAGAGCGCCGGGCGATCATGGACTGGGCAGCGGATGGCGCCAACCGGGCCGAGTACGACGCAACGATCAAGGCCATCGTCGACAACCGCTGCATCCGTTGCCATGACGGAAAGACGGTGGGCGCGCCGAGTTTCGTGGCCTTTGACGACTTTGCCGAAATGGCCAAGCCAGACACCGGCATGACGCTGGCCACGCTGGTTCGTGTCTCGCATATCCACCTGTTCGGCATGACCTTCATCTTCTTCATCATGGGCTTCATCTTTGCTCACGCCCGGATGCGTCCGGCGTGGTTGCAGCCCGTGGTGATCGTGACACCCTTCCTGATGATGATCACCGACATCGGGTCATGGTATCTGACCAAGATGAACGCCAATTTTGCCTGGATCATCATCGTCAGCGGCGGGGTGATGGGAATTGCCTTCTCGATCGAATGGTTCGTGTCGATGTATCAAATCTGGTTTGGCCGCGCCCCTGTGGACGAGGACGGGCGCTGAACCACGCGTAACAGCGAAATGAAAATGCCGCCCGTCAGGATATGACGGGCGGCATTTGGCTGTGTGGCGCAGGCTGATCAGCCCTTCGGGGCCAGGGTCTGGATATAGGCCTGGATGTTCTTGATGTCGTCATCGGTGGGGATGCCACCGGCCGGGGTGAAGTAGCCGACCTTGCCGAACACCGGCATCACGCGCATCGGCTTGCCGTGATCGTCCATGCCGTCCACCACGGCGGACTTGAAGACGGCGAAATCCCAATAGGCGGAATCGCCGGCCAGTTTCTTGATGCGGACCGCCCCATCCGGGACGACTTCCTTGGGATAGCCCTCGCCCTTGTTGCCGTGGCAGATGGCGCAGTTGTCGTTGTAAAGATCGCCGCCTGCGGCCACGTCTTGGGCGAACAGGGGCGTGGCGCTGATTGCCAGAACAAAGGCAGCGCCAAGGTATGTTTTCATGATCGTCTCTCCCGGTGTTGGGGCAGGGGCGGCAAGGGGCCCGTTGCCCGATAGTGTCTCGCGAAGGTTCGAAAGACAGGTCGAGCCCGGAAAGGCGCTTGATCGGAACGTGAAACGCAAAAAGACCAAATCGCAGACAACGAAGGCAGATCGGCCCCGCGCAGCACGTCCGGCAAGCCCTGTTCGGGCAGGATCAGTCTAGGGGCTGCCCAAAAGCGCACGCTTGATCCATATCAAGCTCTGAACAGATTTCATCAAATTGAGCCTTTGGGCCGGGGTTTCGTCATCGGAAGCCCCGGCGCCGCAGGTCAGATCAGGCCGCGCGCGAGGTCCATGCGGTGGCGCATCTCGACGATGGCTTCCTCAAGACCAAGGAAGATCGCCTCGCCGATCAGGAAATGGCCGATGTTGAGTTCCATGACCTCGGGGATTGCCGCGATGGGGGCGACGTTGTCATAGGTCAGGCCGTGTCCGGCATGAACCTCCAGCCCGAGGGAGTGGGCAAGGGCGGCACCCTTTTGCAGGGCATGCAGTTCGGCCTCGGCCTCTTCCGCCAAGCCTTCGGCGTGCAGGTCAGAGTAGTGGCCGGTGTGCAGTTCCACCACGGCGGCGCCAATCCGAGCCGAAGCCTCGATCTGGCGGGGGTCGTGCCCGATGAACATGGAAACCCGCGCCCCGGCATCGCGAAGGGGGGCTACGAAATGGGCGAGGCGGTTTTCGTCGCCGGCCACGTCAAGCCCACCTTCCGTCGTCCGCTCGGCCCGCTTTTCCGGGACGAGACAGACGGCATGGGGCCGTGCATTCAAGACGATGGCCTGCATTTCCTCGGTGGCGGCGCATTCGAAATTCAGGGGAATGCCGAGACCGGCCTTCAGGGCCACGATATCGCTGTCGCGGATGTGTCGGCGGTCTTCGCGCAGGTGGGCTGTTATGCCGTCAGCCCCCGCAGCCTCGGCCAGAAGGGCCGCGCGCAGCGGATCGGGCCAGGCGCTGCCACGGGCGTTGCGGACGGTGGCCACGTGGTCGATGTTCACGCCGAGGCGCAGCTTTCCTAGGTAATTCATGGCTCTCACCCCATTTCTGTGTCGACTGTCTAGACCGGATTGCTTGGTGTTGGAAGGGCGGTTTGCGGGGTCGGCCGCCGGGGGTTTCAAACCCCCGGACCCACGTGGAGTATTTGTGCCAAGATGAAGCGGGGCTGGCGAGGTCAGGGTGCCTTGGCTTTGCGTGCCTCGACCCGCTTTTGCAGGTTGCGGCGGCGCAGGGCTTGATAAGCGTTCAGCGTCGGGATCGTCAGCCATGCCAGAAGCGCCGAGCAGGCAAGGCCGGGCAGGATCGAGCCGACGAGGTAGGGAAAATAGACGCGCTGCCAGAAGAGGAGGAGGCCATCCCAATGCGCTGTCTCGGCGGTGAAGAGGGTGGTGAAGTTGAACCACAGTTCCGAGCCTGCGGCGGCGAAAGCGGCGAAGGTGGCGTGCAGGCTGATCCCCTCGGGTGAGCCGAGGAGCCAGTGGCCGAGGCTCAGGGAAACAAGCGCGATCAGCGGGGTGGTGAAGGGGTTGGATAGCAGCGTGGCGAGGACGGCGGCAAGGATATTGCCGCGCATCAGCCATGCCAGGCCCACGGCGGCGATGATCTGGAAGCCGAAGATGGGCGGGAAGTTGACGAAGGTGCCGGCAAAGACGCCACGTGCCACGCGGTGCGGCGGGTCGGGCAGGCGTCGCAGGCGGTGCCACAGGTAGACGATGGCGCGCTTGAAGCCGCCTTGCGGGTAAATCTGCGCCTTGGACCACTGGGCCCAGTTCTGCGGGGTGCGGCGTTTGAACATCGTCTCCCCTTCACCAGTTACAGCCCTTACGGCTTGCGTGACACGTTTCTGACCCGCGCCACTTGAGCGACATCTGTCTCAGCCTCGAGCGCCGTCATCACCATATGCAGGTGTTCGACATCGCGCAGGTCAACATCAATCAGCAGTCTGTAAAAATCTGGTTTCCGTTCTGTGAATTTCAAGTCCGAGATGTTGGCCTTCTGCTCGCCGATCACCGTGCAGATGCGGCCCAGCACCCCGGCGTCGTTGGAAATGGCGACATCCAGCGTCACGGAATAGGTCGGCGCGTGGCGGCCGGATTGCCAGTGCAGGTCGACCCAGCGGGTGGGCTGTTCCTCAAGCTCCTCAAGCGCCGGGCAGTCGATGGCGTGGACGATGACGCCGCGGCCGGTATAGGTGATGCCGACGATGCGTTCGCCGGGGACGGGTTGGCAGCATTGGGCGCGCTTGAAGGTCTGATCCGCGCCGAGGCCGATGACGGGGCGCTGGGCGTCGACCTCGTCCTTCTGCGACGTGGAAAGCTCGGGGTAGAGGGTTTCCAGCACCTTGCGGACGGTCAGTTCTGCCGAACCAAGGCGGGCGAGAAGGTCGGTTTCATCGGCCAGCCCCAGCATCTTGGCGGCGGTGCGCAAGGCCTTGTCGGTGGCTTTGCGGCCCACGTGGTCAAAGGCAGCGCGGGCGAGTTCCTGCCCCAGTTTGACAAAGCGGCCCCGGTCCTCTTCGCGCAAGGAGCGGCGGATGGCGGCCTTGGCGCGGCCGGTCTGGACGATGTCGATCCAGCTGGCCTGCGGGCGCTGGCCTTCCGCCGTGATGATCTCGACCGACTGGCCGTTCTTGAGGCGGGTCCAAAGCGGCACGCGGATGCCGTCGATCTTCGCCGAAACGCAGGAATTGCCGATGCGCGTGTGGATCGCATAGGCGTAGTCGAGCGGTGTGGCGCCCCGTGGCAGTTGCACGACCTCGCCCTTGGGCGAAAAGCAGAAAACCTGATCGGAATACATCTCAAGCTTGACGTTTTCCAGGAATTCGTCGTGGTCGCCCGCGTCAAATCGTTCTGTCAGGCCCGCGATCCATTTGGCAGGGTCGACGGCGAAGGGGTTCTTGGCGCGCACTCCCTCGCGGTAGGACCAGTGGGCGGCAACGCCCGCCTCGGCCACTTCGTGCATTTCGCGGGTGCGGATCTGGACTTCCACGCGCTTGCCGTCGCGGCCAGAAACCGAGGTGTGGATCGATCGGTAGCCGTTCGATTTCGGCTGGCTGATGTAGTCCTTGAACCGCCCCGGAACCGCCCGCCAGCGTTGGTGGATGGCGCCGAGGATGCGGTAGCAGTCGCCCACATTCATGCAGATGATGCGAAAGCCGTAGATGTCTGAAAGGCGCGAGAAGGCGAGGTCCTTTTCCTGCATCTTGCGCCAGATGGAATAGGGCTTCTTGGCGCGGCCATAGACGTCTGCATCGATCTTCTCGCGTTCCAGTTCGGTGCGGATGTCGGCGGTGATCTGGTGGACGACGTCGCCGGACTCTTTCTGCAGGGTCAGGAAACGGCGGATGATGGAATTGCGCGCCTCGGCATTCAAGACGCGGAAGCCGAGGTCTTCCAGCTCTTCGCGCATCCATTGCATCCCCATGCGACCGGCGAGGGGGGCATAGATGTCCATCGTCTCACGCGACTTCTGGATCTGCTTTTCGGGCGACATGCTTTTGATCGTGCGCATGTTGTGCAGACGGTCGGCCAGCTTCACCAGGATAACCCGCAGGTCCTTGGACATCGCCATGAACAGCTTGCGGAAGTTCTCGGCCTGTTCGGATTGGCCTTGGGAGAGTTGCAGGTTGGTCAGTTTGGTGACGCCATCGACCAGTTCGGCAACTTCGTGGCCGAAGAGGCGCTCCACTTCGGTATAGGTGGATTTGGTATCCTCAATCGTGTCGTGCAAAAGGGCGGTGACGATGGTCGCGTCGTCAAGCTGCTGTTCGGTTAAGATAGCCGCCACAGCGACCGGATGCGTGAAATAGGGCTCACCCGATTTGCGGAACTGACCCTCGTGCATCTTCATGCCATAGGCGTAGGCCTGACGGATGAGTGCAGAGTTCGTGCGGGGGTTATAGTTGCGGACGAGGGCGATCAGGTCTTCGACGTCGATCATCCTCGTCCTGCCTTCCGTGATCCCAAGGGATCAGTTGTCGCCTTGCGCTTCCATCAAGGCGCGCAGAAGCTTTTCTTCGGACATGTCGTCCTGCATCGGGCGGTCAATCTCGCCCGACATCAGAAGTGCCATCTGATCGTCTTCCGGCTCGTCGACCTCGATCTGGGTCTGATAGCTTTCGATCATGCGTTCGCGCAGAACAGAAGCGATCTGCGTTTCGTCCGCGATCTCGCGCAAGGCGACGACCGGGTTCTTGTCGTTGTCACGGTCCACCGTGACCGCAGAGCCGGACTGGATCTCGCGCGCCCGATGGGCGGCCAGCATTACCAGTTCGAACCGGTTCGGAACCTTGTC
>CANBRQ010000085.1 GCA_947371955.1 Paracoccaceae bacterium | reverse complement strand
CCCGCGGGATATTTGTGCAGCGAGGATGAGGGGGGCGGGTCTTTTGAGGCTGGCAGCGGCTGGGATCAGCCGCCTTGCCCGTATTTCTGATAGAGGTAGTAGCCGACACCGGCAACGATGGCGACGCCGATCGCGGCGAAGGTGATCTTCCAGACGCTCCACGGGCGTTCGCCCTGCACTTCGCCGGTCTGGCCGTTCACGAGGAAGCGGTAGCTTTTGGCGTTGTACTTGTAGGCGGCCATCCAGACCGGCAGGAGAATGTGCTTGAAGGTCTCGGCGGAGTAGCTGGTGTCGACCGAGTCAATGCGCTGCTCGTCGCCGCCGATGTCGCGGCGGACGTCTTCGCGGATGACGTTGGCCATCTTGGCCTTGGCTACAGTGTTGCCGTCGGCCAGCGCCACGGTATAGCCTTCGGCCTGAAAGCCCGCGAGGTAGTCGGGCGTGTAGGGCTGGATCTGGGAGAGGTCCCACGGTTCCAGCCCGTCGCCGAGACGGGTGGGCAGCGAGGTGGAGGCGATGGTCAGCACATCGTCGAACTCGCGGCTGACATTGCCCGAGGCGGGATACCAGCGGGTTTTCTGAACCTGTTCCTGCCGTGTCTCGTTCTTGCCGTTGACGTTCACGGTAACGGTGCGGGTTTCGTAGTAATGCACCCCTTTGGCGCCGCGGTAGCTGGACTGGGTGTCGGCGTCGAAGGTCCAGTAGGGCACGTAGACGCCGTTCATCGCCCGGCCAGCGCGGGTGAACTCAAGGAGCCGGTTGGGTGCGAACCACAAGGAGCCCAACCATTTGACCAGCGCCCTGCGGGCGGCGGGTTCATCCAGCGCGAAGGGCAGCACGGCCTGCGGCTTGATCTTGCGTTCCGTCCCGGTGTCGACCACGACAGGCGAGGCGCAGAACGGGCATTCGGTGGAATGACTGGCGCCCTGGAATTCGACCACCCCGCCGCAGTTCGGGCATTTTGTCGAGCGGACCTCGATGCTGGCACTGGCGGGCAGATCGTCGGCGATGCCCTTGGCGAGGGGATACTCCTGAAACGCTTTGGTTTTCAAAGGCTTGGCCCAAGGGCCTGCGTCGGCGGACCCCTCGGGCGCTATGGCCTGTTCAAAGCCGCAATGGTCGCATTTCAGCACGGTCTGCCCGGGCGAGAAGCGCAGTTCGGCCCCGCATTGCTGGCAGGGGTAGCGGTGTTCTTCGGTAACGGCCATGGCTTATTGCCCCGGAACCGGCGGCGGGGGCGGGGGCGGCATGGCGGCGAAGAGCCGGGACAGTTCTGAGTCACCGGCGGCTTTCCAGCCATCTTGCCCGGCGGTCCAGACCATCGTTCCGCGCGTCAGCCCGCCCGAGGACACGAGGCCTGCCAGATCGGCTTCGCCAAACGGTCCTTTGGTCACGCCATTGTCGGCCACATGCCATTGCTTGGCCACTGGCGGCGGAGGGGGTGCGGCCGGCGCTGCGGCGGCGGGCTGGGCGCCCCAAGGCCCTTGGTTCCCCATGTTGAAGCCCATCCCCGCGCCCATGGCGGCGCCCATCGTGGCCCCCATGGCGGAGTTGGGCTGCGCCAGCCCTTCTGCCGCATTGAACTGCATGTATTTGTTGAGGTCCCCCGCCAGCCCCATCGAGGTGCGCTTGTCGAGGACCTTTTCCACCTCATCCGGCAGAGAGATGTTTTCGATGTAGAATTCCGGCAGGGTCAGGCCGTAGTTGGTGATCGTCGGCGCAATCGCTGTGCTGACCAGCTTGGCGAGGTCGATGGTATTGGCGGCCATATCCAGCACCGGGATGCCGGATTTCGCCAGCGCCTGGCTCATTTGCTGGACGATGACGTTGCGGATTTGGGCCGTGATCTCATCGGAGGTGAATTCACCATCGGTGCCGACGATTTCCTTCATGAACACGGCAGGGTCGGCCACGCGCAGCGAATAGGTGCCGAAGGCACGGATGCGAACAGGGCCGAATTCCGGATCGCGGCACATGATCGGGTTCTGGGTGCCCCATTTGAAGTTGTTGAAGCGCGTGGTGTTGATGAAATAGATCTCGCACTTGAAGGGCGACGAAAACCCGTGGTCCCAGTGCTGCAGGGTCGTCATGATCGGCATGTTGTTGGTTTGCAATTCGTACAGACCCGGGCCGAAGACGTCGGCCAACTGACCTTCGTTGATGAAGACCGCCGCCTGACCTTCGCGCACCGTCAGCTTGGCGCCATACTTGATGGCATTGTCGCGCCGTTCAAAGCGCCAGACCATCGTGTCGCGCGTGTCATCCGTCCAGGAGATGACGTCGATAAACTCACCCCGAAGGAACCCGAAAACCATGTTGACCCTCCATCCGCTTTGCGCGGGTTAACTGTTGCCGTCCATCAGACGGGTTGCAAGTGTTTCGACGATGGGCCGCGCCTCTGCCTCGGTCATGCCGGGGTGTAACGCGAGGTCGTAAAGAATCCGTAGCATCAATTCGTCCTGCCGTGTCAGCAGGGCGAATTCCTGATCGTCGTTGAAGATCGAGGGCCGGGCGGCGTTGCTGTCATTGGGCAGTCCAAGCGCTTGCGCCAGTTCCTCGTCGATGCAGGCCATGCGCATCAGGTCGGGATGTTCCGAGGGGATCACGGCCACGGCGCGCGCATAGGTCGAGGTCATGTCGTCGGATTGCGTCAGCACCTGACAATAGGTGCCATCGTCCATCTGGGTGACCGAGGTGATCTGCCCCGGTGTCAGCCCCGGCATTTCCGCGTTCAGCGTCGGGCCCATGGCGGCGCGTTCGTCAATGGTGGCGATATGGACCCAGAAGTTGGGGTTGCGGTCATCCAGCGCGATTGGATGGCCGGTGGCCTTGGCCAGCCGCGACAGATAGCTTCCGACGCGGGCGGTGTCGGTGGCCACCTGAGTTGCCGGGACGGCGGGGCCGAAACGCAGTGCGACGCGAACAGGCTCGCCCCAGCGCAAGAGGTGGATCGGGGCCTGATGGCTGTGCTGGGTGATCTGGCCGCCGGAATACTCTTCAAACAGCGCGATCTTCAGGAAGTTTTCCTTCAGGTTGCGGTCTGTGAAGGGGGCGTCGGCGGGTGCCGTCTCGGTGCGCAGCAGGGATTCCGACAGAAGTGCCGCCTGAACGCCGGCATAATGCGCCCGGGCGGCGGCGCTGGCGGCAGTTTCAGGGACGGGCGCCGCGACCACCGGCGCCGGGGCAGGGGCCTGAACCGACGGCGGCGTGCCGCAACCGGCAAGCAGCAGCGCCGCCACGAGGGCGGTCTGCCTTACCCCAAAGCCTGACTTCTGGAACATCAGCCTTGCAACGCGCCCCCGACATTGTCGCCCGAGCCCGTGGCCTTGGCATGGGCCGAGGCCAGCGTGTCGCGCAAAGCGCCTTCCATCTTGACCAGTTCTTCCTCGGCCGCCGCGCGCTTGGCCTTGCCTTCGTCGGCGATGGCCAAGCTTTCCTGAATGGTGGCGATCAGGGTTTCGTTGGCGGCCTTCACGGCCTCGATGTCAAAGACGCCGCGTTCCATTTCAGTCCGGACGATCTTGTTGCTGTCCTGCAGGTTCTTGGCATTGGCGGTCAGCAATTCGTTCGTCAGGTCGTTGGCACCCTTGATCGCCTCGGCGGCTTCACGGCTCCGCTGGATGGTGACGGCCTGCGCCAGTTGGGTTTCCCAAAGCGGCACGGTGTTCATCAGGGTTGAGTTGATTTTGCCGACCAGCGACTTGTCATTCTCCTGCACCAGACGGATCGAGGGCAGGGACTGCATCGTGACCTGACGGGTCAGTTGCAGGTCATAGATGCGGCGTTCCAGATCGTCACGGGCGGCGCGCAGGTCGCGCAGTTCCTGCGCCTTTTTCACTTGGTCATCGGCAGGGGCAGCTTTGACGGCAGCGTCAAGCGCGGGGATCGTGACGGTGTCGAGCTCCTTAAGCTTCGCCTGACCGGCAGCGATGTAGAGGCCCAGTTGGTCGTAGAAGGTCAGGGTCTTGGCATAAAGCATGTCCAAGGCCTTGATGTCCTTCAGCAAGACCGTCTCATGGGTCAGCAGGTTCTCGGTGATCTTGTCGATCTGGGTCTGGACATGTTCATAGCGTTCCATGAACTGTACCAAGGGCGTTGCCGCTCCCGTCAGACGTTCCCACCAGCTGCGCTCGCGGTTGGCATCCAGTTCGGTGCCGGAAAAGCCGCGGATCGTGGTCACGATATCGGCCAGCGCTTGCCCAGCGGGCCCCACGTCCTTGTTCTTCACGCCCGCCAGCATTTCCTGACTGATCTGCTGCAGTTCGGCCTGCGCGCCCGCGCCGAACGAGATGATCGACTGCGTGTTTGACATGTCGATTTCGGCCATGCGCTTGGTGATCTCGGCGGCTTGCGGTGCGGTGGCGGCCTCCAGCGGCACGATGGCGGTGGTCATTTCCGGCATGATGGCGGCAGTGACCTTCTCAACCTCGGCGAGGGCGGTGGTGGCTGCGGCGGCGACGGTCTCGGTCATGGTGTTCTCACTTTTACACTTGGATGGGGTCAAAATAGGAAAGGCTTGGGCGATTACTAGCCTTCCAGCTTAAGCCGGTCGCGTAACACCTGAATTTCAATGTCGAGGTCGGTGTGGGTGTTGGACAAAAGCGCCTGCGTGCGAGAGGCGAAGTTGGTTTCCAGATCGCCCAGCAGCGCCTCGTAGTCTGCGCGGGCCTTGGCGTCGCGGTTGGCCTTGTAGATGTCGGCGAATTTCACCGTCGCATCACGCCCTCCCATCAGGTAGATCGACAGGTACTTGCGGGCGGCGGTCAGATCACCGGGGTCATTTTCGACCTGCCGGAACAGGGTGCGGGCGGTGGTGCAGAAGCGTTCGACGCGGGCTTCCAGCGCACCGTCATTGGCGCGCAGGATGGCGTCTTTCATGGCGGTCAGAAAGCCCTCCCCCTCGGTCACGGCGCGGGCGACGCGGTCGGTCTGGAAGGCGTCCTGTCCCTCCATTCCCTTGGCTTTCATTGGATCAAGGCCGAAAGCGCCGATGTGCAGGGCGGCCCCGACAAGGCCGAAGAGCAGAAGGTAGACCGGATTGGCCATCCACATCACCGCACCTGTCATCAGGGCAGCGCCGGTGATGGCGGCGCCAAACAGCTTGCGCGGAATGGCGGGGCGGCGGGCAATCTTGCGGGCGTCGAATTCGGCATGGGCCTTGACACCCTCGCGGGTCAGCCATGCGGCGAGGATCAGAAGGCCCGCAGCACCAAGGCCCGAGAACAAGGCCGAGGGTGTGCCGGCGAAGGCCTTGAAGAGGAAGGGAAACGGCAGAAGGAAGGTCAGGTTGGCCTTCAACATCGGGCCACCGGGCGGAGGCGGAGCCTCGATCACCACGGGGTCCTGCGGGGTGCCGCCCTGGTTCGGGCTGTACTTGCCGACGATGCGCTGCGCCATCAGCGACCCCCACCGAACGCCACGTAAAGCGTCAGCCCGAACAGAAGGGCAAGCGCCAAAGTCTGTAATGATCTGGCCGACATATGCAGTCTCCGCCGGGCTGAATGACAGGGCAGCAACGTAGAGCGGACTATAGGCGAGGGGCGGCTGGCTGGCTATAGACCCGTGCGGAAATCCGCTTGGGAATAATGACGAAATTTCCCCCCTCGCCGTGGCCCTGTCAAACGGGGCCCTGTCAAACGGGGCCTTGTCAGAAAAGGCTTTCTCAGGTCGGGCGGCGCGGACGCGGCGGGCGGGTCGGATCGCCGCTGGGGCCGGTCTTGACGGGTTTGGCGGTGCGGGGTTTGGGCGCATCGTTCAGTGCGTCAACGCGGCGGCGCGGGGCCGCACCCTCGCTGCGCGGTTTGAAGCCTTCGCGGGCTGGGCCGTGGCTCACGCTGCGGCCGGCGGGTTTGCCGGTGAATTTGGTCGTGGGCTTCTGCATCGTCTTGGGGGCTTCTTCCTCGGCCATCGGATCAAGGCCCAACTGGTCGCGCAAGACGCGCGGCTTGACCTCTTCGATGCCGCCGGGTTCCAGATCGCCCAGACGGAAGGGGCCGTAGCTGACCCGGATCAGACGGTTCACGTAGAGGTCGAGCGCGTTCAACGCCCGACGGATTTCGCGGTTCTTGCCTTCCCGCAGGCCGATGGTCAGCCAAGCGTTGGCGCCCTGAATACGGTCCAGCATGACGACCATCGGCTGGAAGCGCTCGCCATCGACCACGATGCCTTTGCGCAAAGGTTCGAGATCAACGTCGGTCGGGTTGCCGTTGATCCTGACGCGGTACTTGCGCAGCCAGCCCGTCGAGGGCAATTCCAGCCGCCGCTTCAACTCGCCATCGTTGGTCAGCAGCAGCAGGCCTTCGGAGTTGAGGTCGAGGCGGCCGACAGACATGACGCGGGGCAGGTCTTCGGGCAGGGTTTCAAAGACCGTCTGGCGGCCCTTCTCGTCGGATTCCGAGGTGACCAGGCCCTCGGGCTTGTAATACAGCCAAAGCCGCGCTGGTTCTGCCGCCTTGACGGGCTTGCCGCCCACGGTGATCTTGTCGGCCCCGGTGACGTTCAGCGCGGGTGAGGTGATGACCTTGCCATTCACTGCCACTTCGCCGATTTCAATGAGCCGTTCCGCCTCGCGGCGTGAGGCGATGCCGGCGCGGGACAGGACCTTGGCGATGCGTTCCCCTGCCGGGGTGCCTTCAGGCTTGGGTGTGGCTTCGGCCTTTGCCACGCTGCGCGCCGATTTCGGCGGCTGCCAAGCTGATTTGTCGGTGGGGGTTGTCTTTTCGGCCATCACGGGCATCCTTCATACGGGGAACGCCCTTTCGGGCGGTTGGCGCGCGTCCTGCGGGCCTGTGGGTTCCATAAAGCACCGGGGCGGCAAGATGCAAACGAAATTCCGGTCCTTCATGGCACAGGCGCTTGACGAGGCGCGGGCGGCCGGCGCGCGGGGCGAGGTGCCCGTCGGGGCCGTGGTGGTCTTGGGCGACACGGTTGTGGCCCGCGCCGGCAACCGGACCCGCGAACTCAATGATCCGACCGCCCATGCCGAGGTGCTGGCGATCCGCGCCGCCTGCGCCGCCGCAGGGTCCGAACGCTTGCCCGGCCATGACCTTTACGTGACGCTGGAGCCTTGCCCGATGTGTGCCGCAGCCTTGTCAAGCACCCGCATTGCCCGGCTGTACTACGGTGCTGCCGATCCGAAATCCGGTGGTGTGGCCCAGGGTCCGCGCATCTTCAGCCATCCGCAATGCCACCATGTTCCCGAGGTCTATGACGGCATTGCCGCCTCGGATGCCGAGACCCTGCTGAAGGCTTTCTTTGCCGACCGCCGCTAGCCCAAGATCTTTCGGCGAATAATCTTGGGGCGTGGGCCTGAAAATCCGTTTTGAGATTCGACGCGGCTGTGGTAACGATCCAGTGTCCGTAAACCTGACAGGAGGGTCGCCATGATGATGATTGCACAGACACCCGCTTGCGGCATTGCTGGACTGGGCCTGATCTCTCGCGGCTGACGCGACGGACTTTGCCCTTACCGCCTGACGCCAGGCTTTCCCAACTTTAACGCCACCGGCACAAGACGGGATCATTCCGTCCAAAAGCCCTCATTCTAACTCAAAAGGAGCGTGCTGCGTTGCGCGGCCCGACATTTATCATGACCCCGACTTCTTTCTCGACGTCAAATGACACGAACGACCTGCCCCTTCCGAACCTGCGGGCACTGATCGACCGCCATGGCACTCTCGCCGTGGGCTTTGCTTACCTGCGTGCGGCACTTATGCGCAAAGCGCGCCCGCCGGATGTGGCAGAGGCGCTCAGCGACCATATCCTGCGCGATATCGGCCTGATGCCCCGTAGCCCGGAGGCCAAAACAGGTCGCCGGGGCTGGGATTTCTGAAGCCTTACAGCGTGATCGGGTCGAGCACTTGCGGCTCGATCACGTTGACCCCCGGCAGACCCGCCTTCAGCACATCGGCGTTTTGCGCGAGCAGCGGGAAGGTGCGGTAGTGGCAGGGGATCACGGTCGTGAAGTTGAAATAACGCTTGGCCGCATAGGCCGCCCGCGCCATGTCCATGGTGAAATGGCCACCCGCGGACAGGATGCCGATGTCGGGTTTGTGGTAATCGCCCATCCAGTCCATGTCAGCCATGATGTCGGTGTCGCCGGACAGATAGATTGTGTGCCCCTCGCCCGCGATCATGAAGCCACCCTCCGACCCCACCGCGACCGAACCGTTCGGACCCGAGGCCGAGGAGGAATGGCAGGCATTGACCAGCGTGACCTTCGCCCCGTTGCAGTCAATCGTCCCGCCCTTGTTGAAACCGTTGATCTGCACGCCCTCGGTCGCGGCCAGGTAGCCCATCAGGTCGTAGATGCCTGCAATTGCCAGCCCTTTGTCCTTGGCAATGCCCACCGCGTCACCGATGTGGTCGCCGTGGCCATGGGTCAGCAGGATATGCGTCACGCCATCGACCGCCTCGGCCCGGCGGTCAACAGGGAACATCGGGTTGCCGGTCAGCCAAGGGTCGATCAGCAGAACGGCACGCTCGATTTCGATGCGAAAGCCGGAATGGCCAAGCCAGATGATCTTCATGGAATTCTCCAAATGTTTGTTCCCATCATGTAGCGCGGGTTTTGTGTCAGAACACCGTCAGTCGGCCAGAGCCTTCAGGAAATCTTGCGAATGTGACACCCAGCCGAAAAGAACCTGAATGGTCAGCAGCGAGGCCTCGTGGTTTGACCGCACATTGCCCGCGCCAATCGGCTCGGCCGTGCAATCCTCCAGAAGGATGCAGGCATAGTCGCGGAACATCGCATCACGGATGGTGGATTCAACGCAGATGCTGGTGGTGCAGCCGGTGAAGACCAGATGCCGCGCGCCAAGGCCTTGCAGGATCGTGTGCAGGGGCGTCTCGAAAAACCCGCTGAAGCGGTGTTTGGGCACGAGGATGTCAGAGGGTTCCGGAGCCAGATCATCGATGATCCGGGTGCCCCACTGCCCCTCGATCAGGATGCGGGTGGGTGAGCCATCAGGGGCTGTCACCGTCTCGCCAACCCGCAGAAGGGCGTGGCGCTGGCGGTGTGGCGCATCGGGCCCGCCCATGTCGGACAGATCGCCCCGGTGCTGCATCTGCAGATAGATCACCGGAATGCCCGCCACACGGGCGGCTGTCAGCACCCGGGCGGTGGGCGGCACCGCGGCGCGGATGCCGCTGATGTCGATCCCGGCGCGGTCGAACATGTCCCCCGGGCTGCCGAAGTCGTTCTGCATGTCGACGACGATGACAGCCGTCTGCGCCGGCGTGATCCATACCGGACCGGGCCGGGCCTGCACTTCGAAATCCATACGGTCCATCATCGCAATCCCTGGCTGAAATAGACTCTTGCGGGCCATCCGCCCTTCAAAGGCGATCCAAGCGCGCACCTGGCCTTTGCGCAAGGGCCTTTGGTCGGTTGACCGTCTTGCGGCTTGACCCTTGCACGGCTAAAGGGAATGCCGCATCACGAGGGCATTCTGCCCGTCCCATCCAAGGAATCCGCCCCATGTCGATTGACATCGCGACTGCGCGCAAGGTGGCCAAACTCGCCCGGATCCGGGTTGAAGAGGCCGATCTGCCCAAGCTGGCTGACCAGCTTTCGGGCATTCTGGGCTTCATGGAGCAGTTGAACGAGGTCAATGTCGACGGGGTGGAGCCGATGGTCTCGGTCACGCCTATGCGGCTGGCGCGGCGGATTGATGTGGTGACGGATGGCAACATTCAGGCGCAGGTCCTGAAGAACGCCCCGGATGCGCGGGAAGGCTTCTTTGCGGTGCCGAAGGTGGTGGAATAAATGACGAACCCGAACGAACTGACCATCGCTGACGCCCGTGACGCGCTGCGCAAGGGTGACCTCAGCGCTGTCGACCTGACGATGGCTTGTCTCACCGCGATTGATGCGGGCGACGGGTTGAACGCCTTTGTCCACAAGACGCCCGATATCGCGTTGGAACAGGCGCGGGCTGCCGATGCGCGGCTGAAATCGGGCTATGCGCCGGATCTGTGCGGCATTCCTTTGGGGATCAAGGACCTGTTCTGCACCAAGGGCGTGCCGTCTCAGGCGGCGTCGAACATCCTGAAGGGCTTCAAGCCGGAGTATGAATCCACCGTCACGACCAAGCTGTTCGGTGCGGGCGCCGTGATGCTGGGCAAGCTGAACATGGACGAATTCGCCATGGGCTCCTCAAACGAGTCCTCGTGCTATGGCAATGTCGTCAATCCGTGGAAGATCGACGACCGGCAGTTGACACCGGGTGGCTCTTCGGGCGGTTCGGCGGCTGCCGTGGCCGCTGACCTCTGCCTTGGCGCGACGGGCACCGACACCGGCGGCTCCATCCGCCAACCTGCGGCGTTTACCGGAATCACGGGCATCAAGCCGACCTATGGCCGGGTGTCGCGCTGGGGCATCGTGGCCTTTGCGTCGTCACTGGACCAAGCCGGTCCGATGACCAAATCGGTCCGCGATGCGGCGATCTTCCTGTCGGCCATGTCGGGTCATGACCCGAAGGATTCCACCTCCTCCAACCTTGAAGTGCCGGACTTTGAAGCCGCGCTCACAGGCGACATCCGTGGCAAGAAGATCGGCATTCCGAAAGAATACCGCATGGACGGGATGCCTGCCGAGATTGAAACGCTCTGGCAGACCGGCATTGCCATGATGAAGGATGCGGGGGCCGAGATTGTCGACATCTCGCTGCCGCACACCAAATACGCGCTGCCGGCCTATTACGTCATCGCCCCGGCGGAGGCGTCATCGAACCTCGCTCGCTACGATGGCGTCCGCTACGGCCACCGCGCCAAGCTGGCGGCAGGCGATGGCATCACGGAAATGTACGAAAAGACACGGGCCGAGGGCTTCGGCTCCGAGGTCCAGCGCCGCATCATGGTTGGCACCTATGTGCTGTCGGCGGGCTTCTATGACGCCTATTACAACCGCGCCCGCAAGGTCCGTGCCCTGATCAAGCGCGATTTCGAACTGGCGTTCGAGGCCGGGATCGATTCCATCCTGACGCCCGCCACGCCATCTTCGGCCTTCGGGCTGGGCGAGATGGCAAGCGCGGACCCTGTCGAGATGTACCTGAACGACGTGTTCACGGTGACCGTGAACCTCGCCGGTCTGCCGGGTGTTTCGGTGCCGGTCGGGCTGGACTCCAAGGGCCTTCCCTTGGGGCTGCAACTGATCGGGCGGCCGTGGGACGAGGCGGGGCTTCTCAATCACGCCTATGTTCTCGAACGGGCGGCGGGCTTTGTGGCCAAGCCTGCGAAATGGTGGTAAGGGCGCTGAAAAGCAGTCTTGTTGAGGCGAAAATGATGCGTACACCCATGGTGGTGATGATGCTTGCACTGGGTTTGGCCGCCTGTGCTCCGCAGGTTCCCGAGTCAAATCCCAAGGGCGTGGGCTTTCAGGATTACAACTCCTACATCCGGGGCGCGGGTTCGCAGCCGAGTGGTCAAAGCTATGGCGCGGTAAGCCAGACCCCGGCGGCGCCCGTCACGGGCTTTTCTACCGATGCGGCGGCGGCGGCGATTGCCGCAGCCGAAGGCGGCAGCACGACCCCTGCCTATCCGCAGGCCATGACCCCCTCGACCGACGTCGCCGGTGCGGCTCCGCTGGACCCGACCGGCCAGATTTCGGGCGGCGCGGCGCAGGGGCCGGCGACCTCGCCCTCGGCCCTGCCGCCGATCGCTGCCAACGGCTGTGCGGGCCGCGGCAATGCCTTTGCAGGCATTCAGGAAACCACCTCGGAAATGAATTACGTTCAGGGTGGCGTGTCTGACGAGCAGGATTTCAACGCCGTGAAAGGGCGCGAAACCATCGCCTCGGACAAGCAGCGCATCGAATGCAACCGCGAGCAATATGTTGTCGTCCAGCCCGGCGCCCTGCCGGTTCGGAGCGCCAATGCCGGCCCGAACATCGCGGCCTTTGCCTTGGCCACGACCAATCCGCCGGGCATGAAGATGTACAACCGCCCGCCGTTCTACTTTACCAGCCCGGAAAAGGCCTGTGCCAAGTTCGACTCGCCTGATCTGGCGCAGCAGGCGTTCCTTGCCGCTGGCGGGCCGGAGCGTGACCGCAAGGCGCTGGACCCGGATGGCGACGGCTTCGCCTGTTCCTGGGACCCGCGCCCCTTCCGCAACGCAAAGCAGTGACCTCACCCAACCACGGCGAGCGTCGGGGCGGGGTGACGCCCCACCTCGTTGTCCTGCACTACACCGGCATGCCCAGCTTTGCCGAGGCGCGCGAGCGGTTGTGTGACCCGGTGCATGAGGTATCGGCTCATTGGCTGGTAGATGCTGATGGCCGGGCCGAGCAACTGGTGGATGAGGCGCGCCGCGCCTGGCACGCCGGCGCGGGGGCTTGGGGCGCTGTGACGGATGTGAACTCGGCCTCGATCGGGATTGAGTTGCAGAACCCCGGCCATATGCCCTTTGCTGCGCCGCAGATGGCCGCGCTGGAAGTTTTGCTGGCTGGGATCATGGTACGCTGGGGCATCCGGCCCGAGGGCGTCATCGCCCATTCCGACATGGCCCCCTTCCGCAAGGCTGACCCGGGCAAGCATTTCGACTGGCGTAGGCTGGCGCTGAACGGTCTGTCGGTCTGGCCCAAAGCCGGACAGGGCGCAGCGGCAGCCTTTGTGCTGAACGCCCGCAGGTTTGGTTACCCCGAGGCCGATGAAACCACACTGCTGCACGCCTTCCGCCTGCGCTTTCGCCCTTGGGCCATGGGTCCGCTGGATGACGTGGACGCAGCCCTTGCCGCTGACCTCGCCGACCGGTTTGCGCCCAAAGTCGGGTAAAGCCAAAATCTTTCGCCGAAAGATTTTGGCGGCAGGCTTGGGGTTATAGACCCTTGGTCGCCAGAGCTGACAGATACAGTCCAAGACCGAACACCACATGCGCCAGTAGTCCCATCGCCCGCGCCTTGGTCGGGTTCGGGGCCTTGCTGGCCGCGATGCCGCCGCCCATGCCGGGGCTCATCAGGAACCAACCCGCGCTGATGGTGACCACGCCCACGATCAGCGCCGCGGCGAGTGTGGGTGCCGTGGCCCAGCCCAGCCCCCAGATCGCCAGCAAGGCCGCCGCATAGACGACGCCCACCGCATAGTGGCCGATCCAGCCGATGGCGGCCTCACCCGCAACAGCGGGGCTGCGGGCGATGTCCGCGTGCCAGACCTGCCCGCGTGCGACATGAGCAAACCAGCGCCCGCCCATGCCCCAGGCCGGGGCCGGCAGTCCGAAGGCCAGATGCAACGCCAGACCCCAAAGGTCGAACAAGGCCGTGGCGCCGATGCCGATAACCAGACTGCGTATGATGAACTCCACTGGATTCTCCCTTTTCGGTCGAGGGCAGAGTGGCGTGCGACGGCGCCGAAGGCAACCGGAGCATTGGCAGATTGCCCATCCTATCGGGAGCCGCGCCTTGAAGGGGGGTGGCCCATCTCCGTTGCGACAGGCCTGTTCTGCGGTTATGATTTGGTCTTGACCCATTCATAAGCCTACCCACCCGGCACATATCAGGGAGCGATTGGACATGGCCGAAATAATCAAGATTTTGGCAGGGGCACCCGGCGGCAATTTCAACGATCTGATTGACGATCTGGGCACGCCCGGCAACTTCTCGCTCTCCTCGCATTCGGCCAAGCGCTACGTCTTTTCGGAGGAAGGTGGAAAGAAAGCCGTGCTGGATGTGCATGGGGTTCTGGTTGGGACAGCGACCGACGATCTGCATCTGCGCGCGGCCGACGGCCATGTCTTGCTGACGGTAAATTGGCAAACCTCGACATGGCTGATTGAACCGAAATTCGCCGATGGTGTTCTGAATATGATGGTCGACACTGTTCAGACCGCAGCCTCAGATGGCCAACCGATGGCGTTCAAGTTCATCGGCAACCGGGGCAACGACATTTTCCATGGCTCCGCCCGTGCCGACAACCTGAGCGGGGCGGGAGGTGCGGATGCTCTGTCTGGCTTGGCAGGCAATGACAGCCTTTTGGGCGGTTCGGGTGACGACAGTTTGAACGGCGGCCTCGGGCGTGACCGCATGACCGGCAACGGGGGTGCGGATACCTTCGTCTCCGACAGTGTGGCGGCGGCGCGGGGCGACAAGATCACCGACTTTTCGCTGGCCGATGGGGACCGGATCGACTTGCGGCTGGTTGATGCGATTGCGGGGAATGTCGGTGTCGATGCCTTCAACTTTATCGGCTCCGATCCCTTTGGCCACCATGCCGGAGAGTTGCGCTTTGGCCATGGCAAGGTGGACAGCTTCCTCAAGGGCGACATCGATGGCGACGGCAAGGCCGATTTCACCATTATCTTGTCGGGCCTTATCTCCTTCGACAGTGCGGCCTTCGACATCTGATGCGCAATCGACGTTGACGGGGCGGGGCGGGCGGCCTATGCCACGCCTCGCGCGGATGGCCGGATGACCGCGGGGTTTCTTGTAATGGGGGCTTCGAGGAAAGTCCGGACTCCATGAAGTAAGGGTGCCGGGTAACGCCCGGCGAGGGTAACCTCAGGGAAAGCGCCACAGAGAAGAGTCTGCCCTGGTGCCGGGTTCATCCCGGCGTGAAACCAGGGTGATGGTGAAACGGTGGGGTAAGAGCCCACCACGGACCGGGCAACCGGGACGGTATGGCAAGCCCCACCCGGAGCAATGCCGAATAGGGGCCTTGTGCGGAAAGGTCCGGGTTCCCACCGCGCAAGCGGTGCCGGAGACCTCCGCAGGGACACTTCAGCCCAGAGGCCCGGGTTGGCAGCTTGACCGCCCTGGTGACAGGTGCGGCAGAGGAATGGTCATCCAGAGGCGAAAGCCTTGGACAGAATCCGGCTTACAGGCCATCCGCGCATTTTTCCTGTTACAATCGCCCATTGCCGTTGACTCTGCCGGTCCGATGGGTAAAAGGCGAGCCTCAAGGATTAGACGGGGCGGCGATGCTGCCCCGATGCAGGAGAGACGACGATGGCCAAACCGGCGACGATCAAGATCCGTCTGAACTCGACGGCTGGCACCGGGCACTTCTACGTGACGAAGAAGAATGCCCGTACCATGACCGAAAAGTTCACGGTCAACAAATATGACCCCGTCAAGCGGGAGCATGTCGAATACAAGGAAGGCAAGATCAAGTAAGATCTGCCCGAAAGGCTGATTTAAAACCGCGCCCTTGTGGCGCGGTTTTTTCGTTTCTGGAACCCGTTCATGCAGCGCATCATGATCATCGGCCAGCCCGGATCGGGCAAATCCACCCTCGCGCGGCAGGTCGCAGCTTTCACCGGATTGCCTGTGGTGCATCTTGACCATATCCATTGGCAAGCGGGCTGGGTCGAGCGGTCGGTCGAGGAAAAGACCCGTCTCTGCCATGCCGCCGAAGCTGCCGAGGCCTGGGTCTTCGAGGGCGGCCATTCAACGACATGGGATACCCGGATGGCGCGGGCGCAGATGGTCGTCTGGCTTGACATGCCGTTGCCCTTGCGCGCCTGGCGGGTGCTGAAACGGTCCATCCTGTGGTACGGCCGCGCGCGTCCCGATCTGCCCGAAGGCTGTGTCGAGTGGTTCGGCCCGCATACGCTGCCGTTCTGGTCCTATATCTGGCGGACACGCCATTCGGGTCGGGAGGGGATGGCGCGGTTGGTGGCGCGGGTGCCCGAGGGCAAAGCGGTCGTCCACCTTAGGTCGCGGGCCGAGGTCGCGGTCTTCCTGAAACGACTGGCTTTGGAATTCAACCCGTCCCGCCATTCTTGATCTTGCCCGAGCAAGCGGGCCGGGCCAATTTGCCGTCACGGGGCCAGGAGGATACGATGGCGGACCATGATTTGCAGGACTACCTTTTCGATCTCAACGGATATCTGATTCTGGAGAATGTTATCGACCAAGCCCATTTGGCCGCACTCAATGCCGCCTTTGACGGCTTCCCCGATCTGGGCTTCAAGGACTGGTGGGGTGATGTCCAGCGGCTGGACAACAACGCCAAGGCCGGGATGGAGTTGCAGAACATCGTCCATGCCGGCAAGCCTTTTGAAGACCTGATCGACCATCCCGCGTGGGTCGACCGGATGCGGCGTTACTGTGGTGAGGATCAGACGTGGATTTCCGGCCTGTTCATCGATGAATGCTTTGCCTCGGTCCGCCGCTCGGGCGGGTTTTTTCCGATGCATTCGGGCGGGCATGAACGGGCGATCCGCAACCAGTACGGCTATGCCGATGGGCGCTGGCAATGCGGGCAGGTGAATATCCTTGTGGCCCTGACGGATATCGGCCCCGGCGACGGCGGCACGCGCATCATCCCCGGCAGCCACAAGAGCAGCTTTGGCCATCCGGTCTTTCAAACCTCTTATGCCGAGCGCTGCAAGCAGGATGACGAGGTGGTTGAGGGCAGCATTGAGGTGAACATGAAGGCGGGCTCGGCCCTTCTGTTCTCGGATGCCATCTCGCATGGCGCCACGCGGCGCACCACGCCGGGGGAGCGGCGTGTTGTCATCTACCGCTATGGTCCAGGCTGGGGTAACACGCGTTATGGCTACCGCTATTCGCAAGCGCTACTGGACCGGGTGACGCCCGCGCAGCGGGCCATCCTGCAGCCGGTGATCCCCCGTCTGCCCGGCGCTGATCTGGGATTGCAGCGCGGTTGAGGAGTGGCCTTTGGAACGCAGACACTACGAGGAACATTTCGTCGCCCGGATCGGCTGGCTTCGGGCGGCCGTGCTGGGGGCGAATGACGGCATCGTCTCGACCGCTTCGCTGATCGTGGGGGTGGCTGCGGCCTCGGACCGGTCAGGTGTTCTGCTGGCGGGCATGGCGGGGCTGGCGGCAGGGGCGCTGTCGATGGCGGCGGGGGAATATGTCTCGGTCTCGTCGCAGGCCGATACCGAAAACGCCGATACGGAACGTGAGCGCGCCGAGATTGCTGCTGACCCGGCAGAGGAACTGCGCGCTCTTGCCGAGATCTACGAAGATCGGGGCCTTGAGCCCGAGTTGGCCATGCAGGTGGCCAAAGCATTGCACGCCAAGGACCCTCTGGCGGCGCATTTGCGCGACGAGCTGGGCTTTTCCGAACATACCGAGGCCAAGCCTCTGATGGCGGCCTTCGCCTCGGCGGGCAGTTTCACCGTGGGGGCCGCGATGCCGATGGCGGCGGCGGCGCTGGTGCCGACGGCAAGCATCAGCCTGTGGGTGACGGTGTCCTCGCTGATCTTCCTTGCCGTCTTGGGGGCCGTGGGGGCGCAGGCGGGTGGAGCACCGATCGGGCGCGCCGTGCTGCGGGTGACCTTCTGGGGCGCTGTGGCGATGGCAGTGACCTATGGTGTGGGCAAGTTGTTCGGCGCGGTGGTCTAGGGGCTTCCCTTTTCGGCTGGCAATCCCATCTATACCGTCATGACTCAAAGCCTGACCCTGCGCCTTGCGCGCCCGGATGACCTGACCGCGGTCGACGCCTTGCTGGCGCGCAGCTATCCAAGACTGCTGTCCAAAGATTATCCGCCCTCGATCATGGTGACGCTCGTGCCACTCCTCGTGCGGGCACGGCCCGAGTTGTTGGCCTCGGGGCGCTATTTCGTGGTCGAGGATGCAGCCGGTCGGGTACTGGGGGCGGGCGGCTATAGTCTGGCGCGGCGTGGTTCCGAGGGGCCCGCCACAGCCTCCATTCGCCATGTGGCGACCGACCCGGACGCCACGCGGCAGGGCATCGGGCGGCGGTTGATGCAGGCGATTTTTGCGGCGGCGGCGGCCGAGGGCATGACCCGTTTTGACTGCCTGTCGACCCGCACTGCCGTGCCTTTCTACAGCGCACTTGGCTTTACACCCGTCGGCCCGGTTGAGATACCGATGCGCCC
>CANBRQ010000084.1:0-17817 GCA_947371955.1 Paracoccaceae bacterium | reverse complement strand
CACAACAAGCCTTTGCCGCTGACCTCGCGTCGCAAGAACTGCGCACCGTGGGTCTGTCGGTGACCGTGCAGGACCGCATTCTGGCAGACTTCCAGAAGGTTTCTGGCGTCAAGGCAGTGTCGGGCAAAGCCGACATCTTCCCGAACACCCAGACCGAACTGCTGTCCGGCTCGACCGCTTACGACTGCTGGGAAACCATCGGCGAGCGTCTGCCGTCGATCACGCAGACCGGTCTTGTTTCGCCAATCGCCACCTCGGCGCTGACGAACTGGACCGGCGTGGGCGAAAGCTTCACCAAGGCCAACCCGAAGTGGGACGCCAAGGCGCAGATCGTCGGCCAGATCTACACCGACGAGACGATGACCGCCCTGAACATGGTGCCCACCGTCTACAACTTCGACTCGATCGGCTATCGTCCCGATCTGGTTGATGCGGAAGACGCGTCCAAGTGGTCCTCGCTGTTCGACCCCAAGTTCAAGGGCAAGACCGGCCTGAACGTCGACCCGCTGATCGCCTTCGGTCAGGCCGTGCTGGCCATGAACGAACTGGGTCTGCTGGAAGTGAAGAACCCGGGCAACGCCGACAAAGCCTCCATTGAGGAAGCGGCGAAGTTCCTGATCTCGAAGAAGAAAGAAGGCCAGTTCCGCGCCCTCTGGGGTGACTTCGGCGAACTCGTCAACCTGATGGCTTCGGGCGAAATGGTCATTGCCGACGCTTGGCAACCGGCTGTGATGGCTGTGAAGGCACAGGGCGTTCAGTGCTCTTACGCCACGATGAAGTCGGGCTATCGCGCTTGGGCCATCGGCGTTTCGGCGCTGAAATCCTCGCCGAACCTCGACGCCGTGACGGCTTATGCCGATTACTGGCTGTCGGGCGGTCCGGCTGTGGCCGTGTCGGAACAGGGCTACTACTCGCCCAACGACAAGGTCAAAGCGATCATGTCGCCCGAAAAGTATGCCTTCTGGTACGAAGGCGCACCGTGGGTTGGCGCGGCCGAGCGTGGCATCAAGGAAGGCGATCTGCGCGATGGCGGCTCCTTGGCGACCCGTGCGGCGAACGTCGCTTACTGGCACCAGTGGCCGGACGAGTACGACCTCTTGATGAGCAAGTGGGACGAATTCCTGTCTGCCTGATCTGAAAAACTTGCCGGTCGGGGTGCGGACCCCGACCGGACTTGCCCGACCGGACTTGAACGTCAAGGATAATGCCCAGTGGCCTACGACCTGCAGCTTTCCCATATCGGCAAGGTTTATGACAACGGAACGCCCGCGGTCATCGACTTCAATATGGATGTGGACAAGGGCGAGTTCATCGCCTTTCTGGGCCCATCCGGCTGTGGCAAGACCACGACCCTGCGGATGATTGCCGGGTTTGAGACGATAACCTCGGGCGATCTTCTGATCCGTGGCAAGCGGATCAACGACCTGCTGCCGGAAAAGCGCCCGACCTCGATGATCTTCCAGAATTACGCGCTGTTTCCCCACATGAACGTGCGCCAGAACATCCGCTTCGGGCTTGAGGTCAAAGGCATGGCCGCACCGGAAGCCGACCGCAAGGTTGACCGCATCATCGACAAGCTGGGCCTGACCGATGTCGCGAACATGCGCCCCAACCGCCTGTCCGGCGGTCAGCGTCAGCGTATCGCGCTCGCCCGGTCGCTGGTGGTGGAGCCTGACATTCTTCTGCTGGATGAACCGCTGGGCGCGCTTGATGCCAACCTGCGCAAAAGCATCCAGAACGAGTTGAAGCTGCTGCAACGCGAGCTTGGCATCACCTTTGTCTTTGTGACCCATGCCCAATCCGAAGCTTTGGCCTTGTCGGACCGCATCGTCGTGATGAACGCGGGCCGGGTGGAACAGATCAGCTCGCCGCGTCAGTTGTATACCCGCCCGGAAAGCCTGTTCGTGGCCCGTTTCATCGGGGCCAACACGCTGATACCGGGGAAGATAACCCAACTGGGCGGCGATGAAGTGACGCTGGAAACCGCCTTTGGTCCGTTGACGGGCGAGAAGAATGACCAGTTGGCTGCGGGCAATCAGGCCTCTCTGGTGCTGCCGGCCGAGGCTGTAGATATCCTGCCGGGAACAACCTCACCCGAAGACGCGCGGCAGATCTATGGTACCAACGTGATCCCCTGCAAGATCACGCGGGCCCAGTTGATCGGGCACATTCTGCAGATGGCGGTGCAACTGCCCAACGGCGACACGATCGCGGTCGAGGGCCACACCGACAAATATCGCGGGCAGTTTGCGGCCGGGACGCAGGGCTTCGTCGCCTGGCGTGCTGCACGTTCGACTGTCATCAAGCACTAAGGGGCTTTCCATGCGCAAGACATCCGCCGTAGCCCTTTCTTCAGACCTGCGCAGCGGGCGGCTTGACCCGCTTGACCTTGTGGATCAGGTTTTCTCCCGGATCGAAGAGGTTGGTGACAAGGCCATCTTCACGCAAACCCTGCGTCCCAGAGCCGAGGCCGAGGCCCGCGCCGCCCGCGAACGTTTGCGGTCCGGCAACCCCGTCAGCCTGCTGGATGGCGTGCCGGTGGCGTGGAAGGATCTTTTCGACCTCAAGGGCCGGGTCACGACGGCGGGATCGGTGGTTCTTGGCTCCAACCCGCCGGCAGAACAGGACGCGGCCTTGGTCAGTGCAGGGGCGCGGGCAGGTCTGATCTCAGTCGGCGCGCTGAACATGACGGAATTCGCCTTTTCCGGCATCGGTTTGAACCCCCACTTCGGGACCCCGCGCAACCCGAACGGAACAGGTCCCGCGCGCTCTCCGGGTGGGTCTTCGTCGGCCAGTGGCGTGGTTGTTGCCAATGACATCGTGCCGATCGCTTTTGGCACCGATACCGGCGGTTCAATCCGCATTCCCGCAGCGTTCAACGGGGTGGTGGGCTACAAGACCTCGACCGGCCACTATCCGATGGCCGGGGTGTTTCCACTATCCCGCTCGCTTGATACGCTCGGACCGCTGGCACACAGCGTCGAAGATTGCGTCTTGGCAGATACCGTACTGCGTGGGCTGCAAGCGCCCGACGTTCACGCCGCCCCGGTTGCCGCACTGGATTTCGTCATTCCGGATGCCGTGATGATGGACACACTGTCCCCTGCTGTGGCTGCGAATTTCGACGCCACGGTGGCCCGGCTGGAGAAGGCAGGAGCCAGAGTGCGCCGCCTTGCCCTGCCCGAATTGGCCGAGACGCTGGACTTGATCACCCACCGCGCCGTTCTTGTGGCCATCGAGGCACTGGATGTCCATTGGGACCGCATCCATGGACCCGATGCCGCCCGGATGGATGCCCGTGTGGTGCGCCGGATCATGAACGCGGCCAAGACCTCGGCCGTGGACCTGACGATCCTGCTGCGCGAACGCAAACGCCTGATCGCCGCGGTTGCCGAAAAACTTGGCAACGCCTTGCTGATTTGCCCCACAACGCCAACGGTTGCGATGCCGATAGCCCCGCTGGAGGCCGACCAAGAGGTCTTCTTCCGCCACAACGGTCTGACCCTGCGCAACACGTCTTTGGGGAACTTCCTCGATTGGTGCGGGCTGTCGATCCCGAACGGGTTTGACACGGACCAGATGCCCACCGGTTTCATGATCTCGGCACCGCATGGGCGAGATCGGGCGGTTCTGGCGGCAGGCTTGGCCATAGAAGAGATTGTCAGAGGATAAATGATGGCTGAAACCTTCCCGACCTTGTTTTCGCAGATCAAGCTGGGTCCGCTGACCCTGCGCAACCGCATCGCCATGGCCCCGCTGACACGTCAGATGGCCGAAGCCGACGGCACGCCCAATGACGAGATGGCCGCCTACTACGCCCGTCGCGCCCGCGGTGGCTTGGGTTTGATCATTACCGAAGGCACCTATGAACAGGACGCCTTCCAGTCCCGCGCATACCTGTCGCAACCCGGTATCGCCAATGACAGCCATCAGGCCGGTTGGGCCAAGGTCTTTGACGCCGTGCATCAGCATGACTGCAAGATTATCGTCCAATTGATGCATGGCGGTCGGGTTTCCGATCCGCGCGTGCTGAACGGACAGCCACCGGTCAGCGCCTCGGCCACGCAAAGCGAAGGGTGGTCGCTGTACACCGACAGCGACTACGAAAAGCAGATCCGTGCGATTGACGGGCCATGGGACAAAGTCACCTTCGGCCCCGCCCGCGCCCTGACCGTCGAGGAAATCCACCAGATCGCGGATGGTTTTGCCGCTGGAGCCAAGCGCGCGGTGGATGCCGGGGCGGATGGGGTCGAGGTGCATGGGGCCAACGGCTATCTGCTGTGGCAGTTCATCAACCCCAAGACCAACCTGCGCACCGACGCATTCGGCGGTTCGCCCGAAAACAACATCCGCTTCGCCAAACTGGTGGGCGAGAAGGTGCGTGCTGCGATCGGTCCGGACAAGCTGATCGTCTTGCGCCTGTCGCAGGACGGCGTGGATGATTTCGTCGGCGCATGGCCCGGCACGACCTATGCCGAGGCGATCGGTGCGGCGCTGAAGGGCTCTGCCTATGATGCGCTGCATTGGGCCAGCTTCAACTACCTCGACAATCGTCAGGCAGACGACGCAACGCCGATGCCCACCGTTCTGCGCAAGGCCTCTGGCCTGCCGGTGATCACCAACGGCGGCATTGCTGACGGCCCGCAAGCTGAAGCTGCGCTGACCACCGGCGCAGCGGACATGGTTGCCATCGGTCGCCCGATCTTCGCGCAGCCTGACTGGCCCTATATCGTCCGTTCCGGTGCGTCCTACGACTGGGCGCCATTTGACCGCAAATACGTGGTTCGCCCGCCGCTTGACTATGGCCTCGCCTATCCGCTGGCGCTGACCGACCCGAATTGGCCTGCAATCTGAACATCTTAGGAGGAAACCCTCATGGCTAAAAAGATCTACTGCGCCTTTGGCACCGACATCGACTCGGTCGCTGGCTGGATCGGCTCCTACGGCGGCGGAGACTCGCCGTCCGACATCCAGCGCGGCATCTTCGCCACCGAAGTCGGCGTGCCGCGCCTGCTGCGCCTGTTCAAGAAGTACGACCTGAAGACCACGTTCTTCATTCCCGGCCACTCGCTGGAGACCTTCCCGAAAGAGATGGAGATGATCGTGGCTGGCGGCCACGAGGTTGGCGCGCATGGCTATCTGCACGAAAACCCCATCGCCATGACGCCCTCTCAGGAAGAAGACGTTCTTGTGAAGTCGATCGAGCTGATCAAGGGTCTGACCGGCGCCGCCCCGCGTGGCTACGTGGCACCGTGGTGGGAGATGTCGAATTCGACGGCTGCCCTGCTGCAAAAGCACGGCTTCACCTATGACCACAGCCAAGGCTACCGTGATTTCCAGCCCTTTTACGCCAAAGTGGGCGACAGCTGGAACACCATCGACTATTCCAAGACTGCCAAGGAATGGATGCACCCGCTGAAGCACGGCACGGAAATCGACCTCGTCGATATCGCGGCCAACTGGTATGTCGACGACCTGCCGCCGATGATGTTCATGAAGAAGGCCGCGAACTCGCATGGCTTCGTCAACCCGCGCGACATTGAAGAAATGTGGCGCGACCAGTTCGACTGGGTCTACCGAGAGATGGACTATGCCGTTTTCGCCTTTACCATCCACCCCGACGTGGCAGGCCGCCCGCAGGTTCTGCTGATGCTGGAGCGTCTGATCGAGTATATCTCGAAGCATTCCGGCGTCGAATGGGCCCCGTTTGAAGATATCGCCAACGACTTCCGCGTGCGCTTCCCCTTCGGTGGCGCTGCTCGTCCGGAAGTGATCTGATAGACAGCGGGTGCCGGGAAACCGGCACCCGCATTCCGAAAGGGCGCAAAATGTGCAACGCCTGCGGCAATCCATCCGTGCCCGGCCATTGGACCGAGGCGGGCGCTGCCACTCCCGGCGATCGGCTTCGCGCCCGCTTTCACCGGGCTGGCCTGCTTGACAAGCTGCTGCGGCCCTATGGGCTGACCGCCCATGATGGCGGCATGGTTCCGGGCATTCAGCTTGGCACCCTTTCCGGCAGCCAGGCCATCGTTGCCGATCTGGGTGCCCTTTGGGCCGAGGCGGAACGTATGCTGGGCCGCCCGATTGATCCTTTGGATCCATCGTTCCTGAATGATGACTGACGTTGCAGACGGCCGCATGAGGCTGACGGTTCTGGGCGGCTATCTGGGGTCCGGCAAGACCACATGGCTGCGCCATCAGCTTCACGTCGGTACCTTCGGCCCCGTGCATGTCGTGGTGAACGAAGCGGCTGAGACGGCGGTGGACGATGCCCTTCTGGGCGGTGCCGCTGGTTTGACTTTGCTGGCCGGGGGCTGTTGCTGCTGCGCGGGCAAGGCTGACCTGATCCGCGCCTTGCGTGATCTATGTGATCAGCGCAGCCGGATATCCTCGGATGCCACGCGCCTGCACAGGATTGTGCTTGAAACAAGCGGTCTGGCCGACCCCGGCGCGATTGTGGCTGCGGTTCAGGGCGATCCGATCCTGGTCAATCACATCGTGATTGATGAGACGATCGTGGTCGTTGATGCCCTGCACGGTCTTGCCCAATTGCAAACCGAACCCTTGGGGCGCCGTCAAATTGGCGCGGCGGATCGGATCATCCTGTCCAAATGCGATGCCGCCGATCCTGCCGCCCTGACCCGTCTGCGCGCAACGCTTCGGAACCTGACCCCCACCGCGCCCCAATCAGGCGCAGTTCTGGGTGAGGTGGTCGCTTTGCCGCTGGTGCCAGAAGATACCGAAGCCGAGGTTCTGCCACCCTTGTCGGATGAGGACACCCGAGGGGCGATTTTCCCAACCAGGCTAACGATTGACGAGTCAATTGACTGGTCCGCCTTTGCAATGTGGTTGTCGGCCCTGCTGCATGCGCGCGGCAATGATCTGGTCCGGGTCAAAGGTGTGCTGCGCACGCCGGCCGGGCGGCTTTTGCTGCAAACTGTGCGCAAAGTCGTGCAGTCCCCTGAAATCCTGCCCGAGCAAACCGGCGCACGCGAAGATGGCACCATCGTCTTCATCGGCCGCGGCTTCCGGCCCGAGGATTTGCAGAAATCGCTGCGCCGGTTTGCAGGCCAGAACGCAAAGCCTTGGCGGGCCTGAAAAGGGGCTTTAAGTCTTCAGCGCCTACCGAACCGCTTTGCCCCGGTTCCAAGCGAGTTTTGCTGCTAACACATAGTCTTCTCAGGCGGTTTTAGCCAATTTGTTGACCCGTTCTTGACTTTGCTCGAACTAAAGACCAGCAGACGGGTTCCATTCTACTTCCGCCGGACGAAGCGTGGCTCCGTGTCAACCTCCTGTGGCGATAGCCGGCCGGGCCAAACGCCCTGTTCAACCATCACCGCCACATTGGAGGCAATGATCTGCCCGGCGAACCGGGCCAACCGTGGTATAGGGCGGTCTGTGGGGTAAGACAGGATCAGGCGGCGCATCGGAACAGGGTTTTGCAGAGGGGCGGCGCAGAAGTCAGATGCCGCCAGATCCCGGTGGATCGGGGCTCTTGGCAGGATGGTTGATCCATGCCCGGCGCGCACCAGCGATTTCAGGGTGGAATAGCTGTCAGCCTCGACCGGGACACTGAGGGCAAAGCCACAATCCTCTGCACATTTATCAAGGATTGCGCGCAAGCCGTGGCCTTTGCTGGGCAACAGCAGCCGCACGCCGTCCAGATCGCGAAAATCCACCGGACTGTCCTGCGACAGGCCAGAGCCGGGAGGGCCAATCAGGAACAGCACCTCCTCCAGCAGCGGTTGAACCCGCAGGCTGCGCGCCGATTTCGGGTCGTAAAGGACGGCGGCATCAATCTCGCCCCGATGCATCCAGTCCAGAAGATAGCCGGAATAGGCGCTGACGATGCGCAGCGTTGCATCTGGATGCGTCTTGCGAAAGGCGGCGACCAGAGGCTCGGACAGAATGTCGGCCACAGTCGGCGGCATCCCGATCGAGACATGGCCGCGCAACGGGGCATCTTCATCGGCAACGGCAGCGCGGATTTCCTCAAGCTCTGCCATGACCCGCAGCGCGTGGCGCAGCACATCCTGCCCTTGATCCGTCACGACCATGCCGCGCCCATGCCGATCGAACAGTCGGACGCCAAGCTCGCCCTCCAGCAGGCGGATCTGCCGGCTGAGGGCGGGCTGTGCGATGTGCAGCCGGTCGGCGGCCTTGGACAGGCTGCCAAGTTCGGCGACATGGATCAGGGTGCGCAGTTGGGACAGTTCCATGCTATACAATACCGCTATATCTGATCAATAAAAAGGGTCGACCTAGGCCCGCACTGATTAGGCTATAGAAGGTCAAACTGCGGCACCGGGAGACCTGCAATGACTGTCGCTGAAGCGATCTCGACGGGGGACGAGCCCCGCGATCTGGCCCGAGACTGGCCGCTAGGCATGTTTGACGCGCTGAAGGCTGCCGGCATCCGCCAGATGTCCTATGTGCCTGATGCCGGGCACTCCACTTTGATCCGTCTGTTCAATGAAGCCCCCGAGGTCAAGACCAACGTGCTGACCACCGAGGAAGAAGGCATCGCCATCGCCACCGGCGCTTGGCTTGGCGGTCAACGGTCGGTCGTGCTGATGCAGTCGTCGGGTGTGGGCAACTGCATCAACATGCTGTCTTTGCCAGTACAGACCCGGACGCCCTTGCTGATGCTGGTGACGATGCGCGGCGAATGGGCCGAGTTCAACCCTTGGCAAATGCCGATGGGACAGGCGACCGAGGCGTGCTTGCGGGCAATCGGCGTCACCGTTTTGCGCGCCGAGACCGGTGCAGACGTGGTCCAGATCGTCGCCCAGGCGGCGGGCATGGCCTTCGACGCCGATCAACAGATTGCCGTGCTGATCAGCCAGCGCCTTTTGGGCAAGAAGAAATGGTGAGCGGAATGGATGCGATGGATCGCCGGGAGGCAGTTGCCAAACTTCTTGCCGCACGCAACGGGGCCTTGGTGGTGACGGGCCTTGGCTCGCCCAGCTATGACGTTCACGCGGCGGGCGACAGTGCGGACAATTACTACCTGTGGGGGGCGATGGGCGGGGCGGCCTTGACCGGCTTGGGTCTGGCGCAGGCGCAACCCGGCAAGCGCGTCATGGTCATCACCGGAGACGGCGAGATGCTGATGGCCTTCGGGGCCATGGCAACGATTGCGGTGGCCGCACCCCACAACCTTGACATCATCGTGCTGGACAACCAGCATTTCGGCGAAACCGGCATGCAGACCAGCCACACCGGGCGCGGCATTGCCTTACACAAGGTGGCAGAAGCGGCAGGCTTTGCCGAAACCGGGGAGCTTCGCAGCCTTGCAGAGGTGGATGATCTGGCCTTGCGCCTGATCGAGCCTGCGGCGGGACCGAGGCTGTTTGTGCTGAAGATCAAGGCCGAGAACCTGCCGCGCTCACTGCCACCGCGAGACGCGGTGTTCATCAAGAACCGGTTCCGCGCCCATCTTGGCCTTGGCACCTGCTGAAAGAGGGAAACGGGATGGAACGGTTTCACAATACGGTCAACGGCAAGCAGGTGGACAGCCGCTCCACCTTCGAGTCCTTTGATCCCTATACCGGCAAGCCTTGGGCGCTGATCCCGGCGGATGGCCCCGCGCAGGTCGACGCCGCGGTGGCTGCCGCCAAGGCCGCCTTCCGCTCGCCCGCTTGGGCGGGGCTGACCGCCACTGCGCGCGGCAAGTTGCTGGTGCGGCTGGCCGATCTGATCGCCGCCAACGCCGACCGTCTGGCGGCACTGGAGACGCGCGACAA
Organism: Paracoccaceae bacterium; assembly: GCA_947371955.1. Taxonomy (GTDB): domain Bacteria; phylum Pseudomonadota; class Alphaproteobacteria; order Rhodobacterales; family Rhodobacteraceae; genus Stagnihabitans. The sequence goes on along the minus strand of CANBRQ010000084.1, from coordinate 8,071 downwards.
TGGCAAGCTGATCGCCGAGATGGGCGCGCAACTGCGCTATGTCCCAGAATGGTTCCGTTATTTCGGTGGGCTGGCTGACAAGATCGAGGGCGCAGTCCTGCCGATCGACAAGCCGGGCATGTTCGCCTTCACCCGCCACGAACCCTTGGGCGTGGTGGCGGCGATCGTGCCATGGAACTCGCCCCTTATGCTTCTGACGTGGAAACTGGCGCCCCTGTTGGCCGCAGGCAACACCGTGGTGATCAAACCCTCCGAGCATACTTCGGCCTCGACGCTGGAATTCGTGAAGCTCTTTGAACAAGCGGGCTTCCCACCCGGTGTGGTGAACACCGTCACCGGTATGCCGCTGGAGGTGGGGGTGCCGCTGGTCAACCATCCGGATATCGCCAAGATCGCCTTTACGGGAGGCGAGCCGGGCGGCATGGCGGTCTATCGGGCGGCGGCAGCGGGGCTCAAGACCGTTACGCTGGAACTGGGCGGCAAATCCGCCAACATCGTCTTTGCCGATGCCAATATCGACAATGCGGTGAACGGGGCAATCTCGGGCATCTTCGCGGCCACCGGGCAGACCTGCATCGCAGGCTCGCGCCTGTTGGTGCAGCGGTCGGTGCATGACCGGGTGGTTGAAGGTGTGGTCAAGCTGGCAGGCACAGCGCGGATCGGCAATCCGGCGGACCTTGCCACCCAAGTTGGCCCGATCACCACGCGGGCCCAACGCGCCAAGGTGCTGTCCTATCTGGACATCGCGCGCGGCGAAGGGGCGGAAGCGGTTTTGGGCGGCAAAGCGCCCGAAGGCCTTGGCGACGGCTGGTTTGTCGAGCCTACCATCTTCACCGGCGTCACCAACCAGATGCGGATCGCCCGGGAAGAGGTGTTCGGCCCGGTTCTGTCGATCATTCCCTTCGATGATGAGGCAGAGGCCTTTGCCATCGCCAACGACAGCCCCTATGGCCTCGCAGCGGGAGTGTGGACCACTGACATGGGCCGCGCCTTGCGGGGTAGTGCGGCGCTGGAGGCGGGGACGGTCTGGGTCAACTGCTACCGCGCCGTCAGCTACATGGCGCCCTTTGGCGGCTACAAGCGCAGTGGTATCGGTCGGGAAAGCGGGCAAGAAGCGATCAACGCCTATCTGCAAACCAAAACCGTCTGGATCGACACCGGCGGAACGGTGGCCAATCCCTTCGTGATCAGATGAGCGAACAGGTTGTTATCGTCGGCGGGGCCATCATGGGCAGCTTTGCCGCATGGTTCCTGCGCCGTGAAGGCTTTGCCGGTGACATCACGGTGGTCGAAAAAGACCCGACCTACCGGTTCTGTTCCACCGCCTTGTCGGCCGCCGCGATCCGCACCCAGTTCGGCACGCCGGTGAACATCCACATGAGCCTGTTCGGAGTCGATTTCTTCCGACGGATCAAGCAGACCTTCGGGCCAACGGCCGATATCGGCTATGTCGAGAATGGCTATCTGATCCTTGGCTCGCCTGAGACCTCTGCCGCCCGCAGCGCGGGCGCGGCCATGCAACGCGCGGAGGGGGCTGAAGTGCTGGCCTTGACGCCGGACGATATCGCACAGCGCTTTCCCTACATGTCGATGGACGGTGTGGGCATCGGCACCTTTGGCCCCACTGGCGAGGGCTGGTTTGATGCGTGGTCGCTGCTGTCACTCGTCCGTGGTGCGGCGCGGGATCTGGGCGTGCGCTATGCCTCGGCCGAGGTAGCGGGGTTTGACATGGGAGGTGACCGCATCCGCGCCGTGCGTCTGGCCGGGGGCGACAGCCTGGCCTGCGACTGGTGTGTGATGGCTGCGGGGGCAGCGTCGGGTGCGCTGATGGGACTGCTGGGCCAGCCCTTGCCCGTCAGCCCGCGCAAGCGCAGCGTATTCAGCTTTCGCGCGCCCCTGAGGGCCGCCAACTTCCCGATGCTGTTCGACACTTCCGGCATCTGGATCAGGGCAGAGGGCGATGGCTTTATCGGCGGCATTCAGCCTCCGGCCGACCGCGACCCCGACGCGACCGGCGATTTCGAGCCGCACCACGATCTGATGCAGGATGTCTTCTGGCCCGCCCTCGCAACCCGCATCCCCGCGATGCAGGAGCTGCGGTTGGACCGGTCCTGGGCAGGACATTACGAGGTCAACGCGCTGGATCATAACGGCGTGGTGGGGCGGCATGACGAGATCAGCAACCTCGTGCTGTCTACCGGGTTTTCGGGACACGGGGTCATGCACTCCCCCGCCGCCGGGCGCGGCGTGGCGGAAACCATCCTCCACGGTCGGTTTGTCAGCCTTGATCTGACGCCGCTCGGTTATCACAGAATTCGGTCGGGCACCCCAATGCCCGAAAGCATCGTCTATTGAAGGAGAAGAACATGCGGTTTTCCGGCAAGGTCATCGTCATCACCGGCGGCGCGCAGGGCATCGGACGCGCAACCGCCGTGCGCTTTCTGTCGGAGGGGGCAAAGGTGGTGATTGCCGATGTGAACGCCGACCGTCTGCACGCCGCCGCCGCCGAGATCGGAACGCCAGAGACGGTGTTGGCCGTGGTCACGGATGTGGCCGAAAAGGATCAGGTCGATGCGCTGGTGGCAGGTGCGGTCAAGGCCTTTGGCCGGATCGACGTGATGGTGAACAACGCAGGCATCGCCCCCGTGATGGATTTTCTGGCGGTCTCGCCCGAGACCTTCGACCGCGTGATCGGCGTGAACCTGAAAGGGGCTTTCCTTGGCACGCAAGCGGCCGCCCGGGCGATGATCGAACAGGGTGGCGGCGGGGTGATCATCAACATGTCCTCGATCAACTCTGGCCTCGCGAACCCCAGTGTGGCGACCTATGCAATTTCCAAGGGCGGGATGAACCAAGTCACATCGACCGCCGCCGTGGCCTTTGCGCCGTATGGCATCCGGGTTTGCGGCGTCGGCCCCGGCACGATTGCGACCGAGATCATCAAGGGCGCCTTCACCGAGCGCGCCGGGATGCACGCGATCCTTGCCCGGACGCCCTTGGGCCGATTGGGAGAACCGGAGGAAGTGGCGGGCGTGGTGGCTTTCCTGGCCTCGGATGACGCGTCCTATATCACGGGCGAGACGATCTATCCCGATGGTGGGCGGCGCATCCTGAATTATACCGTTCCGGTCAGGGAGTAACCGCGATGAACCCCGCGTTCGACAAGCTGCACCATGTCTGCATCGTCGTGCATGATATCGACAAGACGCAAGCCTATTACGAATCGATCGGCATCGGCCCTTGGGTCGCCTATCCGCCGCTGACCGAATACGAGGACTTGCAGGTTCCCAGCCGTGAAGGCTTCATGGCGATGCAATACCGCATCTGCAATCTGCCCGACATCCAGTTGCAGCTTTGCCAGCCCGACCACAACCCCAGCCCACAGCGCATTCATCTCGACACCAAGGGCGAAGGCGTCTTCCACCTTGGCTTTGAAGTACCCGACGCCGATGCAGCCGAGGCCATCTCGGGGCTTCCCGTCAAGATGAAAGGCCGCCGCCCCAACCGCACGGGCTTTACCTACTATGACACTGCCGAAGGTGCGGGCGTAACCCTGTTGACACGTGCCACCTTCCGACTGGGAACCTGAGGGCTGCAGGTCGTCTTGAACTCGGTTCTCGGCGCAAGGTTTGGCCCGTGGCGCAGGGGCGAGAATACAGCGATGCTCGCCGTGCTGGCCATCTCGGGAAACGGGCCTGATTCCGGTGATCGCCGGCGGCCTGCTCCGCCTGGTCGCCCAGTCGAGCTGCGTACATGGTGACAGTCCCGGCACGTCGATCATGGCGCTGGTGATCCGGCAAGGGCTGCAAAAGACAGCAAGCCGGCCACCCAGCCGGGGGCTTAGGTTCGCCGGCCAGGCTGCACCATTCCCGGGTTAAAAAGGTTCGAAAGGGGAAAGAGTGTCTGCTTTAGGCGCTACAGATAGCCACCTGAAGCCACTGGTGACCGTGAAAGCCTGTTCGCCTGAAATAACAAGCTTGACCTGCCAAGATTGCACCCTGCGACTGAAATAAGAAGCAGTCGCACAATAGGCCCAATCTATTGGCAGCAAAACAAATCGGGCGGTGCCAGCCAGACAATCAATTGGCATCCTTATGACCAGGCCCAAAAGCCATACCACATCTTTCGTCACGCCGACCCACGAAAGAATAATCCGCGAGATCGGAATCCACCGCAATTCTCCAAAGATTATATAAAAATCTATGACAATCAAAGTATTACAACATTTCCGTTTCGCCGCAATGCCAAAATTCAGACCGAATCCACGGGCTTTCTGAGCTTATCTGGACCCAGTTGAACTTGGCATCCGCATCATTTCTGGGGACCTTGCCATGTCGACCTATCTGCCCGCCTGCGGCTCTCGCGCCGGGGTGTGGAAACGTTTGTCTCTAACTCGTTTGCTTTCAATGGTGTTGTTCTGGCTGTTTCTGATCGCAGGGCCCGGCTTGATACCGGTTGAGGCCTTTGCCCGTGCCACCGTGCAAGTCGTCCAGTATGATCTGGGCGGCGACGTAGATGGGCGCATCCGCGAAGTGGCCCGTTTGCGGGCGAAAGGTACCGAAGTGCGCATCGAAGGCATCTGCGTTTCGGCCTGCACGCTCTATCTCGGGCTGCCCAACAGTTGTGTGGCGGCAGGTGCGACGCTGGGCTTCCACGGCCCAGCCACCAATATCCCCGGCATTCCCCTGCCCCGCGAGGATTTTGAGCGGATCAGCACCACCATGGCGGCCTATTACCCCGGTCAGATCCGCACTTGGTTCATGTCCAGCGCCCGATTGATCACCCGGAACTATTACACGATCTCGGGCACGCAAGCGGTGGCGATGGGCGCCCATGGTTGCACCTGAGGGGGCTCACGATGCGCGCGGGATCTACACCCAAGATGACTTCAGCTGAGAAACACCAGGCACTTCGTAGCGGTCACTTGTCACGACGGAGGCGGCTGTGGTCAGGCAAGCCACCCGGTCCCGGGATGTGCTAGGCCTCAGACAGCCCCCGCAATCGCCGCTGTACCGATCACCAGAACCAGCCGCGTTGCCAGCAAGGCCGTCAGTGCATTGGTCCTGCGCGGCGTGCCGATCCCTGCGCTCAATCGTAGCGGTAGCCCGTCTGCGTCAGCGGCGACTATTCCTGTTTGGGCCCGCAGCAGATCCGCCGACTTGCCGGCACCCCGGGCTGCGGCGATGCACCGGGACAGCGTCGGTATCAGTCCGAAATCGATCCAGAGCTGCAGGGCCGGAACGCTGCTTTGCAACGGCCAGACCAGAACCTGCTGCACCCCGAAATACGTCAGCACCACGGGAAATAGGACGGTCAGCCCGCCCATGCCGATGACAAGGCTAAACCAAATGCTGCTCGTTACCGATTGTGAAAGCCGCTTCAGCAAAAAGGCCCCGCTTCAATGCGGTTCCACCCTTCGGTTCGGAACGGCTACCGCGTCTGGCTTGATCATGGCAAAGGCTCCGGTCTAGGTTTTCCCTCGCGGACGAGCGCCCGGAACGTGTCCTGCAGCGGGCGCAGCACGCCCAACATGTCCCACCGGGCCAAAGCGCGGGCGCGGCCCTCGGTGCGCAGGCGCTCGCGCAGGGCGGGGTTCTCCAGCAGTTGCTCCAGCGCCGCGGCAGCAGCGGCGAAATCGCCGGGGGCAACCAGCAGGCCCGCCCCCTCCACCTCGATGCCCAGAGCGGTGTGCCGTTCGGCGGTGGCCAGGATCGGGCGGCCAGAGGCCAGCATGTTGGCCATCTTGGATGGGAGCATCAGATCGGCCGCCCCCTTGATCTGCGGCAGCAGGTGAACATCGGCCATGCCGAGGAGGTTGCTCAACTGCTCAACCGGCTGCAATGGCAGAAAACGTATGTTATCCAGACCCTTCGACATCTCGACCAAAGGCGCCCGCATCGGTCCATCGCCGCAGATTACAAAGGTCAGATCCTTGCGATGCACCAGCGCCCGGGCCACGGCCGGCAGAATCTCAAGCCCCTGTTTGTTCGCCAGGTTGCCGGAATACAGCGCCACATGCGCGGTCGTGATGCCCAACGTGGCCCGAAGCGGCGAAGGGCCCGAAAGCGGGGTGATCCGCGACAGGTCGGCCCAGTTGCGCAACTCAGCGCAGCGCGCTTCGGGCACATTCTTGGCCAGCAGTTTCGCGACCATCTGCGGCGAGATCGAGCTGATCCGGTCAAACCGCCGCAAAACCCAAGCCTCGAAACCCTTGGCCATCCGGCCAAGCCGACTGCCTTCCGCAATCAGTCCGGTCGCAAAGGCAGCGTCAACTTCGTAATCCTGAATATGCAGCCAGGTTCTGGCCCCCGCCAGCCGCGCTGCCAGAAGCCCCGCCGGAGCCGCCACCATCGAAGGCGCCACGACAAAGACCAGATCCGGCCTGCGCCACATAGCTGCGGCCAGCAGGATGGGCAGGGCGCTCAGCGCAAAGGAGGCGTGGTGCAGGATGCGCCTTGCCCCAGTCGGTCTAGCCGGGACATACAGCGGGCAATGAGTGATCCGCAGATTGGGCCGCCCTGCCCCCTTGCGCCACCGCAGGCCGCGCCAGCCGTCAAACACCCTCCACGCGGGGAAATAGGGCAGCGCCGTCACCACTTCAACGTTGTGGCCATCTGCGGCAAGCTGTTCGGCCAGACCTGTGGAATAGACGGCGATCGAAATCATTTCCGGGGCATAATTGATGCCCAAAATCAGGATGCGCATGTCATCAATCCCCCGGAGATTGACGAGCCAAGCCTTTGAGCCGGGTCAACACCCTGCCATTGCCCCGCAGAAACGGTGCGGTCAGGCAAATAGTGTGCGTCCATCTGATCAGCGTCCGGTGCAGCCGGTCACGGCTTTAACCGTCTTCATCAGAATGGCAAGGTCGGTGCGCAGCGACAGCGTCTCCAAATAGGCCTGATCAAAGCGGGCACGGTCGGCGAAGGTCGACTCGTTGCGGGCTGAGACCTGCCAGTTCCCCGTCAGGCCGGGGCGCAGAGCGTAATAGCTTTGCCCCGGGTAGATGGCTCTTTGCGACAGCATGATGGGACGAGGCCCCACAAGGCTCATATCCCCCAGCACCACGTTCCAAAGTTGCGGCAGTTCATCCAGCGAGGTCTTGCGAATGATGCGACCGACCTTGGTGATACGCGGGTCAACCTTCAACTTCTGGTGGCTTTGCCATTCTGCCAGCAGACAGGCATCCTCGGCCAGAACCTTGGCCAGAACCGCGTCGGCATCCACCCGCATTGAACGCAGCTTCCACATCCGGAAGCTTCTCCCGCCGCGCCCGACGCGCAGTTGCGAATAGAACGGGCTGCCGCCGTCCAGCCAGATCAGAAACCCCAAGACAAAGATCAGCGGCAGGATGACGGGCAACGCCAGAACCAGGGCAAAAAGGTCAAGCGATCGCTTGCCAAAGCGGGCGTAAAGCAAAGCCGCCAAAGGCGGAGACCGGGCACCCGGGCGCTTGTAGAGCGTCGGTGCGGGATCGGGCAGCACCTTGGTGCCGCCCATATCGCTTAGATTGTCCATGTTGCTCACAATCAGGCTCCAGCAAATCGGCAATGTATTCAGAGGACGACACTTCATGGAAATGTCGCGACACGCATTCTTGTCTTTCGTCCCGGCAGGCCCGGCTGTCAGGCCGGGCTTGCCGGATTAGCCGGTATGGCATTGCCCGTCCCGCTTGCGATGGCGGCAAGATCAATGCTGACCTTGCTTTCGACATTCATGGCTATCGCCCCAATGGTCTTGCCAAGGTCGGCAAGACCCGCGCTGGAGGCAAAGCTGGCCAATGCCTTCAGAGACTGCCCTACCGCGGCGGGGTTGAAGGCAAGTCCCGGGTTGGCGATGGCCGCGTTCGACAACTCCGCAGCCCGTCCGGCTATTGCGCCGATCACGTTTGCCATCGGCGCCTCCGGATTGGCTGCCGTCAAGGCCGCGACCAGCGCCTGAAGCGCGATCGTGCAGGCCGAACTTCCGGCACCGCCCGCGCAGGCGGCCGAAAGTGTGGCCATCTGCACATCACTGACCGCGACCGCCCCGGCTGCGGGTGCTGCATGTACGGCATGAATATTTATGGACA
>CANBRQ010000083.1 GCA_947371955.1 Paracoccaceae bacterium | reverse complement strand
CCACCGGTGCGTGCCGCAGGGCGGTTGCCAAAGCCTCGGCTGCGGGCCCGTCACAGGAGCCGGCGAACAGCATGTCAAACCCGATAACCTTGGGAGAGGCGGTACGCAACTTCATCACCAGCCGTGCGGTGGCAAAGCGGTCCCACGGCGCCTCGGTCTCATCCATGGCGCCGATATCGACCACGATGACGCCCTTGTCAGCGGGCGCGGCAAGCATCCTGTCGAAAAGACGCTCTTGCCAGTCCTGTAGCGCGGCAGGTGCCACGGCAAAAAGCGACGCGAGCGCCAGGCCCAGACACAGCGTCGCCAGTTTCCACAGCATTACGCCTCCGGATCAGCGGCTTGCCGAAGCACGGCGACGTTGACGTCCCAGTCCTCACCGGCGCGGACCAAAGCACCCAATTCCTGCAGGCCCTGCAAGGCGCGGTTCACTTTCGGGCGGCTGGCCCCCACCACGGCGGCCAATTCGCCTTGGCTGATTTCCAGCCGCAGCACTGCGGTTGCGGGCAAGTCGTCGCCGTTGATCTGGCGCAGCGCGAACAGGAAGAACCGCGCCAGCCGCGCCTCAAGCTGATAGAGGGCGATCCCCTCAAGCTGGTCGGTTGTCTCGCGCAGGCGGCGGCAGAAATAGCGGGCGGCGGCCATGCCGAGTTCGGGATGCCGGGCGGCCAGACTGCCAAAGCGCGCGCGGTCCAGCACCCAGCCCGTCACCGGCACCACAGCCGTCGCATCGGCCGAGCGGACATCGCCATCGACCAGAGCGAATTCCCCCAGCGTATCACCCGCCTCGGCATGGCGCAGAATCAACTCGCGCCCCTGCGGGGTCAGAAGGGTCAGTTTCACTCGACCCTCGGCCAGCGCCACCATCCAGTCGCCCGGATCATTGCGCAGGAATATCACGTCGCCAGCCGCCCATTGGCGCCGTTGCGCCATGGCTGACAAAGCCTCCAACGCGGAAGGCGCCAGCCCCGCGAACAGATCAAGCGACCGCCAGAACGACGGTTTCGGGGCTTTGGCGTCCATCGGCGCTCCTTGAAGCATCCAGCACATGTTGGGGCCCCGCCCGGCCCGCTGGCAAGCCCTGTTCCCCGGGGAACAGCGCGGCGCTGCGGATCAGGGCAAGGTTAACCCATCGAAAACATACACCACCCCAACCCAAAACATGAAGGAATACGGACATGGCTGACATCATTGGCACCAACGCGAACAACACGCTGGACGACAAATTCACCTTCGGCATCTTCGGCCTTCGCGGCGATAAAGTCGCGGGTCTGGACGGCAACGACACGATCCTGATCACCGATGGGAACGACACCGTCTTCGGCGGCACCGGCAATGACAAGATCACCGATGGGTCGATGCCGCTGTTCGGCTCGGGCGACGACGTGATCAACGGCGATGCGGGCAATGACCTGATCATCGCCGGCGAGGGCAGCGACACGATCGACGGAGGTGCCGACGTCGACACCATCGACTATTCGCTGTCGGTCTCGGGCATCACTGTGAACCTCGCCAGCGGTGCTGCGCAGTCTGGCGGCCTTGCCCAAGGTGACCGCCTGTCGGGGATCGAGAACCTGATCGCCACCGACTTCAACGACACCGTCTTCGGCACCAACGGCGCCAACCTCCTGTCGGGTCTGAACGGCCGTGACAGCATTTCCGGCGCTGGCGGCAGCGATACCCTGAACGGCGGTGACGGGAACGACACGCTGAACGGTGGCACCGAGGATGACGTTCTTCAGGGCGGCGACGATGACGACCGGCTGTCGGGCGATGCCGGCAGGGACAATCTGATCGGCGGCAACGGGCAGGACACTCTTTCGGGCGGCACCGAGGAGGATGTACTGTCCGGCGACGATGGCAATGACCTGCTGCATGGCGATGCGGGCAATGACGGCGTTTTTGGCGGCTTCGGCAATGACGTGCTGTTCGGCGATGCCGGGAACGACCTTCTGGACGGCGGTGCAGGCAACGACGTCCTGCAGGGCGGCGCGGGCAATGATACGATCACCGGCGGCACCGGCGACGACATCGTGAAGGTCGACAGCCGCACCGACGTGGACGTGATGGATGGTAGCGGCGGCGTCGACACGATCGACTTCTCGGCCATTCCCCGCTCCATCACTTTCCCGATCCTGCCGATCACTATCGACCTGACCGTGGGCCATGCCTTCAACACCACCTTTACCGGGTTCGAGAATGTCATCGGCACTATCAATGCCGATGTGATCTCGGGCGATGCGCAGGCCAATCGTATTGAAGGCGCTTTGGGCAACGACCGTCTGGAAGGGCGCGAAGGGGCTGACAAGCTGTTCGGGGGTACTGGCGCCGATACGGTCAATGGCGGGTCGGGGGCCGACTCCCTGTCCGGTGGCACCGAGAATGACGTGCTGTCGGGCGGTTCTGAAAACGACCAACTCCACGGTGATGCAGGCAATGACGTGCTGAATGGCGATGCCGGACGCGACCTGCTTCTGGGTGATGCCGGGGCCGACACCGTGTTCGGCGGTGCCGATCAGGACACGATCTCTGGCGGGACCGAGGGCGATGTGCTGCATGGCGGTTCAGGGGCTGACCGGGTGTTTGGCGAAGCGGGTGCTGACATCCTGACCGGCGATGCCGGGGCGGACTTTCTGTACGGTGGCACAGAGAATGACCTGATCGACGGCGGCACCGAGGCCGACACAATCACCGGCGGTCAGGGCGATGACACGATCATCGGCGGGACCGGGGCAGATGTGATGTCGGGCGATGCGGGGGCGGATGTGTTTGTCTTCAACACCACGGCAGACTCGCTGAACTCCTTCTCTGGGACCGACCACATCACCTCGTTTGAAGTCGGCGTCGACAAGCTCGATTTCTCCAGCCTGCTGGTCGATGACTCCGCGAATTTCCACCTTGCGCTGGTGTTCGACGGGATCGGGGCTGTCACGGTGAGTACGGTGAGCGGGGCGACCGTGATCAGCGCCTTCAGCAACGCGGATGCGGTACCGGATCTGGTCTTCACCATCGACTCGCTGGTTGGCGGCACATCCCTGACCGAAGCCGACTTCTTCCTGTGATCAGGCCATAGACAGGAGAGGCTACGCCCCCCGGCCCGCACTGGGCCGGGGGGCTTTCAGTTCAATGGCCGTCCCGATGATGACGGCAAACGCGTTCGGGCGGGCCTTGCCCGCATGGCGCCCACGTTGCGCCGAAGATAATCTGGCCATCAGGATTTTACCTTTTGGCATTGTTTTTCAACTAAAGGTTTACGATAGCCCATCTGCTGTGCACGATGCAGGAATTGATTCATCGGCGACAGCCGCCCTGCCGACCAAGTTCCGCAGGGCCCGCGCGTGGCCGAACACCGCTTGTACAGGAGGTCACCGCATGCCGCTCGACACCGATGGTCTTAACGAGTTGAAAGTCCAAATTGGAAATGCGCGCAAAGGGCCGGTGAATTTTGGCCTCGCCTTGGGCAAGAAGGCCGAAGACACCGCGCTGATCATGCACAAGATCAAGGCCGCCGATGTGCTGTACAGGCAGGCGCGCAAGGCGGAGGGTGTAGACATCTCCAAGTCCTGCAGCGGGACAGTCACGGTCGATGGCTCGGTTATCACCTTCGCCTGCGACATCGACCCGCCCAGCGGGATGAAGAAGAAGTGCAAGGAATTCCTGTCCTCCAACAAGCTGACGATGAGCGTCAAGATTCTGGCGCCGGGCGGTGCCGAGTTTGAAGCGGGCGATGCCCCCACCGTTACGACGGGTGCCCCCTCGGGCGATCAGGGCGGTGGAGAGAGGCCGACCGGCGGTGATGTCGCGCCGGATCCTGCCGAAGCCTGGGAAACCCTGCGCGCCAAGGTCGAGCCGCTGCTGAACCAGGCGCTTGCCGATGGCAAGGGGGACTTGTCGAAGATGCGGGCGGTCTGGGCGCTTGCCACCGAAAAGGCGGCTGGCGAAGTCTATGCGGCCGCCATCCAGGCGGCGAATGTGGTTCTGAAGCTGATCGCGGCGGCTGCCGATGCGCCCAAGACGGAAGCGCAGGAAGGCTCGGGGCAGGTTGTCTCTGATACGTTGAATGGCAAGGCGCTGCTGGAAGAGCTGAAAGCCAAGGGTGAAGCCATCAAGACCGCGCTGGAGGTGCTTCCGCGCCGCGTGGCTGATTCCCGGCAACTGGCCGCAGATGTGGTGCAGGGCGTCAAGGACAATGCCCTTGATGCGGCGCGAACCGCACTTGGTAAGCTGGACCAGTTGATCAAGGACGCCGCACCCGTCGCCAAGGCCAAGTCGGACTATCAGCAGGCCGAGGGGCGGATCGCCTCGCGCGCGCAGGGTCTGAACGATGTGCCGCCAGACAATGCTACTTTGAAACCGCTGCTGGAGGCTTACCAGAAGGCGGCGGAAGCAGCGGTCACGGCCGCCTCGGATCAGGACTGGATCGCGGCGCGCGGCGCATTGCCGGAATGGGTCCGCACGCTGACGGTGCTGGAAAAGGCCTGGCAGGGGATGCTGGACGTGGAAGGCCAGTACAAGCTGGCCGCCCGCGAATTGGGCGAACGGGGCGACAGGATCCGGGACCTAGACCCCAAGGCCCCCGGCCACGATGCGCTGATCAAGGCTTTGCAGAAGGCCGTCACGGCGGCTCTGGATCAGGCGGACCTGGCGGATTGGACCAAGGCTTTGGCCGCAGTGCCTGCCTGGCGTTCGGCCATCGAGGCTGCCGAAAAGGCCCATGCCGATTTCGCCATCCGCAAGGCCCGCTTCGACAAGCTTTACGAGCCTTTGAAGGGCCCCTTGGCCGAGGCACTGAAACTGGGCGCTGTGACGCCCGCCATCGGCGTCATGCTGCAAGAGATGCGCACCAAGTTGGGGCTGCTGAAGCCTGCCGAGGAGGCGCGGGACTATGCCACCGCCATCCCGCTGGCCGAAGATCTGGCTGATCTGGTGCCCCGCATTCTGGAAGCCCGCCGCGTCTATGTCGCCCAGCGGACGGAATACGCCGCGCAATCGGGTGCCGTGGCCTCCAAGTTCGACGCTGTCGAGGGATGTGGCCCGCTGGACCCGGCCCTTGATCTGCTGAAGACCGCCTTTGACCTTGCCGTGGCCGCGATGCGCAACAAGGCCAAGGTCAATGACTGGACCGGGGCCTTGGCTGATCTGGAGGATGTCACCAAGAAGGCCGACGCCTTCCTGAAGGCCAAAGCGACCCGCGACACAGCGCGCGAAGAGGTCTTCGAAGAGACCCGTCAGTCTGGCCGCGACGAAGTGCCGGTCCTGCCCTCTGCCGGCAAGGATGACGGACTGACCATCGGCGGCATCGAAGCGGCGATGGAGAAGAGCAATTCGCTGAGAACCTCGAAGGGCCTGCAGGATCTGCTGCAGGAGACGAGGTTGCTGGACGACCTTTACGGCACTGTCATGGCCTCGTCCGACATGACCTTCGCCCAAGGTTCTTTGACGCAATTCCAGCGCGGCATCGACAACTGCTTGGCCTATCAACGCGAGCACAAGAAGAACGCGACGTTTGAGGCCGACCGCAACAAGTTCGCGGAAGCCGAAAAACTGGTCGAGCACCTGCGCAGCATGGTGGCAGATATCGTCGAGTTGGTGCCGGTGCTGAAGCTGCTGCATGACATCGACCCCGTGGCTTTGGTGGGGAATGAAGCCGGGGCCTTGCGGGCGCTGGGCGTGATTGAGGGGCTGAAGGCGGCCAACCTCAACAAGGAAGCCAAGGATCTGGCCGAGAAGAAGCGCCGCACCCTTGTGGCCAACATGCTCAAGGTGGGTGGACAGACCGCTGACCAGCGCCGTGAAGTGCTGATGATGGCCGGGGGCGAGTTCAAGGAAAGCTACGACCGCCAGATGGCAATGGGCCCGCTGACCAAGACTGCCGACGAAAGCCGGGTTGTGCGGGATCATGCGGCGACGATGATCCAGCCGCCCAAGGATGCCGAAAACGTCGACAAGACCCGAAAGCTGGCCGAGCGGTTGATCACCGAGGATGGTCGGCTGGAACTGGCCGCTCTTTACGCCTGCGACCCCGAGGAACTGGCCGGCGACAGCCCCTCTTCGCGTCAGACCGCGCGGGCGCTGGTCCGCCTGCGCGAAGACCCCGAGGCGATAGAGCTTCTGGAAAACATTCAGGCTCCAAAGAAAGGCAGCCCTGCCGCCAAACTGGTCTGCGCGACCTTGGGCCTGAAGGCCGGCACCGAGGTGACCGCCGCGATGGCCCGGCAGGCAGCCCTTGCCTCGCTGATGGCGGAACTGCGCCAGAAGGATGTGGGGTCCTGCTTTGCCACTCAGGTTGCGGCAAATGTCCATGACACGGACCCCAAGACCTACCTCAAGGACATGTCCGACATGCTGTCCAAGGGGGCGATCACCCGAACCGTCAATGGCAAGCTTGTGACCATGCCGGTCGAAGCCCGGATGAGCGATGCGGCCCTGAACACCAGCACGATCACGCTGTCGCGCGCGGATGATCCCATTCTGCTGGGGTCGACCAATGGCGGCGGGCTTGACCCGGCCAAGAAGACCAAGCTGGGCGAGGCTCCGGCGTTTCAGGCAAGCTTCACGGCATTGGGGATCAACCCGGACGATCGTGAAGCCGCGATGGAAAAGGCCCTGAAGGCGATGCAGGCCAGCGACGCCTTCAAGACGAACCAGAACGAAAAGGCGCTGCTGAAAGCCGTCGCCACGATCGGCGACGAGGCACGCCGTGAAGCCGTGCTTAAGGCGGCCCGTGCGCAACTGAGCACCAATGGCGGCGACGTGAAGAAGGCCGTTGCGCTTGAAATGGCGATGGCGGGCATCGCCGCTGATGGCGATCGTGCCAAGGTCCGCACGGCGACCGAGCAACGCATCAAGGACACCGGAGCGACGCTGGAAGACGCGGTGGTTTGGGCCATGGCAGACCAGGCCGTGGTCGATGCCGAAGCCGCGACACGCGCTGGTGCGGCGCAGACCGCACTTGCCGCCTTCGACGAGGTCGGCGCTGCCGCCGATTTCCAGGTTGAGCCCGGGCTGGTCATCCGCCAACTCGCGATGGACAAGGTCGGCCTGACCGAAGCCGAGATGGCCAAGCAGGCCAAGTACGAGGCCGCCGCTGCCGCCTTGGCCAAGGACACCCGCCTCGACTCGGACCCTGAACGCCGCAAGGACCTGAAAGCGCTTGAAACGCTGCAGAACGATTGTGCCTCGATCCGGCCCAAGATCATGCAGATGCAGGACCTGAAAGACGCCTGCTACGACGCCTATACCGGCGGCGAGGACAACCGGCTGCTGCGGGCTTACGAGTATACGCTGACAGCCATGGCCGAAGCCTCTTCGGTGGATACCAACTTGAAGAACCTGCAACTGGTCGAGGGGGCTGCCTTCCAGGAGGATCTGACCGAAATCGTCACGAACCTGAAGGCGGATGTTGGCATCACTGCCCCGAACGCCACGCTTGATGACATCGGAACCAAACTCTTTGCGCGGTATCAGACACTGTTCAAGGAAGGGACAAAGCACGCCTTTGACGCATCCCTGAAGTCGTCCAAGGTTTCGGCCGATGGCAGTTCCAGCCGCGGCGGTTTCTATCTTTACGACATTCGCGGCATTTCGAGCCCGGAAGACTGGATCAAGGTCGATGATCAGAAGAAATATGCCGCTTTGGTCCATGGCACGGTGATGCTGGCGTGGAAGGAGGAGTTCGGAAGCGAACCCGACGACCTTCGCCGCGAGACGGCGCGCCTGATGGCCGAGAAGATGGCAGCCCATGTCGGAACCGAGAAATTCGCCAAGAAGACGGCTGAGAAGGGAAAAGCCTGGGGCGGCGAAGATACGATGCCGTGGCAGAAGGTGGACGGCGGCTATTCCCAAGCCGTTCTGGAAGTTCTCAACGAGAAGGCCCCGACCATCACCGCGCTTGGGCCGTCTGCCGACAGTGAGGCTCTGATGCGCAAGCTTGGCGCCCAACTGAAGACGGTCTGGAATGCCGATGCTGATCTGCGCAGTGCTGCGGCCAAGGACCCCGAGGTGGCAACAGTTAACGGCGGCAACGACGGCGTCCATGCGTTCTCGCTGCTGCCGGGCGACCCCAAGATGCGCGCCATCGTGGAAAGCCCGAACGTCGACACCGCCATAAATTCCTTCAAGACCAACGACAAGGCGAAATGGGATGGCCTGTTGGATGAGGTTCTGGTCACCTCCAAGGACGAAGCACGCAGGTTGATGGCGGAGTACCGCATGCCAAACACCGACGATTGGATGGACTATGTCTGGCCGTTGATCGAGAACGGAACCCATCCTGCCACCGTCAAGGGCCTGATCGCTGCATCGCGGTCGGGTCATGCCCCCGGTGACATCAAGGGTTTCGACACCAGCGTCGGCGCTGCCGTCGCTGCCAATGTCATTCCTCCTGTCGCCGCTGCCGATCTGCAGAAGAAGCTGGACAAGGTGGCAAAACAGCTTGGCGTCCCTGACGATCTGATTGCCGTTGTTACCAAACGCGCCAAGGACGCACTGGACCTGCTTGACCCGGCCAAAGCGAAAATGGCGGCCATCAAAGCCGAAATCGCCAAGGCAATGACGGCAGAGGGCATGGATGGCGATGCTGTCAGCCAAGCCCAAGTCAACGCTGCGCTGCGCGAGCCGCCCGGGATCATCTTTGCCGACAGCAACTGGGGCAACGCCGAACACCGCACCAAATACGCGATGGTCGTCAACCCAGCCAATGGCGCGGTCGAGATGTGGCAGATGAACGAGGACGGCTCGAATGCCTACCCAATGGACGAGGATGGCTGGGTCAAGATGAACTGGAACATCGTGACCTGACCAGACGATTGCAGGGCTCCGCATCGCTGCGGTGCCCTGCAACCCTTCTGTCGGACGTTGAAGCGTCTGCTTTCCGGTGGGGTGCATTCCGCCAGCGTCTACGTGACCGGAAAATGCCTTCCTTTGGGTAGGACGGTCGAAGGGGTGCCGTGCGATATGACGGATGCCGCAAGGCCTTCCCGGCAGCCGTGGCACTTGCCGCGACCGTCATGGTCCTGCTGTGAAACAAGAACCACTTTCGACCCTAATGAGCTTTTTGGGTCGCTGGCCCTTCGTGATCAAGGTAGTCGCGGTCAAAGTTCGCAAGGGCGACCAAACCGTTGAAATTGGTCAGATCTACCCGGCCATTCCGAAACGTCACAAGGTTTTCTTCGCGCAGGTCACGCAGCACGCGGTTGACGTGAACGGCACTTAGCCCCAGCGCATCGGCCAAAAGATATTGCGACAATGGGCAATCGTAACCCGCCTTGGTACCGAGGCCCACCAGCGTCAGCCGCGCGCCCAATTCAAGAAGAAGGTGCGCTGTCCTCTCAACCGCATTCCGCCGCCCGACGCCGACCAGATGTTCCACCACCATCGCATCATCGCGCGAGGCTGCCCACAGGACTGCTGAACCCAGGCGCGGGTTGCGCTCAAACACGTCCTTCAAATTGCTGGCACCAACCTGAGATGCCTGCACGCGTGTCACAGGCTCGACACCCTGGCCGGCAGACCGGAACATGATCGAGCGCAGACCAAGAAAATCACCCGGAATTTGGAAATCGACAATCTGGCGACTGCCGCCCGGCAACAGGCGATAGGAGAAGGCCCAACCTTCAGCCAGCACATAGGCCTGCTGATCCGGCTGCCCCTGATGCACCATGCCAGTGCCGGCCCTGTAAGTCTTGCGGCGTCCATGCAGGCTGGCCAAGACACTCAGTTCCGGCTCAGACAAGTCGATGAAAGTGCTAAGTTTTCGCGCAAATGGACTTCTTTGGACGTTCATTTTGGCCTCCAATCTGTCAGCGTGTTCGGACACTGATTTTCACGACACCAATGCGCCTGAGACCATAAAGTTCCGCTTAAAGTTGATCTAAATTGGTTTTCGGGTCCGTCAGGATGTTCCGGACCCGCAGGAACCGATCGGCTTGGGTATTCGACTTCATACCCGCACTCCGTCAACCGCAGACGGCATTGGCGCTTCCAGAACGCACACCAGCCCGCTTGCCGCGTAGGTCACGCTGACAACGCCATTGAGTTCCATCGGCAAAACCCGCTCGATCAGGCTGGAGCCGAACCCGCGATGGGCCGGTACCACCACCGGGGGGCCGCCACTTTCCGACCACGTCCAGATGAATCTGGCACCCTCGGCAGGGCCGGTCAGTGACCATACGATGGACACATGGCCCTCAGGTACTGACAAAGCGCCATATTTCGCCGCGTTGGTGCAAAGTTCATGCATGGCCAAACTGAACGTCACGGCGGCCTGCGGCAAAAGGGGAACAAACGGGCCGTTGACGCTAAACCGGCTGGTCTCTCCGTCGTGCGGACCTATGATTGCTTGGACGACGCTTGTCAGGTCGGTGCCGGACCAATCGCTGCTGACAATCAGATCATGCGCCCGCGAAAATGCCGCCAGCCTTGCGCCAAAAGCGGTGCGGGCATCGGCCAGGGACAGGCTGCCGCGCAGGGTCTGTGACGCAATGGCCTGCACCACGGCAAGCGAGTTCTTGACCCTGTGGTTCAGTTCATTGACCAAGGTTTCCCGATGCTGTTCGGCCAAACGGCGGTCCGTGATATCGCGCGCAATGCTTGAGGCTGCCAAAAGCGCACCTTCGGCATCACGCAATGGCGATTCCGTCACCGACACCCAGACTGCGATGCCATCTTTGCGCATCCGAGGTCGCTCATAGTGCAATGTCTCGCCGCCGGCGCGGAAATGCGCGAGGCAATCGGGCAAGCTCGTCAAATACGACGGGTCATTCATCGCGACCAATGGCTGCCCCACGATCTCTGCCGCAGAATACCCGAAGATCACCTCTGCCCCGGTGTTCCAACTGGTGATCTTGCCTGCAAGGTCGATGCTTATGATGGCATCACGAGAGGACTCCACGATGGCCGCCAGCCTTCGGGCGACCATTTCCCCGTGACGTTCGTCCGTAACATCCTGAATGACCAAGAGAATGAGGCTGGGCCGCCCCCCCTCGCGCAGCAGTTTGCGACCGTTCAAGACCAGGCGGCGCAGGCCGATCTCGGGGAAGACCTGTTCCACCTCGGTGCCGTCAAAGGGCTGGCCGTTCAGGACCAGCGCCTCAAGCAGTTCGCGCAGGTTGGGCAAGTTCCATTCGCCCTTTGCAAGATCAAAGACCCGTTGGCCGATTGCAGCGGGCGCTGCAACACCGAACATCCGTTCAAACGCCGGGTTGATCAGGATCACCCGCAAGGCATCATCCATGACCAAAACCGGCTGACCTGCGGTTTCGACGATGGCTTGGGTCAGAATGCGCGCCTCGGTGCTTGCGGCACGGGCCAGAGTGCTATCCGTGACATCAAAGAACGTGATCACGACGCCGGCAATGCGGTTGTCCAGTGTCCGATACGGCAACATCCGGCGTAGATACCAACGGCCCGTGCCGCTGGACACTTCGGTTTCAAGCACCTGCAGCTTCTGCAAGACCCGTTCCGCATCGGCCAAAAGGTTGCCGTCGTCGAACTTCAATGCAAAGTGCTGCAAGGGCCTGCCAATGTCGGAGGCTCTGAAATCGGATAGAACCTGCGTGCCGGGGGTAAACCATTTGATGCAGAGCTTGGTGTCGATGAACAGGGTAACGGTTTCGGTGCCCGCCAGAAGATTGTTCAGGTCGTTGGTGCTGTCCTCAAGTTCGCGGACATTGTGCTGCAACTGACCGTTGACAGTATGCAGTTCTTCGTTGAATGACTGCATTTCCTCTTTCGAGGTTTCCAACTCTTCATTGGTCGATTGCAGTTCTTCGTTCATGGAGGTGGCTTCTTCGTTCGATGCCTTCAATTCTTCGTTGGCAGTTTCCAGATGCTCGATCGTGGTTTGCAGTTCATAGCGTAACGCCGCCAATTCATCGCGCAGGACGGCCTCTTGAGACAGATTGTCCGACGGCACCTGAATGATGCGCACCTCACCGGTCATTGCGGGGACAAAGCTGATCAGCATGTGCCCGTTCCCCGGCCCGCTGACCGGCGACACGGTCACCGTGACGACGACTTCGCCTTTGGCATCTGGCAGCATGGCTTCAAACGACACATCGCACAGGTCTGTTTTGGCTTTGCGCACCGCGCTGCGCAGTTTAACGTCAAGCCCACCACGTGCCATGGCGAACAGATCGCTGGACGGCTCACCCGTCGGCTGTTCCAGAAACGCGCCGGTCGAGCCGTGAAAATAGATGACGCGGGCGGATGGATCAATCAGGACGGACGCGGGCGCAAACCTGTCAAGCAGCGCGCGGCGCGCCAGATCGATAACGGGGATCGTCAAGGCAGGGAGTGCGGTAGTGTGACCGTCTGGCAAAGGTCGCGTCGGACTGAGTTGGCCGCGGAGCACCGGAAAGTTCACGATATCCAGCCGGGTCGAGCCCAACCGTCGATAGATGCGCCACTTTTTGGACAAGGGATCAAACACGCCACTGTGACGCCCAAGAGTTTCGGTATTGCCCAGCATCAAGGCTGCACCCTGTTCCAGCGCAAAGTGAAACAGGGCGATGATGCTTTGTTGCGCTTCGGGTTCAAGGTAGATCAACAGATTGCGGCAGGTGATCAGGTCCAGATGCGAAAACGGTGGGTCGCGCAGCAGGTCTTGCGGCGCGAAGATGACGGTGGCACGCAGGTCTTTCTTGACCCGGTAGGTTGCATCTGCCGCATCGAAGAACCGGCGTTGGCGGTTGGCATCCAAGCCCGTGATGGCCGCGATAGGATAGACGCCGTCGCGGGCGATATTCAGGTTATCGTCCCGGGCATCGGTTGCGAAGATCTTCACATCAAAGACTTTGCCCGCCAAGGTCGCATGTTCTGCAATCAGCATGGCCAAGGTATAGGCCTCTTCCCCGGTCGAGCAGCCGGGAACCCAGGCCCTGATAGCGGCACCGGTTTCGCGGGCGGTGACCAGGGGCGCGATCACCAATTCTCCAAGCGTTCGCCACGCCTCGGCGTCGCGGAAGAAGCTGGTGACGTTGATCAGCAAATCCTTGATCAGAATGGCGGCCTCGGCCGGGTCAGTGCGCAGTTCCTCCAGATAGGCCTCCAGCGTGCCAATGTTGCGCAGGCCAAGACGGCGCTGAATGCGGCGTTGGAGGGTGGATCGTCGGTAGCTGGCAAAGTTGTGTCCGGTGCGGGTGCGCAAGACTGTCAGGATCTGATCAATCAACGGCTGCGCTTCCGTGTCCTGCGCCTCGCCGCCATTGGGTTCCGCAATGTATTCGTTCCGGAAATAGCGGCCCAGCACGGCCGGCATCGCATCGGGCGCCAGGATGTGATCCGCCATGCCAGCCGCAATCGCACTGCGCGGCATGCCTTCGAATTTTGCTGTCTGTGGATCCTGCACAAGGATAAGACCCCCCGCCGCACGCACCTCTTTCAACCCGTCCGTGCCGTTGCTGCCAGTGCCCGACAGAACAACGGCAATCACCCGTTCGCCCTGATCCGCGGCAAGCGAGCGGAACAGCACGTCGACCGGATGCCGGTGCCCGCGCTTTTCGGCGGGTGTTGTCAGATGCAGGACACCGGCTGTCACCGACAAACTGCGGTCCGGGGCTATGACATAGACATGGTTCGGCTGGATCGGCATCTGATCCTGCACCTGCACCACCGGCATTGCGGTATGTGCCGCCAGAACCCTGGCCATCTGGCTTTCCCGGGTCGGGTCAAGGTGCAAGACCACGACGAAGGCCGCGCCACTGTCTTCGGGCATCGCATCAAAGAACTGGCTGAACGCCTCTATCCCGCCCGCCGATGCCCCCATGCCCACGACAAGGCAACGCTGGTCATTCAACGCAGCCTGCGCGTTCGCCGAAGCCTTCTCGGCGGGGGTTGGAGGTTCACTGTTCGGAGGATCGGGATTGTCGATCATGTCAGGCCTTTGGGTTCCTCAATCGGGGTATCTGGAAATGCGACAAGCTTTGGCGTCGGCAAAAATGGTTCAGGCAGTTGCGCTGGTGGCTATGCCGGTTGACGGTGATGGATGACCGGTTTCAGCGTTTCAGTGGAGGCAAAGAACATCGCCTGACTGACGGCGGACCGGACTTGCTCCTCGGTGTAGGGCTTGCCAATCAGAAAAGCCGGCTCTGGCCTCTCGCCCGTCAGAAGAAGGTTCGGAGAGCCCGTGATGAAGATCACCGGAATATCCCCAAGCCTGGCCAGCAAATCGTGGACAGCCTCGATCCCCGAAGACTCGTCCGCCAATCTGATATCTGCAAGGATCAGGTCCGGCCTTTCCTTGGCACCCAGCGATAGGGCCGCAGCATGAGTCCGCGCTATGCCGGTGACATGGTGTCCCATTGCCAGCACGATGCTTTCGATATCCATCGCCACAAATGCTTCATCCTCGATGATCATCACCGCGCCTCGCATGGATTTCTCCATTTCGGACGTGGCTTGCTGAACAAGGTTCTGGGCCTGCTCTGCCGAGGTTTGCAACACATCGCCAAGTTCGTTCAGGTCAAAGCCTTCGATCGTATGCAACAAAAGCGCTTCCCGGCTGTCTTTGGTCAGACCGCTGAGGTGCATCTGGGCACGATGTTCAAGGAAATTGCTGTCGTCTTCAGCAATCGGGGCACCCGCACTCGACCAGATCACGTGGAAGGTCCGAAACAAGGCCGCCCTTGGGCTGATGCTGGTGTGATACAGGGAAGGATCGGCCAAAATCGCCTCAAGCGTCGCAGCGGCGTAACGATCGCCGGTGGTCTGGTTGCCGGTCAAAGCCCGCGCATAGCGGCGCAGAAACGGCAGATCTGCTCCAATGGAGTTTGAGAGATCGATCTTCCCGGTCGCCAAGGTCGTTCCGCTTGCCATGCTGTGCCCCTTTATTTTCGCACCTACGGAACCAAACGAAGGATCACGCGTTTCGTTCCGCCATCCGAAAAATAATTCCCAGGACGATGATCAAAACAATGCCACGCAAACCCAGCATGCCCCAAACGATCTCGTCCAGCGTCGCCAAACAGATCGATGAAAACCTGCGACGTATCTATGCGCCGACGTTGAAAGAAGAAATCCCGGATCACCTGCAGGCGCTTTTGAAGCAGTTGCGTGACAAGGACGCCGCGCCATGACGGCGGGTGACCCGCGCGACGAACTGATCACCCATCTTCCTGCCCTGCGCGCTTTTGCAATAAGCCTGACGCGCAACGGAAGCGCTGCAGATGACCTTGTGCAGGAAACGGTTTTGCGCGCATGGACAAGCATCGAAAGCTTTATCCCCGGCACCAACCTTCGAGCTTGGTCGTTCACCATTCTGCGCAATGTCTTCTATTCTGACCTGCGCAAACATCGGCGCGATGTGCAAGACAGCGATGGCATCCACGCGGGTCGGCTATCGCAGAAGCCGGATCATGATGCCCATCTTGCAATGCGCGATTTTCAGCGCGCCTTTGACAAGTTGATTGATGAACATCGAGAGGCCTTGGTTTTGGTCGGTGTCTTAGGGTTTTCCTATGAAGAAGCCGCAGCGACCATTGGCTGTGCCTTGGGCACGGTAAAAAGCCGGGTGAACCGGGGCCGCGTGCGTCTTGCCGAATACCTTGAACTGAGCGATGGCGACAGCATCTTGCCGTTTGACCATGTTCAGACTGCCGCGTCCGTC
Source organism: Paracoccaceae bacterium (assembly GCA_947371955.1). Lineage (GTDB taxonomy): Bacteria > Pseudomonadota > Alphaproteobacteria > Rhodobacterales > Rhodobacteraceae > Stagnihabitans. The sequence continues at coordinate 2,284 of CANBRQ010000083.1, read as the reverse complement.
TTCCGAAATGCCTCGGCCGGATAATGATGCGCGTCATCGGGTAAATCAGCATTGCGACACGGGCGTGGGTCACACCGCAGCGGGCTCGACGGCATCAAGGATGACTCTCAAAGTCAGAACTGCCATTCTCGTCTCGCTGTAGGATCCGGCCTCTGCGGCCAACTGGATGACGGAGCCGATTTCGGATATCGGCGGGAAGCCGAAGGAACTGCCCGATCCGCGCATGTTGTGGCCAAGCGTGGCCACGGCCTCAATGTCGGACTGATCCAGGGCGGCTAGCATTCTGGTCGCGTTTTCCCGACAGTTTACCAGATAAAGCGCTGACCGCTGTGCGATGCGGTCCAGGCTGAAGCCCGCCCGGCCTGGCACTGATTTGACGCCACCGGGCGCCAGAACTGTGTTGACGCTGTGTTCGCGAATGGCTTGCAACAAGACCTCTTGTCGCAGGGGTTTGGTCAGAAAGGCCGTGCACCCGGCCGCTAGGCACATCTCACGGTCCCCCTTCAAGGCTGAGGCGGTCAGCGCGATGATCGGAATGGGAGTTCGGCCGATTTCATGCTCCCAGGCGCGGATGGTGCGGGTGGCTGCAAGGCCGTCCATCACCGGCATCTGGCGATCCATCAGCACAAGGTCATATTGCCCGACCCGGAACATGTCGCAGGCCATGGCTCCGTTTTCGGCGATCTCGACGATGTAGGGGGTCGCCTCCAGATAGGCCAAGGTGATCGTGCAATTGTCAGGGGAATCTTCAGTCAGCAGAATCCGCAAAGGGGCCAGTGGCTGATCGGAGCTTGCCCCTTCGGTGACCGCCGCCTTATGGGTTTCGTTGGTTTGCACCTCCAACGGGACGGCAAAACTGAACCGGCTGCCCACGTCGACCGCACTTTCGACCCAGATCTGGCCGCCCATCAACTCGACCAGCCGTTTACAGATGGTGAGCCCCAATCCAGACCCGCCAAAGCGCCGGGTGGTCGAACTGTCAGCCTGGATGAAGCGTTCAAACACTCGCCCAAGCTTTTCGGCGGGAATGCCAATTCCGGTGTCCTGCACAGTAAAGCGCAGCAAGGTGGGGGCTGCCGGTTCACCATCCAGCGTGACCCGCAAGGACACGGTGCCCGAACTGGTGAATTTGATCGCATTGCCCAGAAGGTTCATCAAGACCTGACGCAGCCGTGTCGGGTCGCCAACGACGTTCTTCGGCACGTCGGGTGCAATTTCGCACAGCAGCGCCAAACCCTTTTCCTTGGCCCTGGCGCCCACCATCTCCATCACGATCTCCATCTGGTCGATCAGGCCGAAGTTGGTCTGTTCCAGTTCAAGCTGTGACGCCTCGACCTTGGACAGGTCAAGAATATCATTGATCAGGTTCAACAGGTTGTCGCCCGCGCGGCGGAAGATTTGCACGTATTTGTCCTGTTGCGCCGTCAGATGCGTCTGGGCCAGAAGGTCGGCGATGCCCATGATGGCGTTCATCGGCGTGCGGATTTCGTGGCTCATTGATGCGAGAAAGTCCGATTTCGTCTGGCTGGCGCTTTCGGCGACGGCGCGCGCTTCGTTCAATTCCAGTTCCACGCGCTTGCGTTCGGTCACGTCGCGGGCGGCGGCGAACACGCCTTGCAGGGTGCGGTTGCGGTCGTATAAGGTGGTGGCGTTGTAGGACACGACGGTTTCCTTGCCATCGCGCGCCCGTGCCGTCAGTTCGAAGTCGCTCACCGATTTCTCGCTCAGCACCAGTTTGATGGCGGCCTCGGCCCGGTCTGGGTCGGTAAAGCAATCCTTGAAAGGGGCACCGATCAACTCATCCCGGGTCGATCCGGTCAAAGCCTCCATCTGTTTGTTGACATCGGTGATAATGCCAGAGGGGTCGGTGGTGATCAAAGCGTCGATGTTGGATTCAATCCGACTGCGGGTGTAGAATTGCTGGTCGCGCAGACGCTGGTCGGATTTCTTCTGCTCCTCCTCCACCACTTTGCGGGCGGTGTTGTCCGTGCCGATCAGCAGATAGCCAATGATGAGGTCCTGAGCATCGCGCAAAGCCGTGACCGAGACAACAGCCGGAAAGCGGCTGCCATCCTTGCGGATATAGGTCAGTTCATAGATATCCTCGATCCCGCGGGAGGCTTTGAAGACCAAAGTGTATTGACCCAGTTGAATCTGCTCAGGTTAAGCCGCTAAGGCGAATGCCTCGGTTGGCGTTTTCATGTCCAGCGCCTGATGTGGGCGACGGGTGTTGTAGAAACTGATCCAGTCGCCGATTGCGCGTGTCGCATGTTGGATGCTGTCG
>CANBRQ010000082.1 GCA_947371955.1 Paracoccaceae bacterium | reverse complement strand
TTCTCCAACAGGGGGGTGAGTCGTGCCCGAGAAGACGTATGAGTGTGAGTGTCAATGCCAGGAGTGTCGCAAGACGCGATGTCGGCATCGCGATGGGTGCCGCAGGCAGTGAGGTCGCCCTGCAAGCCGCCGACGTGGCCCTCCTGTCGGAAGACATGGCCCGCCTCGCCGCCGCCCACCGCCTCGCCCGCCGCACGATGCGCGTGATCCGCCAGAACCTGACCTTCGCCATCGGTGCAATGGTGGTGCTGGTGACAGGCGGCCTCTTCTTCCACCTGCCACTGCCCCTCGCGGTCATCGGCCACGAAGGCGGCACCCTGCTCGTCGTCCTGAACGGCCTGCGCCTCCTCGCCGACCCGATCCGCACAACCGGCTAGCCCCGCGCCCCCATTTGCTCCTTTGGAAATACTCCGGGGTCCGGGGCTGGCCCCGGGTGCCAGCCCCAAGAGCTGCCCTCAGCCCTTGCGCAACACCTGCGTCACCTCGGCCAGGATCGACAGCGCAATCTCTGCCGGCGACTTCGCCCCGATGTTCAACCCCGCCGGCGCATGGATCCGCGCCAGTTCGGCCTCTGAAAACCCCAAAGCCCGCAGCCGCTCCAGACGCTTGGCATGGGTGCGGGTGGACCCGAGACAACCCAGATAATAGACCTCTGACGGCAGGGCGAAGGCGATCGCCGGGTCATCCAGCTTCGCATCATGGGTCAGCGTGATGATCGCACTGCGCGCATCGGGAGCGAACCGCGCCAAGGCCTCATCCGGCCAGTCCTCCACCAAAGCCTCGCCCGGAAACCGCGCGGCCGACCCGAAAGCGGAACGCGGGTCGATCAGCGTTACCGCATGACCCAAGGTCCGGGCCATCGGCACCAGCACCTGCGCAATCTGCACGGCCCCTACCACGAACAGCCGCAGGGGCGGGTTGTGGACGGCCACGAATGCGCCCTCGCTGGCCGCCGATTTATCGGTGGCCAGCGCCCGGTCGACCGCGGGATCGTGGCCCTTGGCCACGAGGCGGCGGGCGAAAGTGCCCATGTCCGTCACCAGCGCCACCGCCTGTGGCTGCGCCCGGAACGCGACCAGATCGCTCAGAAGGGATTCGGGCAGGGCCGTGGCACCCTCTCCCACCGGTTCCAGCAGCACCCGGATCGTACCGCCACAGGCCAGCCCAACGGCGAAGGCCTCCTCATCGGCCACGCCATAGGTCAGCACCCGCGCCTGCCCGCCCGACTGCGCCTCGGCCACCACGGCGCCTTCGACACATCCGCCCGAGACCGATCCCATCATCGTCCCGTCCGCCGCCACCACCATCTGCGACCCCGGGGGTCTAGGGGCGGAGCCCCAGGTTTCCACCACCGTCGCAAGCCAAGGCTGCCGCGCTGCGCGCAGCCAGTCGAGGGCGATTTCGGGAATCTGGTCGGGGGAGCGGGCTTGATCTGACATGGTCACCTCTGCCGCCATTCTGACCCCAACCAACGCAAAAGGAAACGCCGCCGGAGGTCCTCCGGCGGCGTCTTTCTCATGTCGGTCCGTCCCGCGGTTCCGACGATCCCTCTCGACGGGCGATCGCCGGGTTCAGGTGGTCAGTTTGCCGCCTGCTGCAACAGGGGCGTGATGATCCGCACGGCAACCCGGCGGTTGGCGCGTTCATCGCCGGCGCTGTCGATCGCCAGTTCCGTCTCACCGTAACCCTGCACCACCATGTTCTCCGGCGGCACCTGGAAATACTCGGTCAGCGCCTTGGCCACCGATTCCGCGCGCCGGTCCGACAGCGCGAGGTTGGAGGCCGCAGAACCCACCGCATCCGTATGGCCTTCGATCAGGAAGACCTCGCCGGGGTTCTCGTCGATCATGTCGGTGATGAAGCGGCCCAGTTTGGCCAGCTTGCGCGCTTCGGTCGGCTGGATCGCGGCGGAGCCGGTTTCGAACGTGATGTTGGTCACGTCGATCGTGGGGGCCAGCCAGCGCACCTGCTTGATGGTGCGGATCTGGCGCAGCGAGAACTTTTGCCCCAGGTCTTCCGCATCCGCCGAAGCCAAAGCCGCCCGCATCGCCGCATCCCCGCCGTCGACGGTGATCTTGTTGCGGTCCGCTTTCGGCTTCGGCAGGGTCGTCACGTCAATCTTGCGTTCCGGCTGCATGTCATCGATCAGGATCGTCGGCCGCCCCTTCACGTCATAGGCCACCCGTTGCAGCACCCGGCCTGAGGCGTCACGGATCGTGACGATCTGGCTGCCGTCCTCACGGAGGACGATAGAACGGGTCGAGCCGTCCTTGAAGGTCTCGGTCGTGACCTTGGACCCCGGCTCGCGCAGCAGGGAGTTGTCGTCCTTGTAGACCTGATAGGTGCCGTCTTCCTGCTTGACCACGACCCGGTCACCGGTGTTCGAGACGACCTGCTGCTTGTTGTTGTTGATCATCGTGCCGATGACCAAAGCACCAAGCGCCACAAGTCCCACCTTTTCCAGGTCCGACAGGCCGGATTTCTTGCCCGGTGCCACTTCCACCGGTGCTGCCGCGAAATCCTGCGAGGAGGAGCGGGTGTTCTGGTCGGTCAGGGTCTCAGTCGTGACCAGAACGTCTTTCGAGGTCGCCGGAACCGGCTGGTCTTTAAGCGGGGCTGTCAGGTCAGCGCCCTCGACAGCCGCGGCTGCCACCGGAGCGACAGGCTCCGCAGTGGTGCCCGCTTCGGGCTGCGGCGTGGCAAGAACGGTTTCCAGCGTCTGGGTCGCCTGAGCATCGGCCACGGGCGCTTCGACCGGCTTCAGGTTCGGGTCGGCGGCGGCCTTGGCTTCAGCCTCGGCCTGGGCTTTCTTGGCGGCGGCGATATTGGCCTCGTCCATCGCGGCCTGATCGGCAGCGGCCTTGTCGAGGGCCGCCTGATCGACCGGCGGCGGTTCGGTCGTGGTCGGTTGGTTGACGGCCGGGTCCACAGCCGGTTGTTGGGTTGCGTCAAGGGTCGCGACCTTCTTCTCGGCCAGCGAGAGGCATTTCGCGGTCTTGGTCGCCACGACGCAAAGCTGACCGTCCGGGCAGGCGGCGGCCTTGTCGGGCAGACAGATCACTTGGGTGCCCGAGGCGGTCGTCACGGTCTTGAATGGGGTTACGTCCGGAAGGGTGGGCGGCGTGGGCAAGGTTTGATCAGCGGTGGCGGTGCCGGCAGCGGCCTTATCCGCAGCGGCCTGATCGGCAGCGGCTTTGTCGGCGGCGGCCTGGTCAGCAGCGGCTTGGTCCGCAACGGCTTTGTCTGCGGCAGCTTGATCTGCGGCGGCTTGGTCCGCAGCGGCTTTATCAGCCGCAGCTTGATCTGCAGCGGCTTGGTCCGCAACGGCTTTGTCTGCGGCAGCCTGATCGGCGGCAGCTTGGTCCGCAGCGGCTTTGTCAGCGGCAGCCTGATCGGCAGCGGCTTGATCCGCAATGGCTTTGTCAGCAGCAGCCTTGTCGGCGGCGGCTTGGTCGGCGGCGGCTTGGTCGGCGGCGGCGGTGTCGCCGGCTGCTGCTTTCGCTACGGCCTTCTCGGCATTGCTCTGGCAGTTGTCGGGGTTCTTGGCCACGACGCAAAAGGCGCCGTCCGGGCAGGCAGTCGCCTTGTTGGGCAGGCAGATCACCTGCTGGTCACCCACCGTCACCGTCTGCAGATCCTGTGCCTGGGCCGCAACGGGCGGCACCACGTAGAGTGCCAGCGACAGGATCGTTGACGTGTTGATCAATAGTTTCATGCACACACCTTTCGTAGGGAAGCGGTCAGGTCATCTTGAAGGGAACTGTCGTCGTGAAGCGTTCCGTCAGGCCGCAGGCAAATCGGGTCACTGATTCTGGCTGGCCTCGCCTTGTTCTGCCAGAGTTCCGGCGTGATATGCGATAGCGCAGCCTTGCGATGCAATGACGACACTTTACCGTTGGCAACACTCTGCCATCTTAGGGCAAATCCCGGCGCCAATCCTGCCGCAGACTAGGGCGTCGCAAGAAGCGCCAACGTGCGGCGGATGTTCTGGGCATGCACCGTCTCGTAGGGCGCAAACCAGACGAGCGCACCACTTTGCAGATCCGGTCCTATCACCTCGGCCAAAGGCTGCGCTGCGGCGGCGGGATTGTGCTGAAGGTTTTGCAGCCAGTGGATATAGATCTGTGTTGCGGTCAGCAGGCTTGGGCCGTAGCCGCCTGCCGCAATCACCTCGGCCGCGCCATGGTTGGGCAGCACATGGCGTGCTTGCAAGGCTGACAGCCGGTCAAGGTCTGCGAGGTGGACCCCGAAATCGGCGGGCTCGCCGACATAGGTGACGCAATCCTCGACCGTGTCACCGGCAAGTAGGATGCCCTCCTCGGGCAGCCACAGGACCGTGGCGTCATCGGAGTGGATATTGGCCTCCAGAAACACGATGCGGCGCGGGCCAAGGGTCAGCTCCATCCGGCCCGAAAAGATACGGTCGGGCAGGATGAGGGGGGCGATGACGGGAAGGCCGTGGAAGCTGCCATCCTCTATGCCCACCTTGTGCCCGGTCAAATGGGCCAGCGTGCGGGCATTGGCGATGATGGGGGAGCCTGCGAAGACCGCCGAGCCCGCCACATGGTCCAGATGCCAATGCGACAGCACGACGGTAAAGCGGGTGACGCCGCGCGCTGTCAGGGCATCCTTGACGGCCTGGGCGTGGGGCAGCGAGACGTGCGTGTCATAGACCAGTGCCTCGTCGCCTTCCACGATGGCATAAGAGGCAATGCCAAGCGAGATCGCCCCGTCATCGACCCAGTTGTCGAAGGGCAGGAAGCGCTGGCCGGGGATGCGGCCATCGTAGAAGGCAAGGATGCCGGGATGCGGCTCGAAGATGCGCAGGTGCTGGGTGATGTCTTGTGTCATGCCGCCAGCCTGCTGCGGGCGCGGGTGGCGGTCAAGCGGTTTGCCTACGGGCATTCGGCCTGCTAGCCTTGGCCCATGCGGTCAACCCTTGTGCTTACGGTCAAGAATGAAGGCGCCTTCCTGCTGGAATGGCTGGCCCATCATCGCGCCTGCGGGTTCAGCGGTGTGCTGGCCTTTTCCAACGATTGCGCCGATGGCACAGATGCCATGCTGGACCGTCTGCACGCCATGGGCTGGCTGACCCATATCCGCAACGACGGCCCACATGAGGAGGGCCCGCAATGGGCCGCCCTGAAAGAGGCTGACCGCCACCCCTTGGTGCGGCAGGCCGACTGGGTGCTGTTCGCTGACATAGATGAATTCGTGAATATCCATGTCGGAGCCCGTCGTCTGCCCGACCTGCTGGCGGCGCTGCCAGATGCCGATGCCATCGCCCTGACGTGGCGTCTGTTCGGCAATGCCGGGGTGGTGGAATACCAAGACCGCCCGGTGACCGAGACTTTTACCATGGCCGCGCCCGTGACACTCGGCTGGCCGTGGCGGGCGCAGATGATCAAGACGCTGCACCGGCCCTCGCAGTTTCGCAAGCTGGGCGTCCACCGCCCCAAGCAGCCCGCGCCCGGGACCGAGGCGCGCTGGTTTGACGGGTCGGGGCGGGCGGTTGATCTGGGACAGCGGCTGTTTTCGGACTTCCGGCAGGACAATTACCGACTGGTCCAGTTGAACCACTACGCGCTGGGCGCTGCCGAAAGCTATCTGGTGAAATGCGACCGGGGCCGCGCCAACCGCGAGGCGCAGGCCTTTGACATGGGCTATTGGGTCGAACGCAACCTCTGCGTCGCGGAGGACCGGTCCATTCTCGGGCTCGACAGCACGGCGATCCGGCAGGAGTTGCACGCCGACTCAGTGCTGAAAACGCTGCACGCGCAGGCCGTGGCATGGCGCCGGAGCCGCTTTGCTGAACTGATGGCCGAAGAGCCGTGGCGGGCGTTTTTCGCAAGAGTGTTGATGGTAGGGCCAAGCCGCGCCCTGACTGCGGCAGAGGCCGCACGCATTACGGCGCACCGCAGGCAAACCTGAGGCGCGGAAACAGAGCGCCGGCATTGTTCCGCAGGAGCACATAATCGCCCGGTTTATTTTCTTGATGCACCTTTGGAGCAGAGGATAATGCAATCTGGGGGGTACCTCGTGGCGGCTGTGTATGGCTGCTGACGGGGCAACCAGAACGGTGAGCGAAGATGAGTGACCTTGACAGCGACGTTATGCTGGACGCCTCGGCTGCGAAGAACCGCGCGGAGTGGATGGCGGTCATGGACGCCATCGGCGAAGACAGCGGCTATTTCCAGAAGGTGGGTGCATCGCATTCGGCACTGTTTCTGGACAACGCGCCGACGCTGCTGGTGACCTTCGACAGCCATGCCGCAGCCCGCCATCGCCCCAAACAACTGCCGGTGGGCATGGCCTTGGCCGATGAATGCGACTGGTCGCAACTGTGCCTTCTGTCCGATGCCGGGCCCTGGTACCGCGACCCTGCGGTCTATGCCTATTTCGACCGGCTGGTCGACGAGGGCTTCTTTGAGGATTTCGACCGCGTGCTGTTTTACGGTGCAGGTCCCTGTGGCTATGCGGCGGCGGCATTTTCGGTCACGGCGCCGGGGGCGCGGGTGCTGCTGCTCAACCCGATCTCGACCCTGAGCCCCGACCTTGCCGGCTGGGAGACCCGGCACCGTAAGGAGCGCAAGCTGGATTTCACCACCCGCTACGGCTTTGCCCCCGACATGGTGGAAAGTGCCGCAGGCGTCACGGTGATCTGCGATCCGGCGCAGGGGCTCGATGCAATGCATTCCGCACTTTATGACGCCTCGCATGTCAACCGGATGAATGCCCGGCTGGCCGGGCCTGACATCGAAGCCACCTTCGCCCGCATGGGGATTTTGAACCACCTGATCTGCTCGGCGATGGAAGGCAAGCTGACACCCGCGCTCTATGGCGAGTTGTGGCGCAACCGGCGCGATGACCTGTCTTATCTGCGCCTGCTGCAGGTCGCCGCCGCCGAGCATCCGGCGCGTGAGATCATGCTGTGTCGAAACGTGGCCACAAGGCTGCAGCAGCACAAGTTCAAGAAGCGTCTGGACGATCTGGTCTCGAAGGCCTGAGCCTTCGGCCGCCGGACAGAACCTGGTTTCCCCGACATCACACCCCAAGATTTTTCGTCGAAAAATCTTGGGGCCCTCGGTGGAACAAGGCCCAAGCAATCAGCGCGGGCTGGGTCCAAGGGCACGGTTTCCCCGACATCGCACCCCAAGATTTTTCGCCGAAAAATCTTGGGCTCTCCCCGTGGGCCGCCGCGCTGGGCGTCAGTCGCCCGCCGCCATGTTGCCCAGTTCCTCTGCCCTTGTAGCCGAAACACGGGCGCGGCATTGGAGGATCACCATTTCCTCGGCAGAACCGCCGTGGAAGGCATAGCCCTCGGCGGTGCAGGTGTTGTCCCGGAAGGTGATCCAGGCGCGCTGCGAGGCGCGCAGCGCCTTTTCGGCCCCGCGATCGGGCGCATCAAGGTTGAGGTCGATGCCCTTCATGGCCGATATGGCGACCTCATAGGCGGCGTTCAGGTCGGCATCGGCGGCCTTCCAGTCCTTGTCGGCGCAAAAGGTCAGGTCGACCTGTGCTTGGGCATTGGCGCAATCGACATCCTGCGCCGAGGCCCGAAGCGGCAGGGCTGTAAAGGGCAGGGCGGTCAGCAGCAGGACAAGCGGGGAGAGACGGGTCATTCAAAGGCCTCCATGGTCGGACGAAAGCCTAGCCTGTGGCGGGATACCGTGCAATCCCACTGGAAATTTGCCGCCCCTTGCGCTAGGGCCGCGACATGAGCCAGATCCTGACCCTCCGCCGTCCCGATGACATGCACCTGCACCTGCGCGACGGCGCGATGCTGGCGGCTGTCGCCCCGGAATCCGCCCGCGATTTCGCCCGCGCCATCATCATGCCCAACCTTGTGCCGCCAGTTGTGACCGGCGTGCAGGCCGCAGCCTACCGCGACCGCATTCTGGCTGCCCTGCCGGACGGGGCCGCCTTCGAACCCCTGATGACGCTGTACCTGACCGAGGGTACCGACCCCGCTGATATCGCGGCTGCCGCTGCCTCGGGTCTGGTCAAGGCTGTAAAGCTGTACCCGGCGGGGGCCACGACCAACTCGCATGGCGGCGTGCGTGATCTGGCCAAGGTCATGCCCGTGCTGGAAAAGATGGCCGAGATCGGCCTGCCGCTGTGCACCCATGGCGAAGTGACGACGCCAGAGGTCGACATCTTCGACCGTGAGGCCGTGTTCATCGACACCGTGCTGGACCCGCTGCGCCGCCGCATCCCCGAGTTGCGCGTGGTGATGGAGCATATCACCACCAAAGAGGGCGTGGCCTATGCCGCCTCGGGCGATAACCTTGCCGCGACGATCACCACCCATCACCTGATCCTCAACCGCAACCACATCCTCGTCGGTGGCATCAAGCCGCATTACTATTGCCTGCCAGTCGCCAAGCGCGAGAAGCACCGTCTGGCGCTGCGCAACGCTGCGACCTCGGGCGATGCGCGCTATTTCCTTGGCACCGACTCGGCCCCGCATATCGATGCGCTGAAGGAACATGCCTGCGGCTGTGCTGGGTGCTTTACCGCGACCAACACCATGCCCCTGTTGGCCCACGTCTTCGAGGAAGACGGCGCGCTGGACCGGCTTGAGGCGTTTACCAGCCTGAACGGTGCGACCTTCTACGGCTTGCCGCTGTCAGAGGCGCGCCTGACACTGGAAAAGACCGACACCCCGGTGATCTTCCCCGAGAAGATCCTGTCCGGCGCGGGCCCCGTCACCGTCTTTGACCCCGGCTTTGCCGTCCACTGGCGCGTTCGCGCCTGATCCCGCCGCCCGCCGAAGAATTTTCGGCGAACCTTCTTGGCACCCTGCCGCACTGGAGCCCCTGATGATCCCCGCCAGCTTCCCGCCGAAAGAGGAAATCGCCCGCCTGACCGCCCGCGCCCTGCTGGAGATCAAGGCCGTGCATTTCAATGCGGCGACCCCCTTCACGCTCGCCTCTGGCCTGCCGTCGCCCACCTATATCGATTGCCGCAAGCTGATCTCATATCCGCGCATCCGCTCGACGCTGATGGATTTCCTGTGTGTGACCGTCATGCGCGATGCGGGGTTCGAGGCCTTTGACAACATTGCCGGTGGCGAGACGGCGGGGATCCCCTTTGCGGCGCTGGTGGCCGAACGTCTGGCCCTTCCCATGACCTATGTGCGCAAGAAGCCGAAAGGCTATGGCCGCAACGCCCGCATTGAAGGGGTGATGACGCCCGGCCAGCGCGTGCTTTTGGTCGAGGACCTGACGACGGATGGCGGCTCGAAGCTGTCCTTCGTCGATGCGATCCGTGAAACCGGGGCCGCCTGCGCCCATACGGCGGTGATCTTCTACTACGGCATCTTCCCAGAGACGGTGGGCAAGCTGGCCGACCACGGCATAGCGCTGCATGCGCTCTGCACCTGGTGGGATGTCCTGGCCGAAGCCCGGGCCCAGGCGGCCTTTGATGAGGCAACGCTGACCGAGGTTGAATCCTTCCTGCACGACCCGCGCGCCTGGCAGGCCGCCCGGACCAAGTAAGGGCCGGCCAAGTAAGGGGGGCCGTCTGCCCCCCTCGCGCAAGCGCTCACCCCCCGAGAGTATTTCCAAAGGAGCAATGGAAAGCGGGGGACGGGCTTGTGGACACTTTGGGGATAAGTCGCCGGGCGAATCGCGTTTATGGGGTTTGTGCTGCGCCCCTACGCCAGATGTGGTAGGGTACGACGTAGCGTCGAGTCTTTGACCGGGCTTATCCACCGACTTGTTCATGGCTTGCCGAGGGGCGGGTCAGGGGGCTAAGTCGGGGACCAATCAAGAAACGACGGAAACGGGGACGAGCATGAACGAACTGGCCACGCTGCGGCAGGTATTGCCTGCGCTTCCCGACACCGAGGCGATGCCGCACAATATCGAAGGCGAGCAGCAGCTTCTGGGCGCCATTCTGACCAACAACGAGGTCTATGACCGGGTGTCGTCGCTGGTGAAGGCAGAGCATTTCTTTGACCCGGTCCACCAGCGCATCTTTGAACGGATGGCGGCGCGGATCCAGAAGAATGCCTTGGCGAGCCCGGTGACCTTGAAGCCGTTCTTCGAGGATGATCCGGGGCTTAAGGAACTGGGCGGCCCGGCTTACCTCGTGCGCTTGGCGGGGGCTGCCATCAGTGCCTATGCGGCGCGGGATTATGCGCAGATGATCTATGATCTGGCGGTACGGCGCGAGTTGATCGGGCTGGGCAAGGACATTGCAGCACGGGCAGGCAAGGTCGAGGTCGACTCTGAGCCGCGCGAGCAGATCATCGAAGCCGAGCAGCGGCTGTACAAGCTGGGCGAGCAGGGTGTGGCCGAGCGCGGCTTCCAGTCTTTCCTGAAGGCGGTGACCGAGGCGGTCAATGTGGCCAATGCGGCCTATCAGCGCGAAGGCGGCCTAGCGGGGATTTCGACCGGGCTGATCGATCTGGACAAGAAGCTGGGCGGCCTGCATCCGTCCGACCTTCTGATCCTTGCCGGGCGGCCCTCGATGGGCAAGACCTCGCTTGCCACCAACATCGCCTTCAACATCGCCAAGGCCTACAAGCGGGGCCGCTTGCCGGACGGGTCGGAGGGCACGATTGAAGGCGGCTCGGTCGGGTTCTTCTCGCTGGAAATGAGCGCCGAGCAGTTGGCGGCGCGTATCTTGTCGGAGGCCTCCGAAGTGCCGTCCGAACAGATCCGGCGCGGGGATATGACGGAGGGCGAGTTCCGCCGCTTTGTCGAAGCGGCCAAGTCGCTGGAATCCTGCCCCCTCTTCATCGACGACACACCAGCTTTGCCGATTTCGCAGGTGGCCGCGCGGTCTCGCCGGTTGAAGCGGACGCATGGGCTTGATCTGATCGTGGTGGACTACTTGCAGCTTTTGAAAGGCACCTCCAAGGAAAACCGGGTGCAGGAAGTCTCGGAAATCACCCAAGGGCTGAAGGCCATCGCCAAGGAGCTGAACATCCCGGTCGTGGCCCTGTCTCAGCTCTCGCGTCAGGTGGAGAGCCGCGAGGACAAGCGGCCTCAGCTGTCCGACCTGCGGGAATCCGGCTCCATCGAGCAGGACGCCGATGTGGTGATGTTCGTCTACCGCGACGAATACTACAAGGAACGCGAAAAGCCCGGCGATCATGAACTGGAAAAGATGGCGCAGTGGCAGCAGATAATGGAAAACGTCCATGGCAAGGCCGAGGTGATCATCGGCAAGCAACGCCACGGGCCGATCGGGTCGGTGGAATTGAGCTTCGAAGGCCGCTTCACAAGGTTCGGCAATCTGGCGCAGAAATGGCAGCAGGGCGGCAACGACCCGGGCTTTTAAGGCCGGGCTTCTCAGCCGGGCAAGGGGGACTTCATGGATCTTGGACTCAAGGGCAAGCGCATCATCGTCACGGGTGGTGGCGCGGGGATCGGTGCTGCGATCAGCATGACGCTGGCCGAGGAGGGGGCGACCCCCATCGTCGTCGCCCGCCGCGCGCCGGAGGGCGATTTCATGGACCGTCTGCGGGCAATGGGTCCTGCGGAGTTCATTCAGGCTGACCTTTCCAAGGATGACGATTGCCGCTCTGCCGTGGCAGCAGCGCAAGCCGGGGGCCGCATCTACGGCCTTGTGAACAACGCGGGCCGCAATGACAGTCTGGGGCTGGAGACCTCTCCGCAAGCCTTCCGCGCCTCGCTGGACCAGAACCTGCTGCATTACTACACCTTGGTTCACCTTCTGGCCGAGGATATCAAGGCCGAGACCGGGGCCATCGTGAACATCTCGTCCAAGACGGCTGTCACGGGGCAGGGCCATACCTCGGCCTATGTAGCGGCCAAGGCCGCGCAACTGGGGCTGACGCGGGAATGGGCGGCGGCCTTTGCGCCTTATGGCGTCAGGGTCAACGCGGTAATCCCTGCCGAGGTGATGACGCCGATGTATGCCAACTGGATCAAGACCTTCGAGGACCCTGCAGCGCAGCTGGACAAGATCACTGCGCGGATTCCGCTCGGCCACCGCATGACGCTGGACACCGAAATCGCCGCCGCCGCCGTCTTTGCGCTGTCACCAAGGTCAGCACATACGACGGGGCAGTGGCTTTATGTTGATGGCGGGTATACCCATCTGGACCGGGCTCTGGACCACTGACCCCTTTCATTCTGGTTCAAATATCCCGGGGTGCGGGGCAGCGCCCCGCTTCTTCTGGGCGGCTAAAGCGTGGTCGCCTCCAGACCCGCAAGGATGGTGGTCCAGCCGCCGGTGTGGCCATCGCGGCTGCTTTCCGTCTCGAACCGCACATGGGTCAGGGTCAAGAGGGTGGCCTCGCCATCGGCCACAAGCTCTAGCGTCACGGTGCTGCCCTCGACCTTGGAAAACTCCGACTCCCACGTAAATGCGATCCGGGAATGGGGCACGAGGTCCAGATAGGTTCCGCGATGCTCCACCACCCTTGTGCCGGTGTTCATCGCCAGCAGGAAGCGGCCGCCGACGCGCGGGTCGGTCTCGGCGGCGGCAAGGCTCATGCCTTGGCAGTTGGCCATGAAGCGGGTCAGGGTCGCGGGGTCCAGCCAGGCCGCATAGACGCGCTGCACCGGGACGTTGATGCGACGGGAAATCGTCAGGCTCAAGTCATTCGGGCTCAGGTCATTCATCCTTCTTCTCCTCTAAAATCTGTACAAGGGCGTCCAGTCGCAAATCCCAGATCGAGCGCAGTTGGCGGAACCACGCGTCCACGGCGGACAAGGGTTCCAGCCGCACCTCGATCAGATGTTCGCGCCATTGCGTGCGGCGGCTGACCAGCCCGGCACTTTCCAGAACCTTGATGTGCTTCGAGATGGCGTTGAGGCTCATCTCGAAACGGGCCGCGATTTCCGTGACGCGGGTCGGACCGTTCTGGGCCAGAAGCGTCAGGATCTCACGCCGCGAAGGGTCGCTGGCGGCTTTCAGGATTTCCGTCAGATCGTAGGGCAGGTCCGGGATGTCTGATTGTTCAACCATGAAGTTGAATTACACCCTTCTGCCGCGTCGGTCAACCAAAAGGTGGAATGACGGCGTAAAAAAACGGGGCCAAATGGCCCCGCGGTTTTTCGATAAAAGGGGGCGTTACTTCGGCCCGATCATCATCACCATCTGACGGCCTTCCAGCCGCGGCATCGATTCCACCTTGCCGTTATCGCCCACATCTGCAGCAACGCGGTGCAGCAGAGCCAGTCCCAACTCTTGGTGGGCCATTTCGCGGCCCCGGAAGCGCAGGGTGACCTTGACCTTGTCGCCCTCTTCCAGAAACTTCAGGACCGAGCGCATCTTGACGTCGTAATCGTTGGTGTCCGTACCGGGACGGAACTTGATTTCCTTGATCTCGATGATGTGCTGCTTCTTGCGGGCCTCGGCCTCGCGCTTCTGCTGCTCATACTTGTACTTGCCGAAGTCCATGATCTTGCAGACCGGCGGCTCGGCGGTGGGGGAAATCTCGACCAGATCCAGACCCGCTTCCTCGGCCATCGCCATCGCACGGGCAGGCGTCACCACGCCCACGTTCTCTCCGTCGGCCCCGATGAGCCGAATCTCCGGAGAGCGGATGCGATCATTGATACGCGGGCCGGTTTCGCGTTGCGGCGGAGCGTTGTGAGGGCGGCGTGCTATGGTTGTGGTCCTTCATTGTTGTTGTGAGTGCGCAAGATAGACCCTTGCGGCGTCAGCTTCAACCCACAAGCGGACCGAGACCCCTGCTTCTGCGGCGCGGCATGAGGGCTTTTCATTTTGCCGCCCATCTGTCATACCCCGTCCGATGAGTTTAACCGTCTTTCGATGGAGTCTGACATGAACAGAAATGTGATCATCGCGATCATCGTCGTGGTTCTGGCCGGTGGCTATTACCAGTTCAGCTACAAGCCGGCCCAGATGGCCAAGGTCGTGGCCGCGCAGGCAGAGGCCGACAAGGCCGCTGCCGACAAGGCCGCAGCCGACAAAGCAGCCGCTGACAAAGCCGCGGCTGATGCCGCTGCCGCTGCAGCCACCACTGCACCGGCTGCGACCACCGCTCCGGCTGCCACCACCGCTCCGGCTGACGCCGCTGCCGTGCTGGACCCGGCCAAGTTTGACGCAACTGCCGTCAACGCTTTCATCGACGCCTCGACCGCCGATGACGCCACCAAAACCACGCTGAAAGCCGCCGTCACTGCCGCTGGCACCGATCCGGCCATGATCACCGCCGTGATCGCGCAGATCAAGACCGCGCTGAAGATGTAATCTTCGGACCTGTCCGAACGACAAGAGCCGCAGGAGAAATCCTGCGGCTCTTTTCTTTTTGCAGCGATCTGCCTACCAAAGCTCATGGCCAGCATCATCCTGCATTTGCCCGAAGACAGCGCGACCGGTGCCTTGGCTGGACGCCATATGCGGCTTTACCGGGTGATCCGCGACATGGCGCAGGCCGAAGGCATCGCGCTCGACATCCGTCCGCGCGCCCGTGATTTGACACCGGCCACCCGCACGCCGCCGGATGACCGCTTTGCCGATGGCAACCTGCACATCATTGACGACAGGTCGGTTCAGGCGCCGGGCGTTCTCAACTGTGCCGTCGCCTATTTCTGGGAGTTCTGGCAGCTTGACCCCAAGGGCACGAAGGCCTTCTCGGGGATTGGCGATCTGCCCTTTGATCCGACCCTGATGCCCTTTGCCCGGGCCGAGCGTTTCATGGCGGGCCAGCGCGCCCGGCTGGTCGACAAGCGCAAATCGAAATATGGCCAGAAGGCCGAGTCTACCCTTGTGCCCAAAGATGCCCTCGCGGTGTTTCTGCAGGGCGATTTCCCAAGGCGGCAGGGGGCGACCCGCTTTGACGATCTGGCGATGCTGGCGGCGGTGCGCGCCCATGCCGGGAACCGTCCCATCGTGGTCAAGCCGCATCCTCTGGTCAACGACCCGTTCACGCTGGCCGAGATTCGCACGCTCAGGGATGACCGTCTGACCGTCACCGACGCCAATGTGCATGATATTCTGGCCGCCTGCGCTGTCACGGTCTCCATCAACTCCACCGTGGCGCTGGAAGGCTATCTGCACCGCAAACCCGCCATCCTGTTCGGACAGGCCGATTTCCACCACATCGCGGGGCGTATCCGCGAGCCGGAGGATTTTGAGGCGGTGCTGGTTGCCGCCCTCAACCGCAAGCGGGGCTATGCGCAGTATCTGGCTTGGTATTTCCTGCGGCATTGCCTGCGTCTGGGCAGCCCGGGGCTGGAGGTCGCGATATGGGCGCGTTTCGCCGCTGCAGGCTTCCCGAAGGAGCGGCTGAAGGCGTGATCAGACAATACCATTTTCGCGCCCGAAAATTTTCGCCGAAAATTTTTGGGTTTCAGATCCCGTCGCCGACGAAGGCCTTTTCCACCACATATTCCAGCGGCTCCGAATTGGCACCCTCGTGCAGGCCGAACTTCTCCAGCACCACCTTGACGTCATGGTTGAAGGCGAGTGAGCCGCAGACCATGGCTCGGTCATCCTCGACGTTCATCGGCGGCAGGCCCAGATCAGCGAAGACTTTGCCGGACAAGAGGTTGTCGGTGATCCGACCCATCAGCGGGGATGGCTCACGCGTGGTGGTGGGGTAGTACTTCAGCTTGCCCGCCACCATCTCGCCGATCAGTGGGTCATCGTGCAGGCTTTCGACCAGCTTGCGGCCGTATTCCAGTTCCGACACCTCGCGGCAGGTGTGCATCATGATGACGCTCTCGTATTTCTCGTACGTCTCCGGCTCGCGCAGCAGGGAGGCGAAAGGGGCAAAGCCGGTGCCGGTCGACAAAAACCAGATGCGCTTGCCGGGCAAAAGGGCGTCATGCACCAGCGTGCCCACGGGTTTGGGGCGCAGGATGATCTCGTCCCCCACCTGGATGTGCTGCAGCTTCGAGGTCAGCGGGCCATCCGGCACCTTGATCGAATAGAACTCCAGCTCGTCATCCCAGGCCGGTGAGGCGATGGAATAGGCGCGCAACAAGGGTTTGCCATTGTCGCCCATGAGGCCGATCATGACGAACTCGCCCGAGCGGAAGCGCAGGGATTTCGGTCGCGTCACGCGGAAGGAAAACAGGCGGTCTGTCCAGTGCGTGACCGAGGTCACGGTCTGGGCATCGGGCAGGTGAGGTTTGGCGGGTTTGGCTGCGGCTTCGTTCATCACGGTCGCTTCGGTCAGGGATACGGTCTGGGGAATACGTGAGGTGAGGGGCGCTGGAAAGCCCCGTTTACGCCTTAAGACGCGACAGATAGTCATGCGCCTTCCAGTCGGCCCGGAACAGCCACTGGGCTTCCGGCTGGCGCAGGGCGAGGTCGTCGGGGATTTCCACGTCGTCAAAGCCAACCCGGCGGGCCATTGCATATTGGTCGGCAATCACGGGCCCGACAGCGCGCAAGGTGCCCTTGTAGCCCGCCATCCGAAGACGGCGTGCAATGGTGAAGGCGCGGCCATCGTTGAAGGCGGGGAAGGCCACGCGGATCAGGGTCAGGTCGTTCAGGTAAGGTTCAACCAGTGCCGGATCATCGGTATGGGCAAGGTCAAGCGCGCCCTTGTGGCTGGCGATGTCTGCTAGCTTGACGGTGGCGGTTGCAACGGCGGGCGAGAAGCCTTGGTCGGTGACGATCACGCTCATGCGGCGGACTCCTCGGAAGGTTTGACGGCATTCAGCGGCACCCGAACGGCTTTTCCGTTGATGAAATGGATGCCGCATTCGACTTTTTCCGTGTTGCGCCAACGGCCTGCACGGGGATCTTCACCCGGCTTCACAGGAGTTGTGCAGACAGCACAGCCGATCGACGGATAACCCTTCGCCACCAGTGGATGGCGCGGCAGGCGGTTGTTGACCATGTAGTCTTCGATATCCTCACGGCCCCAATGCGCCAAGGGATTGACCTTTATGCGGAAGTCGCCCTCGTTCTCAAAGAACTCCACCGTTTCCCGTGAGGCGCCCTGATAGCGTTTGCGACCGGTGATCCAGCCGTCGAAGGTGGAAAGCGCGCGCTCCAACGGTTCAATCTTGCGCACCGCACAGCAGGCGTCGGTGTTGAACTGGTGCAGGGTGCCGTCGGGGTCTTCAAAGCTGACCCGGGGCTGCGAGGCGCGGATGGTGCGGATGTCGCAGAGGTGCAGCTTTTCGGCGACCTCGCGCTGATAATCCAAAGTCTCGGCAAACAGCATCCGCGTGTCGACGAACAGCACCGGGGTTTCCGGGGCGATCACCGAGACCAGATGCAGCAGCACGACCGATTCCGCCCCGAAGGACGACACCAAGGCGACCCGGCCCAGATCGGCATCCTTCAAAGCATGTTCCAGCACGGCGGTGGCCGAGTGGTGCTTGTAGCGGGCGTTCAGCCCGGCCACACGGTCTGCTACCTTGCCCTGAGGAAGATCACGCGGCATCCTGTTCGCCTTCACTGCCATAGAGTGCGGCCTTGAACGGCGCCATCCCCACACGGCGGAAGGTGTCGAGGAAGGTTTCCTCTTGATGCGTGCGCACCGCCAGATAGGCGCGCAAAATGCGTTCGATGGCCGGCACGATCTCGTCATAGGCGAAGCCCGGCCCGGTCTTCTCGCCGATGGCGGCCTTTTCGGTGCCGTCGCCGCCAAGGGTGATCTGGTAGTTTTCCACGCCAGCGCGATCCAACCCAAGAATGCCGATGTGGCCCACATGGTGGTGGCCGCAGGCGTTGATGCAGCCGGAAATCTTGATCTTCAGCGGACCAATCTCATGTTCCAGCTTCAGCGCCTCGAAGTGCAGCGCCAGTTCCTGCGCCACGGGGATCGAGCGGGCAGTGGCCAGCGCGCAGTAATCCATGCCGGGGCAGGCGATCATGTCGGACAGAAGGCCCACGTTGGCCGTCGCCAGCCCGACCTGCGCCAAGGCGGCATGAACCGCCGGAAGGTCGGATTTGTGGACATGCGGCAGGATCACGTTCTGCTCATG
>CANBRQ010000081.1 GCA_947371955.1 Paracoccaceae bacterium | reverse complement strand
ACGCCACCACCCGCGCCGCTTCGGTGCTCAAAGACCACCGCGCCTCGATCGACCGGCTCGATGCGATCCTCGTCTACACGCTGGCCGAACGCTTCAAGCACACCCAGGCCGTGGGCGAGTTGAAGGCCCAACACGACCTGCCGCCCTCTGACCCGGCCCGCGAAGCGCGCCAGATCGAACGGCTGGAACGTCTGGCCGCCGACGCCGCCCTCGACCCCGAATTCGCCAAGAAATTCCTGACCTTCATCATCTCTGAAGTCATCAGGCATCACGAGAAACTGCAGAAATAACCAACCCCGGATGGGCATATGCCCATCTTCCAAGCCATCTACAGGAGAAAACCCATGGCTATGAAAATCCGTCTCGCCCGTGGCGGTTCCAAGAAGCGCCCGCACTATTCCATCGTCGCCTCCGACAGCCGGATGCCGCGCGACGGCCGCTTCCTCGAAAAGCTGGGCACCTATGACCCGATGCTGGCCAAGGACGACGAAAAGCGCGTCGTGATGGACCTTGAAAAGATCAAGGCCTGGCTCGGCAAGGGCGCTCAGCCCACCGACCGCGTCGCGCGCTTCCTCGAATCCGCCGGCGTCCTGCCGAAGGCCGTACGCTCCAACCCCAAGTCGGCGATCCCCGGCAAGGCCATGGCCGAGCGTGCCAAGAAGAAAGCCGCAGCCGCCGCAGCCCACGCTGAAGCCGCTGCCGAGTGATCTCCCGGGGCGTCCCATCCGGGGCGCCCCCTTCCTTTCTGCAGGTGCCCCATGTCTGACCCCAAACCCGACCGCATCTGCGTCGGCGCCATCTCCGGCGCCTTCGGTGTTCAGGGCGAGGTACGCCTGAAAAGCTTCTGCACAGACCCCGAAGACATCGCCTCCTATGGCCCGCTCTGGTCCGAGGACGGCCTGCGCCAATTCAAGCTGAAACTGACCCGCCCCGTCGCCGGCGGCCTCGGTGCCCGCCTGACCGGCATCGAGACGAAAGAGCAAGCCGACGCCCTCAAAGGCATCTCCCTTTACGTCGACCGCAAACGCCTGCCGCGCCTGCCCGATGACGAGTTCTACCACGCCGACCTGATCGGCCTCGAAGTCCGCGACCCCGGCGGCAAAATCCTCGGCACCGTCCGCGCCGTCCACAACCACGGCGCCGGCGACCTTCTGGAAATCTCCGGAGCAGGCACCGACCTCCTCCTCCCCTTCACCATGGCCGCCATCCCCACCGTCGACCTCACCGCCCGCCGCATCATCGCCGACCCGCCCGACGCCACCGAATAGCAGCAGGCCAGCGCTCCCCCTTTCATTCTGGCCCAAATATCCCCGGGTCCGGGGTGGAACCCCGGCGGCCAGCCCCAATCGCCCCGCTGGACAAGCCGCCCGCAATCCGCCACTCCACCTCAAACGGAGTGTCCCATGCGCAAAGTCCTCATCACCGGCACCGCAGGCTTCATCGGCTTCCACCTCGCCCGCCTCCTCTTGGCAGAGGGCTTCAAGGTCCACGGCTACGACGGCATGTCCGACTACTACGACATCCGCCTCAAGCAGCGCCGCCACCAGATCCTCCTGCAGAGCCCCCACTTCACCGCGACCGAGGCGCTTCTCGAAGACCGCCAAACCCTCGACACCACCTTCGACGCCTTCGCCCCCGAGGTCATAGTCCACCTCGCCGCCCAGGCCGGTGTGCGCTACTCCATCGAAAACCCCCGCGCCTATCTCGACTCCAACGTGATCGGCTCCTTCAACGTCATGGACGCCGCCCGCCGCCTGAAGGTGGACCACCTCCTCATGGCCTCCACCTCCTCCGTCTACGGCGCCAACACCGAAATGCCCTTCGCCGAGACGGACAAGGCCGACACCCAACTCACGATCTACGCCGCCACCAAGAAAGCCACCGAGTCGATGGGCCACGCCTACGCCCACCTCTGGTCCCTCCCCACCACGATGTTCCGCTTCTTCACCGTCTACGGCCCCTGGGGCCGCCCCGACATGGCGCTCTACAAATTCGTCGAGGCCATCCTGAACGACCGCCCCATCGACATCTACAACCACGGCGAGATGTACCGCGACTTCACCTATGTCGGCGACCTCGTCCGCGCCATCCGCCTCCTGATCGACACCCCGCCCCCCTTGCCCGGCACTGCCGAGCCCATCCCCAACGACAGCCTCTCCCCCGCCGCCCCCTGGCGCGTGGTCAACATCGGCAACTCCGACAAGGTCAAATTGCTGGACTTCGTCGACGCCATCGAAGTGGCAACAGGCCGCAAAGCGAAGCGCAACTACATGGACATGCAGCCGGGAGACGTCCCCGTCACCTGGGCCGACGCGAGCCTCCTGCGCAGCCTAACCGGCTACGCCCCCCAAACCGACGTGAAGGACGGGATAGCGGCCTTCGTGTCGTGGTACAGGGAGTATTATGGGGTTTGAGGGGAAGGCGGGCTTATATCCGCTTCTCTCTGAAACCGCCTACTTGTGCTGCCAAACCTTCCAGCCGGAAACAACCAGAATGGCCGAAAGCGACGGCAGTAATATTGCATCTGGGACAAGGCCAAGCAGCCGCCCGCCCAGGAATGTTCCGCAAACTGATCCCAGCGCCATGATGACGACGAAAGATTTGTTCCTGCCAAGAACGGCAAAACTCTGATCTTTGCTGTAGCGCGCAAAGCCGACAATCATCGTCGGAAGGCTCACACAAAGCGACAGGCTACCGGCAAGTTTGATGTCGGCACCAAACAGCAGGACAAGTGTCGGAATCAGAAGCTCCCCTCCCGCGACCCCCATCAATGCCGCAACCACGCCGATTCCAAAGCCTGCAACGACGCCTAAGAACATCTGCACATAGCCCGTGATCAGTGGCTCCCTTGCGGTGACGCCATGCCCGAACAATAGCACGACTGCGATGCCGAACATCAGCAAAGCAATGACACGATAAAGAACCTCTGCCCGCAGTCTGGTGGCCCAACCGGCACCGAGCCAAGCGCCAGCTAGGCTTCCGGCAAGCAAATTCACAATGATGGGCCAGTGACTTTCGATCTGGTCAAACGGCACCGTACGGGCTCGGAACGGAAGGGCCGTTGCGACGACCACAAGGCTCATCGCCTTGTTGAGGATGACGGCCTCCAATGCTGCAAAACGGAAGATTGCGATGATGACGGGAAGGCGGAATTCCGCACCACCCAGGCCAATCAAGCCCCCCAACATGCCTATGATTGCGCCAGCACCGAATACGGCCGGCGCCTTTCGTTGTGCGATGCTGTGGTCGGTCTGATCCATTTTCGTTGTATAGCGACAACTATAGCGGCGCGGAAGCAATCGTAGGATGCACTTCTGTTCACCCCCCCCCTCCGTAGGTCGGGGTGCACCCCGACTCTCCCCCTACTCCTCCCGTCCCTCCCCCAGCCTATCCCGCTCATACCCCTTCACCCCCGGAAACTCCGGCAGCCACCCCTCGCGCCGGATCGTCCAAAGCTCATAGGTAGGCACCAGCCGCCCAATCTCATCCAGCGCGCCAAGATTCACCCCCACCTCATCGCCAAACTGCGCATAGACCGGAGAGCCGCAGACCGGGCAAAAGGACCGCCCCTTGTACTCCCCCGTCACCCCCGTCACCGTCACCGCCGTTTCAGGAAAAATCGCCGAGGCATGGAACAGCGCCCCATGGTTCTTGCGGCAATCAAGGCAATGGCAAAGCCCCACCCGATACGGCTGCCCAAGTGCCACAAACCGCACCGCCCCACACAGACACCCACCCTCAAACCGCTCCATGACCGCTCCGTAGGTCGGGGCGTGCCCCGACTCCCCCGGTTAATCAACCCTTACCCCATCGCCCCGCGTGTCGGTACAGATGCCATACGGATGCCATACGCAAACCCGACGCAAACCAGACACCCGAATCGCCGTTAACCAGCCCGCAGAAACCCCGCCAACTTCGCCTTCATCGCCTCCGGCCAAGCCCGAGGCGCAATCGTCCCCTCCACCTCTTTCACCCAAACGAGGGTGATCAAAACCACCAGCCGCACCCCATCCGCGCCGTTGCCGATGATCTCGAACGTCACCGAGGACGCCCCCAACCGCACCACCTCCAGCGTCACATCCAGCACATCACCCAACCGCGACGGCGCCCGAAAATCCGTTTCGATTCTGACAGTTGGCACCCCCGCCCCCTGTTTCATCATCTCGGCATAAGACACCCCCACCGCCTCGCGGAAGAAGTTTTCGCAGACATGGTTGGTCATCTCGAAATAGCGCGGATAAAAGACGATCCCCGCCGGGTCGCAATGGTTGAACTCGATGGGGAAGGCGCGGCGGTAGAGCATGACGATCCTTTCAAACTCAAAACAAATCGCGTATCCTCCAGATAGCATAAGCGGCAGGCAAAACGAGGCGAAAAATGTCGGGCGAGACCTATTTCCTCTACCATTCCATCGGCCAATACCCCAGCAAAACCAAAGACTTGTCTGACGTCATGACAGAATTCGCCGTGAATTGGGGCGCCACGAACGACAGCCAATGGGGCTACGCTTTGGGCAAAAGACAAGCCTTCATCGACCGCTGGCGCGCCATCATCAAGGCCCCGCTTGGCTCCCTGACCACCACCGAAAGCGTCACCCAGTCCTTCCACATGCTTCTAACGTCCCTGCCCGCAGGGCATCTGAAAGGCCGCAAAGTCCTTGTCGGCGCAGACTGCTTTCCGTCGAACCATTTTCTCCTCCAAGGCCTAGCCGAAAGATACAGCTTTGAAATCAAGACCGTAGCCCTCCGCCAAGGTGCCGCCCATGTCGAGGACGAAGACTTCCTGAAAGACTGGACCCCCGATGTCGGGCTGGCCCTGCTGACCTGGGTCTCGTCCACCACCTCGCACCGGATCAACCTGCGCCACCTGACAGCGCATGGAAGACGCATGGGCAGCCTGATCGGCGTCGACATAACCCAGGCTGCGGGCCTGCTCCCCTTCGACGTCAACGCGCCCGAGATCGACTTCGCCGTCTCCACCTCGCTGAAATGGATGTGCGGCACCCCCGGCGCCGGCATCCTGTACCTTTGCCCTCGCCTCATCCCGCATTGCCACCCGGAACTGCGCGGCTGGTTCAGCCAAGCCAACCCTTTCAACTGGGATATCAGTACCTTCGCCTACGCCCCCGACATCCGCCGCTTCGACAACGGCACCCCGGGAACCATGGCCGCCCTCGCCTCACTCCCCGCGCTGGACTGGCACGCCACCCAAGACCAAGCCCAAATCCTCGCCCACAACCGCCACATCACCGCCCGCCTGATCGACGCTGCCGATGACATGAACCTGCCCCTTGTCACCCCCCGCCCCGAACAGAAACGCGGCGGCTCGATCATGCTTCGCCTGCCCGACCAGCTAAAAGCAGCAGAGGTCGTCACCACCCTGCGCGCCCAATCCATCACCACCGACGCGCGCGGCCAAACCCTACGCCTCTCGCCCGGCATCATGACAACGGACGCGGGCACCGACCGCCTGATCCAGGCGCTCAAAGCCCTCTTGTAGTTGCTCTTTGCCCAAATACTCCCGCCGGAGGCTGACCCGAGCCGGTTGGCGGCACGCCAGAGGCGAGAAAAAGGAAATGCGGCGCAAGCCGCTCAATTTCCTTACTTTTTCTTCTTGGGGAACCCGCGCCTCCCGGCGGCCCGCGCCGCCGAAGTCTCCATCGTCGCGGTGTTGGTGTCGTCCTCGGACAACAGCTTCTGCCAGCGCACCAGCCGCGCCCGGTCCAGATCGCCCGAGGCAATCGCGGCCTGAATGGCACAGCCGGGCTCGCCGTCATGGCGGCAGTTGCGGAACTTGCAGGTCAGCGACAACTGGGTCAGATCGTCGAAGAACAGGCCGATGCCGTCATAGGCGTCGGTCAGCTGCACCTCGCGCATACCGGGCGTGTCGATCAGCCAGCCGCCACCACTCATCGCCACCAGATAGCGGCCCGTCGTGGTGTGGCGGCCCTTGGCGTCGTCGTCGCGGATGTCCTGCACGGCGGCGGCGCCGCCGGTCAAGGCATTGGCAATCGTGGTCTTTCCCACACCAGACGAGCCCAGCAGCGCCACCGTCTGCCCCGGCCCGATCCACGGCCCCAAAGCCATGCGCACATCATCGCGCTTGGCGTCCATCAGAACGACGGGCAGACCCTTCTTCAAGACCTGCGCCTGCCGCACAAAGGCTTGTGGGTCGGCTGCGGTATCGGCCTTGGTCAGGACCACCACCGGTTCCACCCCGGCGCTGGCGGCGAGGACCAGAAACCGCTCCATCCGTCCGGCGTTGAAATCGGCGTTGCACGAGGAGACGATGAACAGGGCGTCCAGATTGGCGGCAATCACCTGCCGGGCCACAGAACTGCCGGCCGCTTTGCGTGAGACGAGCGAGGTCCGCTCCAGCACCCGCAAAGCCACGCGGCCCCGCGCCTCCACCCAGTCACCGACGGCGACGGTCGAGGTCGAAAGCGTGGAGGCCGGGACCAGTTCAACAGCGCCCGCTTCTGCCAATCCTTCGATCCGGGCGCGGTGCACGGCTGTGACGCGAAGGGGAAAGGTATCGGTTTCCGTGACTTGCGCGCTGAAATGCGGCGTCCAGCCCAGTTCGGCCAGAACCTCGCTCAGCGGAGCGCCATACGGAGGGTTGCATCTGACATGACAGCCTCCGCCGCTTGGGGGATAAGGGTGAGAGGCTGACAACGACCCAAGTGGGGCTCGTTACGGCTGCTTCCTTCCGGACCTGACCGGGTTGGCGAGGCACCTGCCCGCGCCAACCTCTCGACGGTCCATATAGGGGAGATTCCGGCGGGGTGCAAGACGGCCCGGCTGCGGGAGCCTCCGGCGGGGATATTTGGGCAAGTATGAAAGGGGTCGGATCAGAGCGTCCTCAGATCAGCCCGGCGAGACGGGCGCCACTCAGCAAGTCACCCGCGACGTGATGCGCCCAACGGCGCGAGGAGGGGATCAGATCGGGCACCTGCACCACGACACAGCCGGCACGGTGGGCGGCCTCGGCGCCAACCTCGCTGTCCTCGAAGACCAGGCAGCGCGAGGGTGCCACGCCCAACATCCGGGCAGCCAGCAGATAGGGTTCCGGGTCGGGCTTGGGCCGTGTCACGTCATCCACCGTGACCACGGCCTTGAAGGCACTCGCAAGCCCCGCGATGCCGATCTTGTGGTGCGCCTCGGTCCGGCCAGAGGAGGTGACAATGGCGCGCTGGATATGGCCGGGCACCAGCGCCAGCAGTTCCGTCGTGCCGGGCTTGAGCGGCAGCCCAAGGTCGACGCCGGCGCGGAACCCCGTCCCCCATTGGGCATTCAGCGCCTCAAGGTCGATGCCGGGCAGGTGGTTGCGGATCAGAACCCCGCCCGACTGCTGATCCTTGCCGATCAGGCTGTGCATGAAGGTTTCTTCGACCGGGTAGCCCATGGCCGCGAAGGCCGCCAGCCCCGCCGTCATGGCGATGCTTTCGGTGTCGATCAATGTCCCGTCGAGGTCGAACAGCAAGGCTTCGTACATGGCAGGCTCCGCTTCCTGCACTTGCCTTAGCGCATCACAGGTGCAGGCGGAAGCGGCGGAATCCTTGGGGAGTCATTTCAAGGGGTTCGGCGGCCAGCGGCGCAAGGTCCGGCAGATGTCCGGCCGCAGCGGGCGCACTGTCAAACAGCACCGAGGTGCCCGGCATCGGGGCAAAGCGCCAGTTGGGTGGGCTGACCGGGTCGATCTGGCCCACCTCGGCAATATGCTCGCGCAGGACGTCGCGGCTGGGTTTGGGATCATTCAGCACCAGATGCCCCGCGCCGGTGCCGGAAAAACCACCGCTGCCGTTGCTGCGGTAGCTGTTGGTGGCCAGAAGGAAGCGTTGGTTGGGGTCCAGAGGCCGACTCTCGAACATCAGGTCCTGAATGCGGCTCGCTTGCGCACAAACCACCTCTCCCCTCGTGTCACAGCGGGCGGGGCTGGTCAGATCGACGGTCCAGGTCAGCCCCTCAATCGTGTCGAAGTTGAAACTGGGGAAGTCCGGGTCCAGCAGTTCGGCGTCTTGCGCACCCGGAAGGATCTGGTGGTATTGGCTGAACGAGCGTTCCAGCCAGTCCCGCAGGGTGGCACCGGTGACCTGCAGGGCGGCGATGGTGTTGGGATAAGGGTAAAGGTCGAAGACGTTGCGCAGGGTCAGGCGGCCCTTGGCGATGCTTGTGTAATTCTCGGGCCCGCCACGGCCACCGGCGTGGAAGGGGGCTGCGGCCGACAACAACGGCAGGTCGGCCAGCGGCCCGCCGCGCAGCGCGCGCCGGACATAGGCCGCCTGCGCCTGGGCGATCAGGCGGACGGTGGGGCTGGCCATGACCATGGCGAAATAGCTGTGCAAAAGGACCCCGCTGACCCCGACCGGGCGGCGCGCCCAAAGACGGGTGGCCTGATGCGCGGGCTCGGCCAGTGCGATGATCTGCGGCGCGCTTTGGGTGACGGCGCGCAACCGCCCCGAGGCGGCGCGCCTGGCGATCGGGCGCAAGGCGCTTTGCCCACCGCGCAGCACCCACCGCCCAGCCTCCCACTGCAGATCAAGGTCGATCACCCCAAGGTGAGAGCCGAACAGACCCGGCATCACTGCCGGTTTACCCCAAAGCCGCCCGCCCGGGCCGTCGATGCCGGTCGCCACAGGATGGTCCGTCGAGGGGAACCTCAGGTGCGTGTGCCCGGTGACCAACGCATCGATCCCGGACATCGCGGCCAGGGCAGTGCTG
Source organism: Paracoccaceae bacterium (assembly GCA_947371955.1). Taxonomy (GTDB): domain Bacteria; phylum Pseudomonadota; class Alphaproteobacteria; order Rhodobacterales; family Rhodobacteraceae; genus Stagnihabitans. Next base: position 9,280 of record CANBRQ010000081.1, on the reverse strand, counting down.
GCATTCTCCATCCCGGGCTGCGGGAGGCCCGGGCCTATGCCGGAATGCGACAGGGCCAGCACCAGATCGACACCTTTGCCCCGCAGGGCTGGCACATGGGCGCTGGCGGCCTCCAGCAGATCGCGGGTGTGCAAGACATCGCCCAGCTGGGCGCGGTCCCATTGCGTGGTCTGGGGTGGCAGAAACCCGATGATGCCGATCCGTAAAGGATGCTCCACCCCATCCGGTCCACGCAAGCTGCGCTGCAGGATCAGCGTCGGCGGCACCAGCGTCTCATCCTCCAGCGGAGAGGCGCCAAGCCGACGCACCATGTTGGCGGAGACGACGGGAAACTGCGCATCCGCCAGACTGTCGAGCAGGAAGGGCAGGCCGTGGGAGAATTCGTGATTTCCCAGCGTCGCCGCGTCATATTTCAACGCGTTCATCGCGGTGATCATCGGATGCGGACCGGACCCCTCGGCCCGCGCCCGCAACGCCTCGACATCGCCCAGCGGGCTGCCTTGCAGGAAATCGCCATTGTCGACCAGAAGGCAGCATTCCACCTCTGCCCTTGCGGCAGCGATCAGGCTGGCGGTGCGGGCAAGGCCCACGGCGGGGCTGGCGCGGTTGGCCTGATAGTCCCAAGGCGTGATATGGGCATGCAGATCCGACGTCGCCAGAATGCGCAGCCGCGATACGGTGCTTCGGGCGGCAACAACGACAGGTGGCGCGGCAGACGAGTGGTCCTGCATACCATATCCGTTTGGCCCAAGCGCGGGACGTTCAGGGACGCATACAGCGGCACAAATCTTAATAACACCTTACAGTGCAAGAGTTTACCCGTATCTTGCAATTCTTCACCGCAGCACGCTTTGCAAAATACAACCTGAGGTGGCAAAACTGTCGCAGGCGGGATTTGCCTCTGCCACCTGCGCATGCCATCAAGGGCCAAACGGGGGGCAATATGCGGCTGGCAGAGACGGTGACTTTTGGCGGATCGGGGCTGGACCGGGCAGCAGCGCTGCGCGGCGATGCCGAACAACAGGCCGCCCTGTGGCGCAAGGGGCGTGTGCTGACGCTGTGGAAGGGGCGGCCTTTGGTGCAGGGTGGGCAGACGCTGGTCTGGCTCGCCTCGGACTCTCCCCTCGCCGGGCAGCCGCAGACGGCGATCTTCCTTGGCCTGTCCGAGAATGTGCCGGTCTTTGCGCAGGATATCTCGGCCTGGGTGCCCGACGCCTCGATTGACCCGGCGGGCGGGTTCTTTGATGCCCAGGTGCAGCACCACCCCGATCTGCCGCAGGATCAGGGCTTCCATGAACTCCGCGCCGTCATGGCGCAGCTTTCCCCGCGCGATGCCGAACTGGCCGCAACCGCGCGTGCGCTGATGGAATGGCACCGGTCGCACGGGTTCTGCGCCACCTGCGGGGCCAAATCCGATATGACCAACGCGGGCTGGCAGCGCAATTGCCCGGCCTGCCACACCTCGCACTTCCCGCGCACCGACCCGGTGGTGATCATGCTGATCACCCATGGCAACAAGCTGCTTCTGGGGCGCGGCCCGACCTGGCCCGAGGGGATGTACTCCCTTCTCGCCGGCTTCATCGAGCCCGGCGAGACGATCGAGGCCGCCGTCCGCCGCGAGGTCTTTGAAGAATCCGGCATCCGTGTCGGTCAGGTCGACTATGTGGCCAGCCAGCCCTGGCCCTTCCCGGCCTCGCTGATGCTCGGCTGCCGGGGCGAGGCCACCAGCGAAGATATCACCATCGACCCCGCCGAACTGCAGGACGCCCGCTGGGTCACGCGGGAAGAGCTGCTGTCGGCCTTTGCAGGCACCCATCCGCTGATCAAACCCTCACGCCGGGGCGCGATTGCGCAGTTCATCATGTCGCATTGGCTGGCGGATACGCTGGACTGACCGGCAGGCATCGCCGCAATCCGGCCAAGCTTCCGGCTTGAGGACCCCACAGTTTGCAGCGAAACATTTCGCTGCATCAGAATAAAGGAAGGCTACATGAATCTGTCGGCAAAGTACGATATCGAAGCGCCGGTTGATTTTGTGTACCGCGAGTTGACGGATTTCCAGGCCTGGGAACATACGGCCATGCGACGCGGGGCGGAAGTGTCGCGCGTCGACCGCAGGGCAACACCGGGGCCGGGCATGGAATGGCAGATCGCCTTCCCCTTCCGTGGCAAGGTGCGCAAGGCCCGCCTGCAGCTTGCCGCAGCCAAACCCACCAGCCATATCACAGTGGGGGCCGTGACGAAGATGGTCGATGGCACACTTGCGTTTGATCTTCTGGACCTTGCCGCCAACCGCACCCGGGTCGAAGTGCGGATGATCGCCAAACCCAAGACGCTCGCCGCCCGGATCTATGTGCAGACGTTGAAACTGGGCCGCCGGAAGCTTGAGGCGAACTTTGCCCAGAAGGTCGCGCAGTTCGCGGTCGAGATGGAAGACCGCCACCGCCGCGCTTCCGCCAAGACGGTCTGAGCGAATTTAGCCGCGCCGACGGTCGGCGGGGTAGACGCCCAGAATCTGCAGATGGCTGGTGAAATAGGCCAGTTCTTCCAGTGCCAGCTTCACGTTCGGGTCCTCGGGATGGCCCTCGATGTCGGCGTAGAACTCGGTCGCGGTGAAGGTGCCGCCGATCATGTAGCTTTCCAGCTTGGTCATGTTCACGCCATTGGTCGCAAAGCCGCCCATCGCCTTGTACAACGCCGCCGGAATGTTGCGGACGCGGAAGACGAAGGTGGTGATCATGTGATCGGCCCGGCGGGTCAGGTCAGGCTCGCGCGCCATGACAAGAAAGCGCGTGGTGTTGTTCTGCTGATCCTCGATGTGGCGGGCGAGCACGTCCAGCCCGTAGATCTCGGCCGCCAGTTCCGAGGCCAGCGCGCCCTCGGCCTTGTCCCCCAAAGCCGCCACTTCCCGGGCGGCAGCGGCGTTGTCGTGCCAGTTCACCGTGGCAAGCCCGTGCGCCTTGATGAAGGTCCGCGCCTGCCCGTGCAGGATCGACATGGCGCGCACGCGTTTGACATCCTCCAGCTTGGCACCCTTCACGGCCAGCAGGTTGACATGCACCCGCACGAAGCTTTCATCCACGATGAACAACCCGCTTTGCGGCAGCAAAGTATGCACATCGGCGATCCGCCCATAGGTGGAGTTTTCCACCGCCAGCATGCCCAATTCGGAATCACCCCGGCGCACGGTTTCGATCACTTCCTCGAAAGTGGCGCAGGGCAACGCCTCCATCTCGGGGCGGGCCTGACGGCAGGCCTGGTGCATGTAGGCGCCCGGTTCGCCCTGAAAGGCGATGCGGTCCGGTTTGGCGACATTATGCAGCATCTTCGGGGCCTCCGGCAAAAAAACGCGCCCGGTGGGGCGCTTCGCCGCGCTAGTACACCTTGCACCTGCCCGGGGGAAGCGGGTAGACACGCGCCAAAGTGAAGCCCAGCGGAAGGTGCTGCATGTTGGACACGATGACCACGACCAAGATTGTTGGCGGCGTTTGCGGAACGTTGCTTTTCTTCCTGTTCGGAACCTGGGCCGCCGAGTCTTTGTATGGCTTTGGCGAACAGCCGAAAGACGCAGAGCGCACGTTTGCCTATTCCATCGCGGTCGAAGGTGCGCCTGCGGCTGACGCAGCAGCCACAGATACGGCGGCGGCAGAGCCCGCCTATACCGAAGTCGCTGCGACCGCCGACCCCGCCGCTGGCGAGAAGACCTTCGGCAAGTGCAAGTCCTGCCACAACGTCGAAGGCAAGAACATGACCGGCCCGCACCTGAACGGCGTGGTCGGCCGCGCCCGCGGCTCGGTTGAGGGTTTCGTCTATTCCGACGCGATGGCCTCCAAGCATGACCCGTGGACCCCGGACGAGATCTACACCTTCATCAAGGCGCCCAAGGACTATGTCCCCGGCACCAAGATGGGCTTTGCCGGCCTCGCTTCGCCGCAAGACCGCGCCAATGTCGTGGCCTATCTGTCGACGATGAAGTAATCGGTTCAGAACGGAAATCAGGGCCGCTCCATCCGGGGCGGCCTTTTTGTTTGATCACGCAACGGCTCACGCATTCGCAACTTGTGAAATCCGGCTTTTCCGATTTACCTATCGTCAGATAACAGCCGCCACGCAGCCAAAGAGGGGATCGGACATGGTCAACACGTCAGCCGCCACAGCCAGAACGCCGGACCAGAGTGCAATCTTGCGCTGGGGTGCCGCAGGGTTGGCGGTGCTGGCGCTAGCAGCCCTGTGCCATCCCGCCCGGGCCGAGGATCAGAAGATCATCACCAGCCACGGCATCTCGACCTTTGGCGACCTGAAATATGGCCCCGATTTCACGCCCGACTATGTCAACGTGAATGCCCCCAAGGGTGGCGAGATTTCCGAATGGGCCTTCGGCAGCTTCGATTCGATGAACCCCTATTCCGTCAAAGGCACCTCCGCCGCCGGGTCGACCTTCCCCTATGAATCCATCCTGACGGGCGTGGCCGATGAAATCGGCGCCTCCTACTGCCTGATGTGCACCACGATGGATTACCCCGAGGATCGGTCCTGGGTCACCTTCCACCTGCGCAAGGATGTCAAATTCTCGGACGGCAGCCCGATGACAGCCGATGACGTGGTGTTCTCGTACAACATCTTCACCACCAAGGGCCTGTCCGACTTCCGCACCGTCTTCAACAAACAGGTCGAGAAGGTCGAGGCGCCCGATCCCTATACCGTCACCTTCACCTTCAAGCCCGGCATCCCCTACCGCGACCTGCCCGCTTCAGTCGGTGGCCTTCCGGTGATTTCCAAGGCCGATTACGAGGCCAAGAAGCTTGACCTTGAAGAAAGCAGCCTGATCCCCTTCCTTGGCACCGGCCCCTATCTGCTGGACCGGATGGTGACCGGCCAAACCATCGTGTACAAGCGCAACCCGAATTACTGGGCCGAGGCGCTGCCGATCAACAAGGGCCAGAACAACTTCGACACCGTGCGTTACGAATACTTCGCTGACCCGAACGCGGCGTTCGAAGGCTTCAAGGGTGGCACCTATACCTTCCGGCAGGAAAACTCCTCGAAATCCTGGGCCACCCAATATGACTTCCCGCTGGTCGCCAGTGGCGAGGTGCAAAAGGTGGAATTGCCCAACGGCAACAAGGCCAACGGGCAGGCCTTCGTCTTCAACCTGCGCCGTGAAAAATTCAAGGACCCCCGCGTGCGGGAAGCCATCGGCCTGATGTTCAACTTCGAATGGTCGAACAAGACGCTGTTCTACGGGCTTTACACCCGGATCAACTCGGTCTGGGAAAACTCCTACCTCGCAGCCTCGGGCGCCCCGACCCCGGGCGAAGTGGCGATCCTGCAGCCGCTGGTCGACAAGGGCCTGCTGCCCGCCTCGATCCTGACAGACCCGCCGATCACTGCCCCCACCTCTGGCGAAACCCAGCTGGATCGCAAGAACCTGCGCAAAGCCTCGGCCCTTCTGGACGCGGCCGGCTGGAAGCCCGGCGCCGATGGCATCCGCGTCAACGACAAGGGCGAGGTGCTGAAGGTCGACTTCCTGAATGACAACTCAGCCTTCGACCGCGTGATCACGCCCTATGTCGAAAACCTGAAAGCCTTGGGCATTGATGCCACCCTCACCGACGTCGACTCCGCCCAGATGGATGTCCGCACCCGCCCGCCAAGCTTCGACTTCGACATCATCACCGGCAATGCCCGCGCCGGGATGGAGCCGGGCGATGACATCGAACAATTCTACGGCTCCGCCACCGCTGACAATTCCACCTACAACGTCATGGGCCTGCGATCCCCCGCCGTCGATGCCTTGGCCGAGGTGGTCAAGGCCGCCAAGACCAAGGATGACCTGATCGTGGCGACCAAGGCTTTGGACCGCGTCCTGCTGGCCGAAAAGTTCTGGGTGCCGCAATGGTACAAGAACGTCTACACACTGGCCTATTATGACATCTATGCCCACCCCGATCCCCTGCCCCCCTACGCTTTGGGCGAGCTGGCGTTCTGGTGGTATGACGCGGACAAGGCGGCCAAGCTGAAGGCTGCCGGGGTCCTGCACTGAAAGGCGCGTGGCCCCGATGGGAGCCTATATACTAAGACGACTCCTGCTGGTGATCCCGACGCTTCTTGGCATCATGATCATCAACTTCACCCTCACCCAATTCGTGCCCGGCGGCCCCATCGAACAGGTGGCCGCCCGGGTTGAAGGGGATGGCAACTCCATCGAGAAAATCTCCGGCACCGGGTCGGATGCAGGCCAGGACGTGGCGGGCGCTGACAAAGGCACGGGTTACATCGGCGCGCGCGGCCTGCCGCCCGAATTCGTGGCCCAACTGGAGGTCGAATTCGGCTTCTCCCGCATCGTTTGCGACCCATCCTTCACCGGCAAACCCACGCTGAAAGACCCCGCCTGCCATAAAGAGCCCATCCCAGCATGGAAGCGCTTCTTCATCATGTTGGGCAACTACTGCACGCTGAACTTCGGCGACAGCTACTTCCGCTCCACCTCGGTCGTGGGCCTGATCCTTGAAAAGATGCCGGTCTCCATCACCCTCGGCCTCTGGTCCACACTCATCGCCTATTTCATCTCGATCCCGCTGGGCATCCGCAAAGCCGTCACCGATGGCTCGCGCTTCGATGTGTGGACCTCAGGCATCATCATCGGCGCCTATGCCATCCCCGGCTTCCTCTTCGCCATCCTGCTTTTGGTGATCTTCGCTGGCGGCAGCTATTTCCGCATCTTCCCGCTTCGGGGCCTGACCTCGGAAAACTGGGCCGACCTTGGTTTCTTCAGTCAGATCAAGGATTACTTCTGGCATATCACCCTGCCGATCGTCGCCTCGACCATCTCCAGCTTCGCCACCCTGACGCTGCTGACGAAGAACTCCTTCCTTGATGAAATCCGCAAGCAATACGTGATGACCGCCCGCGCCAAGGGCCTGTCAGAGCGGAGCGTGCTTTACGGCCACGTCTTCCGCAACGCCATGCTGATCCCGATTTCCGGCTTCCCCGGCCTGTTCATCAGCGTCTTCTTCGGCGGCTCCCTTATCATCGAGACGATCTTCTCCCTCGATGGCCTCGGCCAACTTGGCTACAAATCCGCCGTGGAGCGTGATTACCCCGTCGTCTTCGGCACCCTCTTCGCCTTCGGCCTTCTCGGCCTTGTCGTCGGCATCCTGTCGGACCTGATGTATGTCTGGACCGACCCGCGCATCGACTTCGAAAGGCGCGAGTGATGCCCATGTCCCCCCTGAACCAACGCCGCTGGCGCATCTTCCGCGCCAACAAGCGCAGCTTCTATTCGCTGATCCTGTTCAGCCTGCTGTACCTGATCTCCCTCTTCTCCGAGGTCCTCTCGAACGACCACCCGCTCTTGGTCAGCTACCAAGGCCACCTCCGCGCCCCGTTCCTGCAATTCTACTCGGAAGCCGATTACGGCGGCGATTTCCGGACAGAGGCCAACTACAAAGACCCTGTCGTGCAATGCCTGATCCGCACCGGCGGCGTGGTGGACTGTTTCGACACGCCCGAAGACATCCTGAAAGCCGTCGAGACCGGCACCTACAAGGCCGAGGGCTACCAGCCCGGCTGGATCGTCTGGCCCCTGATCCCCTTCAGCTACAACACCATCAACAATGTCGGCGGTGCCGCCCCCTCCCCGCCTGACCGTGACCACTGGTTAGGCACCGACGACACCGCGAGGGACGTCCTCGCCCGCGTCCTCTACGGCTTCCGCCTGTCGGTCAGCTTCGGCCTGATCGTCACCTTCCTGACCTCGGTCATCGGCATCCTCGCCGGCGCCATCCAAGGCTATTTCGGCGGTCTCACCGACCTGATCTTCCAACGGGTCATCGAGATCTGGTCCTCCACCCCCACGCTTTATGTCATCATCATCATCTCCGCCGTCTGGACGATGAACTTCTGGCTCTTGACCTTCCTCATGGTCCTGTTCGGCTGGATGGGCCTCGTAGGCCTCGTCCGCGCCGAGTTCCTGCGTGCCCGCAACTTCGAATACGTCCGCGCCGCGAAGGCCCTCGGCGTTTCAGACTTCTCCATCATCCTGCGCCACGTCCTGCCCAATGCCACCGTGGCCACCATGACGATGATGCCCTTCATCCTCTCCGGCACCATCGGCTCCCTGACGGCACTCGACTTCCTCGGCTTCGGCCTCCCCCCCTCTGCCCCCTCGCTTGGCGAACTCACCCAGCAAGCCAAACAGAACCTGCAAGCCCCCTGGCTCGCCTTCACCGCCTTTGTCACCTTCTCCCTGATGCTCAGCCTGTTGGTCTTCATCTCCGAAGGCGTCCGCTCTGCCTTCGACCCGCGAAAGACCTTCAAATGAGCCTGCTGTCCGTCAAAGACCTCAACGTCCGCTTCCGCCAGGACGGCCAACTGATCCACGCGGTCAAGGGCGTGTCTTTTATGTTGGAGAAGGGCGAGACTCTGGCCTTGGTGGGCGAAAGCGGCTCCGGCAAATCCGTCACCGCCCTCTCCACCGTCTCCCTGCTCGCCGACAATGCCGAAGTCACAGGCTCCGTCCTCTACGCCAACCAGCAAATGATCGGCGCCCCCGCAGCCGAACTGCAAAAGGTCCGCGGCAACGACATCAGCTTCATCTTCCAAGAGCCGATGACCTCGCTGAACCCGCTTCACACCATCGAGAAGCAAATCACCGAAAGCATTACCCTGCACCAAGGCCTGACCGGCGCCCCCGCCCGCGCCCGCGTGCTGGAACTGCTGCAAAAAGTCGGCATCCGCGACGCGGAAAGCCGCCTCACCGCCTACCCCCACCAGCTTTCCGGCGGCCAACGCCAGCGCATCATGATCGCCATGGCGCTGGCCAACGGTCCCGAGCTTCTGATCGCCGACGAGCCCACCACGGCGCTGGACGTCACCATCCAAGCGCAAATCCTGGACCTGCTGGCAGAGCTGAAACGCTCAGAAGGCCTCAGCCTCCTGTTCATCACCCACGACCTGACCATCGTGCAACGCATCGCCGACCGCGTCTGCGTCATGCAAGGCGGCGAGATCGTTGAACAGAACACCACCGCAAAACTCTTCGCCGCCCCGCAACACCCCTACACCAAGAAACTCCTCGCCGCCCACGCCACCGGCGCCCCCGACCCGGTCGCGCCCAACGCGCCCGAGGTCCTGAAAACCGAAAACCTCCGCGTCTGGTTCCCCATCACCTCCGGCTTCCTGCGCCGCACCACGGGCCATGTGAAAGCGGTCAACGACGCCACCCTAAGCGTGCGCGCCGGTGAAACCCTTGGCGTTGTCGGCGAAAGCGGTTCGGGAA
>CANBRQ010000080.1 GCA_947371955.1 Paracoccaceae bacterium | reverse complement strand
GCTGAGCAAAGGCGGCATGCCGGCCACAAGGCCGCGGCCAAGGGCGCGGGTCAGACCAAGCTTAGCGCGACGGGCAAGGAAGAGGCCGATGTCATCCATCTTCACGATCAGCGCCACGGACCCATAGACCAGAACGGTGATGCCGATGCCGACGATGGCCAGCGTAATGGCCTCGACCCAGAAATTGCCTTCCGGGATGGCGCCGAGGGCGATCGTCATGATTTCCGCCGACAGGATGAAATCGGTCTTGATGGCGCCTGCGACCTTTTCCTGTTCGAGATGCGCGGGGTCCTTGGTGTCAAAATCCTCTGCGACCTCGGCATCGCCATGCGGGGCCAGAGCGTGGAAGACCTTCTCGGCACCTTCAAAACACAGGTACGCGCCGCCGAGCGTCAGCAAAGGCACAATTGCGCCGGGCAGGAAGTTGGCCAAGAGCAGCGCCACCGGAAGCAGGATGATCAGCTTGTTCTTCAGGGACCCCACCGCAATGCGGCCGATGATCGGCAGTTCCCTCTCGGCGGCGAAGCCCGTGGCATAGGTCGGTGTGACGGCAGTATCGTCGATCACCACGCCGGCAGCCTTGGCCCCCGCCTTGGCCGCCGCCCCGGCGATATCGTCGACCGAGGCCGCCGCCACCTTGGCGATGGCCGCCACATCATCCAACAGTGCCAGAAGCCCGCTCATCCGCCCCGCCTTTCATCATCCCCCGTCTATCTAGGGGTGCCCGTCTGCTTTGCAAAGCACCACGCTTGACTTGGGGGCGCAATGTCGTAGGCCTTGCGCGGAAAGCACGAAAGCAAGGGACGACTGGATGAAAGATCGGGCTTATCTGGTGGTCGCGGGTCTGATCCTGCTCGGCATATGCGGCGATGTGACGCTAAATGATGCCCGTATGACCCTTTTCCTGATCCATGAAATAATCTCGTTGCAAGAATACCTGCAATTCTGGCACTAGGCCGCAAATCAGCGGTTGAATCCGGGACGTTTCTGGCGAATTTAGCGCCAGGCCCACACTCATCGTCATCCTTTCCTTCAGGAGTTCGTCATGACTGTCAAAGTCGCCATCAACGGTTTCGGCCGCATCGGGCGCAATGTGCTGCGCGCCATCATCGAATCCGGACGCACCGACATCGAGGTTGTTGCCATCAACGATCTGGGGCCGGTGGAAACCAACGCCCACCTGTTGCGCTTTGATTCCGTGCATGGGCGCTTCCCGCATGTTGTCACCACCACCGCCGACACGATCGATGTGGGCCGTGGCCCGATGAAGGTCACCGCGCACAAGAACCCGGCAGAATTGCCGTGGGGCGATGTCGATGTGATTCTGGAATGCACAGGCATCTTCACATCGAAGGACAAGGTGCAGGCGCATCTGTCGACCGGCGCAAAGCGCGTGCTGATCTCGGCCCCCGGCGAGGGTGCGGACAAGACCATTGTCTACGGTGTGAACCACCACACGCTGACCTCGGCCGACATAGTGGTGTCGAACGCGTCGTGCACGACGAACTGTCTGGCCCCGGTGGCAAAGGTTCTGAATGACGCCATCGGCATCACCAAGGGCTTCATGACCACGATCCACAGCTATACCGGCGACCAGCCGACGCTGGACACGATGCACAAGGACCTGTACCGCGCCCGCGCCGCAGCGCTGAGCATGATCCCGACCTCGACCGGGGCTGCCAAGGCTGTCGGGCTGGTGCTGCCGGAACTGAAGGGCAAGCTGGACGGCGTGGCGATCCGGGTGCCGACGCCGAACGTCTCGGTCGTCGATCTGGTGTTTGAAGCGAGCCGGGCGACCACCGTGGCCGAAGTCAACGACGCGATCCGCGCTGCTGTCGCCTCGGGCCCCTTGGTGGGCATTCTGGGCCTGACCGATCAGCCGAACGTGTCGTCGGACTTCAACCATGACCCGCATTCCTCGGTCTTCCACATCGACCAGACCAAGGTGCTGGACGGCAACATGGTCCGCATCCTGTCTTGGTATGACAACGAATGGGGCTTCTCGAACCGCATGGCGGATACGGCCGTGGCGATGGGCAAGCTGATCTGAGATCTGTGACAGGTTGACGGGGGCGCCTTCGGGCGCCCCTTTTTCATGTCTGGCGCCAGCTAGGCTAATTTTTAATGACCTATGCATTCAGCGCAACGCTGCATCGCGGCATTGTCGGTTGTCTGGCGGGCGGGAAGGTCCATATTCCAGTCATGCGGAAGGGGAAAGCCAGTCGGGCAAACCACCGCAAGGACCGATAAGGACAGACGCCGATGAAAACCCTCTTTGCCCAGTACCGTGCCGAAGTTGCCAAACGCGCAGCCTTCCGCCGGACCCGTGACGAGATTGCGGCCCTGCCCCGTTCGGTCGCGATGGACCTTGGCATCTTCCCCGAAGACGCCGACCAGATCGCACGTGAGGCCATCTGGGGCTGATGGCCCCGCCGGCTGGGATATCCCGGCCATATCAGGAGAATGACGATGAAGAACCTTATTGCCGCCTACAAATCTTACGCCAAGCAACACGCCCTCTACCGCCGGACCCGCGACGAGATCGCCCATATGTCCCATGCCGAGGCGCTTGACCTTGGCATCTACCCGGGCGACGCCGACCGTCTCGCACGGCAGGCCGTCTGGGGCTGACCGTTCGGGGCGGTAGCGTCCATAATGATCCACCATCAGGGGGCCTTCGGGCCCCTTTTCGTTTTTCTTATGGCGATCAGGTGCTTGGGCGACACTTCTCAAGCTGCATCACAAAGTGGCAGCCTTAACCACATCTTCACCGGAAACGTTATAGATCATCTATTTTTGCAGCACCCATGCACTAAACGCAATGCTGCATCGCAGCAATCGACATTGTTTGCGCAAACAACCTGCCCATATTGGTCGGGTGCAGGGCAACTTGCATGACAAGAACAGGAGCAAGACCCATGAAATCTTTGTACACCAAGTACCGCGCTGCGTTGGCCGCTCAAGTCGCCTACCGCCGGACCCGGGACGAGATCGCACGTCTGCCGCGTTCGGTGGCTTTGGACCTTGGCATCTTCCCCGAAGACGCCGCGCGCATCGCCCGAACCGCTGTCTGGGGCTGAGCCGTCAGATCGGCCACCCCTTCCCCCTATCAGGAGACCATCATGAAAAACCTTTACGCCGCCTATCGCACCTATGCCCAGCAACATGCGATGTACCGCTTCACCCGCGACGAGATCGCGCGCCTGTCAGCGTCTGAAGAGCGCGACCTTGGCATCTCGCGCCATGATGCCGAGCGGATCGCACGTGTGGCCGTCTGGGGCTAAGGCCCAGCAGTACCGATACCCAAAGGGGGCCAATGGCCCCCTTTTCATTTCTTCGCGGCGCGGGGGGCAGGTCTCGCGTCCTTGATCTCTTTCAGACCCTTGGCGAACCGCTCCGCATTGGCGCGGTAACCTGCGGCAGAGCGCAACAGCTTCTCCTGCGCTTCGGCATCCAGAACGCGGACCACCTTGCCGGGTGATCCCATCACCAGCGAGCCGTCGGGAATTTCCTTGCCTTCGGTGATCAGCGCGCATGCGCCAATCAGGCAACCCTTGCCGATCTTGGCACCGTTCAGCACCGTGGCTCCCATGCCGATCAGCGTACCCTCGCCGATCGTGCAGCCATGCAGCATCGCACGGTGACCGATGGTGCAATTCGCGCCGATCTTCAGCGGATAGCCCCAATCGGTGTGCAGAACGGCGTTTTCCTGGATGTTGGAACCTTGGCCGACCCAGATAAGCTCGTTGTCGCCGCGAATGGTGGCGCCGAACCAGATGCTCACCTCATCCTCCAGCACAACTTTGCCGACCACTACGGCCGAGGGCGCGATCCAGGCCCCGATGCCCACTTCCGGGGCAACACCGTCTAGCGTGTATTTCATCGCGCCGAAAACTCCCGGTTGAGGCCGCGCACGAAGTCGGCCAGTTGCGGCTGGCGGTCCCTGCGCAACCGTTCTGCCTGCAAAATGGTCACCAAATCGTTGAAAGCCGTGTCCAGATCGTTGTTGACGATCACATAATCATATTCGGCCCAATGACTGATCTCGGCCTCGCTTTTCGCCATCCGCTCGGCAATGACCGCTTCGCTATCCTGCGCGCGGCCCCTGAGCCGGCTTTCCAGTTCGGCAATCGAGGGGGGCAGCACGAAAACCGACACCACATCCCGTCCAAGAGCCGAATTGCGGATCTGTTGGCCACCCTGCCAGTCGATGTCAAAAAGGGTATCGCGCCCTTCCGCCATCGCTTTTTCCACCGGGCCACGCGGGGAGCCGTAGAAGTTGCCGAACACCTCCGCATGTTCCAGCATCTGCCCCTCGCGCACCATCGCCTCGAAGGCGTCGCGGCTGCGGAAGTAGTATTCGCGGCCGTCCTGTTCGCCCGGTCGCGGGCGACGCGTCGTGGCCGAGACGGAGAAGCGCAAGGACCGGTCCCAGTCCATCAGCCGCCGCGACAGGGTGGATTTCCCTGCCCCGGAGGGCGAGGACAAGATCAGCAGTAGCCCGCGTCGCAGCATGTTCATTCCACGTTTTGCACCTGTTCGCGCATCTGATCGATGACCGTCTTGAGGTCAAGTCCGATGCGGGTCAGCGCAATCGACTGCGCCTTGGAGCAGAGCGTGTTGGCCTCGCGCAGGAATTCCTGCACCAGAAAGTCGAACTTGCGGCCGATCTGGCCTTGATCGGCCAACAGCGCGCGGGCAGCGCCGACATGGGCGGTCAGGCGGTCAATCTCCTCGGTGATGTCGTTCTTGACCGCCAGAATGGCCAGTTCCTGCGCCAGACGGGCGGCATCGACCGCATCGGTGTTGGCGAGGATCTTGGCCACGCCGTCCTTCAGGGCCTGCGCCGCCTCGCCCTGTCGGGCGGCAGCCGCAATCTTGGCATCCGCCACCAAGCTGGCAATCCGGTCGATCTGCGCGGTCAGAATGCCGTTCAGCGCCAATCCCTCCCCCGCCCGCATCGCGTTGAAATCGGCCAGCAAGGCCGGCAGGTCCGCCAGAATGGCCGTCCGCAAAGCAGCCGTGTCCACCTCCACCGCGCTGGAATCCAGCACCCCACGCAATGCAAGCACATCGGACGCCGTGGCCTGCCCCAAGGTCACGCCAATCTGCATCGCCTGATCTTCCACCTCGCGCAGCGCCGCCAGTGCGGCCTGCAGCGCGGCATGGTTCAGGCGCAGCCCCTCCACCCCCTCGCCCATGCCGTCGCGCTGCACCTTCAGCGCCAAGGCCACGTTGCCCCGCCCCAAGGCCTTGGCCAACTCGCCGCGCAGCGCCAGTTCCAGCCCGTCGATCCAGTCGGGCAACCGCAGCCGCAGGTCCAGCCCCTTGCCGTTCACGCTCCGCAGATCCCAGGACCACGAATGCCCCACCCCCTGCCCCTTGCGCGCCGCAAAGCCTGTCATCGAGATGGTCATTCCGCTCTCCTGCTTCTGCCTTGGGGCCTTCACAACCCTAAGATGCAGATGTTTACCATTTGTCGAGATTATCCGCCAAATCTCAATCGAACGGTGTATGTTAAGACATCAGTAACGCAAGTTGCCGCAAGATTAACCTACCCAAGGTCCGGTGCCTAGCGCCGCGACCTGCGGGCCTCAACAGGACGTCGGACATGGCATTGTCATTCTTGGGTCGGGGTGGAAAGTCTGGGACCTCCGGCGGTTCGGGCGGACCCCGCTTTGCCATGCTGGCCGAGGTGCGCGCCTATTGGGAGGGTTTGCGCGACGGCGGCGCCCTGCCGGAACGTGACAGGATCGACCCGCGCGGCATCTCTGGCGCGCTTGAGAACACTTTCCTTCTGGAGCGTGTCGCCCCCGGTATTGGCCGGTTCCGCATTGCGGGGATGCAGTTGCATGACCTGATGGGGATGGATGTGCGCGGCATGCCGATGTCCGCCCTCTTCGAACCCTCGGTCCGCAACCGCCTGTCGGATGCGCTGGAAGGCGTCTTCTCCGGCCCTGCCGTGCTGGAACTGTGGCTGGAGGCCGAGCGTGGCATTGGCCGCCCCGCGCTGGAGGCGCGGATGATCGTGCTGCCGCTGGTCGGATCGAAGGGCGAGACGGACCTTGCCTTGGGCTGTCTGGCGATGGAAGGCGCCCTTGGCCGCGCGCCACGCCGCTTTGCGATTGCCGGTCTGATGGCCGAGGTGATCGAGCGGCGCAAGGTCGACCGGCGCGACACCGCGCGCGAGACGCCCGACCGCCGCGTGCCCGATCTGCCGCCGATGCGCCCTTTGCCACCCGCCGCCAGCCCGGCGCCCGCTGCCGCCCCGGTGGCGCTGCGTCCCGCCTTGCTGACGCCGGTGCAGGGCTTTGCCGAGCCCGCCGCACCCTTTACCCCGCGTCCGCCGCGTGGCAAACCCAATCTGCGGCTGGTCTATTCCCGCGACTGAGCGCTCTTGCCGCCAGACCCATCCCGGCGTTAACTGGGGCAGGTTTTCTGGAGACAAGACATGCCGCTGACCCTCGCCCTCGCCCACAAGATCCTTGCCAGCGCGCTTGAGTTTGCCCACAGCAAGGCGATGCGGCCCTTGACCGTGGTCGTGCTGGACGCAAGGGCCGCCGTGATTGCCGTAGCTTCCGAGGATGGCTCCAGCCTTGACCGCTTCAACGTGGCCCGCGCCAAGGCGCGTGGGGCGCTGGCCTTCAACCTCGGCTCAAGGGCGATCGAGAAGATCGCTACCGACCGCCCGCATTTCTTCGCCGGTGTGGCGCCGATGATCGAGGGCGGCATCGTGCCGGTCGCCGGTGGCGTGCTGATCCGCAGCGCGGACCGGGCCATCATCGGGGCGATCGGTATTTCCGGCGACAATTCCGACAATGACGAGGCCGCAGGACTGGCCGGCATCGCCGCCGCTGGCCTCATCGGGGACGGCGGCTGATCCGCCGGGACGGCAGGGCCGGTACCAAAGGAAAAAGGCCCCGCTCGATGCGGGGCCTTTTTCCTTCCTTGGGTCAATCAGAGTGCGATGCGGCGCTGCTCGTCCCGGCGCGCCGACAGTTCTTCCGACACCAGGAAGGCCAGTTCCAGCGATTGCGAGGCATTGAGACGCGGATCGCAGGCCGTGTGATAGCGGTCCGACAGATCCTCGTCCTTCACCGCGCGCAAGCCGCCGGTGCATTCGGTCACGTCCTTGCCCGTCATCTCGAAATGCACGCCGCCCGGCACGGTGCCTTCGGCGTTGTGGATGTCGAAGAACTCGCGCACTTCGCGCAGCACCGATTCGAAGGGACGCGTCTTGTAGCCCGAGGCCGCCTTGATCGTGTTGCCATGCATTGGATCGCAGGACCACAGCACATTGGCGCCTTCCGCCTGCACCGTCTTGATCAGGCGCGGCAGGTGGTCGCCCACTTTGCCCGCGCCAAAGCGGGCGATCAGGGTCAGGCGGCCCGGCTCGTTCTGCGGGTTCAGCTTGGCCATCAGGATCTTCAGATCTTCAGCCGTGGTCGAGGGCCCGCATTTCAGGCCAATCGGGTTCAGCACGCCACGGGCAAACTCCACATGCGCGCCGTCCGGCTGCCGGGTGCGGTCGCCAATCCAGATCATGTGCCCCGACCCCGCCACCGGCTGCCCGGTGATCGAATCGATGCGGCAGAGCGCCTCTTCGTATTCCAGCAGCAACGCCTCGTGACTGGTGTAGAAATCCACCGTCGCCAGCGAAGGCGCCGTCTCGGACGTGATCCCCGCCGCGTTCATGAAGTCCAGCGCATCGGAGATGCGGTTCGACAAGGCGCGGTAGCGTTCCGCCTTGTCATGCTCTGCAAAGCCCAGCGTCCAGGCGTGCACGCGGTGGATGTCGGCGAAACCGCCCGTGGAGAACGCACGCAGCAGGTTCAGGGACGCGGCAGATTGCGTATAAGCCTGCAGCATGCGCAGCGGATCGGGAATGCGGGCTTCCGGCGTGAAGTCGAAACCGTTGATGATGTCGCCCTTGTAGGACGGCAGGTCCACGCCACCGATCACTTCGTTCGGGGCCGAGCGCGGCTTGGCGAACTGCCCCGCCATCCGGCCCACCTTGATGACCGGCACTTTCGCGCCATAGGTCAGCACGACCGCCATCTGCAGCATCACGCGGAACGTGTCGCGGATGTTGTCTGCCGAGAACTCGGCGAAAGACTCCGCGCAGTCGCCGCCCTGCAGCAGGAAGGCCTTGCCCTCCGCCGCCGCCGCCAGTTGCTTTTTCAGCTTGCGCGCCTCGCCTGCAAAAACCAGCGGCGGATATTTCGCAAGCTGGGCCTCGACCGCTTTCAACCCGGTTTGATCCGGATAATCGGGCATCTGCACCCGGGGCTTTGCGCGCCAGTCGGTTTTTGTCCAGCCTTTGGTCATGGGTCGGGTCCTCAGTTCAGAATTTCACAGCGATATAAGGAAATCGGGGGCGAAAGCAAAGGGCGAAAGCCATCCATTCGCACAACCGGATTTTCCCGCTTCACCCCTTGCGGACGGGAGACTTTCCTGTTTCCTTGCGTCAATAACGACACGTCAGGTCGCAACATGTCCACCGCACCGCGCAAGGCCACCCAGACCTCGAAGCCCGAGGCGCCTCGGCGCTTTGTCTTTCTGCTTCTGGACAAATTCACCATGCTGGCCTTCGCCAGTGCCATCGAGCCTTTGCGCATCGCCAACCGGGTCGTGGGCGAAAATGTCTACAGTTGGGCGCTTGCGGGTGAGGGCGGCGATATCGCCACCTGCTCCAACGGCGCGTCCTTCAAGCTGGACATGGGGCTGGAGGAGATTGACCGTGACGATATCCTCCTCGTCTGCGGCGGGATTGACGTGCAGAAAGGTGCGACCAAGCCCGTTCTGAACTGGCTTCGTCGTGAGGCGCGGCGGGGGGCCACCATCGGTGGCCTTTGCACCGGGGCCTATGCCTTGGCCAAGGCGGGTCTGCTAGATGGCAAGAAGGCGACGATCCACTGGGAAAATCAGGATGGTTTCCTTGAGGAGTTCGAGGATGTGGTCCTGACCAAATCGGTCTTCGTGATGGACGGCAACCGCTGGAGCACCGCCGGCGGCACGTCGTCCCTCGACCTGATGCTGAAGGTCATCGCCGCCGATCATGGCGAGGATGTCGCCAACACCGTCGCCGATCAGTTGATCTACTCCACCCCCCGCACCGATCAGGACACGCAACGTCTGTCGATCCCGACGCGGATTGGCGTCCGGCACCCCAAGCTGTCTCAAGTCATCCAGATGATGGAAGGCAATATCGAGGACCCGATGTCGCCCGCCGACCTCGCCGAGGAAGTCGGCATGTCGACCCGCCAGCTGGAACGTCTGTTCCGCCGGTACCTGAACCGCTCCCCCAAGCGCTATTACATGGAACTGCGCCTGCAAAAGGCCCGCAACCTGTTGATGCAGACAGATATGTCAGTGATCAACGTGGCCTTGGCCTGCGGTTTTGCCAGCCCCTCGCATTTTTCGAAATGCTACCGCAGCCACTACAACACCACGCCCTACCGCGAGCGCGGCACCCAAGGCACCCCCACGCCACCCACCGTGGGCCGCTTGTCCATTTAAGATATCAGCCTAAACCTGCGGCCCGAAGCGGTTCGCCCCTTCGGTGCCCCTCTGCACCAGCCACCAGATCAGCACGATCAGCCCCACACCTGGCACCAGAAGAACCGCCAGCCCCCGGCCCGAGCGGTCCAGATCATGCAACCGCCGCACAAGCAGCGCGGCGACCGGCTTCACGGTGAAGATTGCCCAGAAGGCCAGCGCCCCCAGAACCTCTCCCATTGCCAACCGCAGGCCCTGCGCGCTGGCAGAGGCAGGCCGTCCGAACAGTTCGGGAAACAGCACCCACGCCACGGGTCCCTTCACCGCACCCAGAACCAGCAGAACGAAGGCCAGCGCCAACAAAGCCTCGGTCCGGCCCGAGCGTCCGGCAAAGTCGGCTTGGCGCCGGTACAGGGTTGCTATGGCATCGCGTGGAGTCATGGCGATCTGCGGGTTTCAGAGGGTGTGGGACGCTGGCCGCGTCGCTTTCGGCAGCGACACGGCGGACGCGCTTGCAGTCTTACGCCAAGGGATCGGGTCCGAACCGGTTCGCGCCCGAAGTCCCTTTCGAGCCGTCCCAGACCAGCAGCACGATGGCACCGATCCCGGTAAAGGCGATCAACGTCCACCAGCCGGATTTGTCGAGGTCATGCAGGCGGCGAATGCCGATGGCAAGGCCGGGCAAGAAGTTGATCAGGCTCCAAACCGTCGCAATCGGCCCCGCCTCGTAGTGGGATTGGATCATGGCACCTTCCACAACCGTGTGCCCGCCGCCTTCAATGAAGCTGATGATCACGATGATGATGATCTGGAACAGCATCCAGTACCAGAACGGCGCACGCGGCGTACGCCCGTCGAACTTTACAAAACCCTTGTAGCCAGAAACAACAGCATTCACGAATTCCATGACGTCCCCCGTTGGTTTATTGTTCTTCCACGGGGCAAGCTTAGCGGCATGGCACAGCGTCTGTCCAACGTTCCCTGCACCGCCGCCGATGCAACTTCACGAAGGTCAGGGACAAAGTAGGATGGGCGATCCGCCCATCTTGCCGGGCCTTACGACCCGTTGCAGCGGGTCTCGATGATCAGGCAATTCGATGTATAGCCCGAGCAGTTGGCCAAAGCGGTCTCTTCGGCCTTGGCGGCGGAATTGTCGGCGGAAAAGCCCATGCCGAAGCCATCGCCGACGGCCACCGCGCCGCAGTTCGGGAAGACCACGACCGCATCGCAATCGCCCACGCCGCATTGGTTCACAGCCTCGGTCGCAGCCTCGCCCTTTGAGGCGAAGTTGAAGCCCACGCCCACCTTGCCGGTCGAGGGCGAAAACGCCATCGCCCCGAACAGACCATCCGCCGCAGCGGAGGTGGCCAAGGCGGGCAGGGCCAAAGCGGTGATCAGGGCAAGCGCCACACGGTAAGACATCGTCGTCCTTTCAAACCTCAAAGCCAGCCCGGGCGATCTCCCCTCGGGCCTTTGGTTCCTGATCCGATAGGTGGCGATGCCGGGCCCCAGCGTCAAGGTCTGCCCCGGAAGGTTCTCGCAAGGGTGAAGCCCGTTTGCCACGCTCTGCCCCGGCTTTCTGCCCGCATCCGGGCAAAACCTGCGGCAAAGACCCGATCCCTTGCCCATTATCTTGCCGAGGAGGTGCTTTTCTTTTCATCCGCGCCACACTAGGCTCATGTCAGGATTGCGATCCAACAAGGGAGATAAGAATGAAAAAACTGCTGCTCGCGACGGCTGCCACCGCCCTCTGCGCTGGTGTGGCTTCTGCGGAAGACGTCAAACTGGGTATCCTGATCGGCTTCACCGGCCCGATCGAATCCCTGACCGGCCACATGGCCAACGCGGCGGAAGCTGCGATGAAGGAAGTCAACGATTCCGGCAAGGCCCTGAACGGCTGGGTCTTCTCGTCCGACCGTGGCGACTCGACCTGCGTCGACGCCGCTGCAGCCCAGACCGCTGCGGAAAAGATGGTCACCTCGGATGGCGTCAAAGGCATCATCGGCGGCGACTGCTCTGGCGTCACCGGCGCCGTTCTGCAGAACGTGGCCCGCCCGAACGGCATCGTGATGGTCTCGCCCTCGGCGACCTCGCCCGCGCTGTCGACCGCTGAAGACGATGGCCTGTTCTTCCGCACCGCCCCGTCGGACGCCCGCGAAGGCGAAATCGCTGCCGAAATCCTGCAGGAACATGGCGTGAAGTCGATCGCGCTGACCTATTCCAACAGCGACTACGGCAAGGGCCTTGGCGAAGCCATCTCGTCCTCGTTCGAAAAGCTGGGCGGCAAGGTCACCATCAACATCCCGCACGAAGACGGCAAGTCGGACTACTCGGCTGAAGTCGCTTCGCTGGCAGCCGCTGGTGGCGATATCCTCGTCGTCGCAGGCTACCTCGACCAGGGCGGCAAGGGCATCATCCAAGCCTCGCTCGACACCGGCGCCTTCACCAAGTTCGAACTGCCCGGCGGCATGGTGGGCGACAGCCTGCCCAAGGCCATCGGCCCGGCTCTGGACGGCTCTTACGGTCAGGTCGCGCAATCTGACTCCGCTGGTGCGGCCATTCTCGCCGACATGGGCAAGGCCAATTCCCCGGCCTATGACGCCACCTCGCCCTACACCATGGAATCCTATGACGCCGCTGCTCTGATCATGCTCGCCATGCAGGCTGCAAACTCGACCGACTCCAAGGTCTATTCCAAGAAGATCCTCGAGATCGCCAATGGTCCGGCCGATGGCTCGGGCGAGAAGATCCTTCCCGGCCAACTCGGCCACGCGATGGAACTGATCGCGGCTGGCAAGGCCATCGACTATGACGGCGCTTCGGGCGTGACCCTGATCGGGCCGGGCGAATCCGCCGGCCGCTACAAAGAGTTCGAGATCAAGGGCGGCAAGTACGAAACGATCAAGTTCCGCTGATCGATTGTTGGGGATCAGCCTCTGATCCAAGACTGCGCGGCCCGGGTTTCACCCCCCGGGCCGTTGCCATGAATACAGACTGCAGCTAAAGACCGCCCGACAGAACGACCCAAGAGCCCATAAGGGCCGGATGGGGGAACAGGGGAAAAGATGATCGTCGTCGAAGACCTTCACCGGCACTTCGGGGCCTTTCGTGCCGTGGACGGTGCGAGCCTCGAGATTGCAACCGGCTCCATCACCGGCCTGATCGGGCCGAATGGCGCGGGCAAGACCACGCTGTTCAACGTCATCGCCGGGCGGTTGAAGCCGACCTCGGGCCGTGTCCTGATGGATGGCGAAGATATCACCGGCCTCGCCCCGCATGAACTTTTTGCCAAGGGGCTGCTGCGCACCTTCCAGATCGCCCATGAGTTTGGCTCGATGACGGTGCGGGAAAACCTGATGATGGTGCCTGCCGGTCAAGCTGGGGAAAAGCTGTGGAACACATGGTTCCGCCGGGGTCTGATCGACCGCGAAGAGGCCGCCTTGCGCAAGAAGGCCGATGAGGTCCTTGAATTCCTGACGATTTCCCACATTGCCGATGAGAAGGCCGGCAACATTTCCGGCGGTCAGAAGAAGCTCGTGGAACTCGGCCGCACCATGATGGTCGACGCCAAGGTGGTCTTTCTGGACGAGGTCGGCGCGGGCGTGAACCGAACGCTTCTCAACACCATCGGCGACGCCATCGTGCGCCTCAACAAGGAACGCGGCTATACCTTCTGCGTCATCGAACACGACATGGATTTCATCGCCCGCCTCTGCGACCCGGTCATCGTGATGGCCGAGGGCAAGGTGCTGGCAAAGGGCACCGTGGCCGAAGTGAAGAACGACGAACGCGTGATTGAAGCCTATCTGGGCACCGGATTGAAGAACAAGGTGGTGGCCCATGGCTGAACCCTTCCTGATTGGAGAGGCGATGACCGGCGGCTATGGCGCCGCCGACATCCTGCACGCCTGCACCATCGCCGTGGAAAAAGGCCAGATCGCCGTGATCGTTGGCCCGAATGGCGCAGGCAAGTCCACCGCCATGAAAGCCGTCTTCGGCATGCTGAAACTGCGCGGCGGTCAAATCCGGCTGAATGGCGAGGATATCACCAAGCTGTCCCCGCAAGACCGCGTCGCCAAGGGCATGGCCTTTGTGCCGCAGACCCACAACATCTTCACGTCGATGACGGTGGAAGAGAACCTGGAAATGGGTGCCTTCCTGCGCCGCGATGACATCAAGGGCACGCTGGAACAGGTCTACCACCTGTTCCCGATCCTGAAAACCAAGCGCCTTCAACCGGCGGGGCAACTCTCAGGCGGTCAGCGCCAGCAAGTCGCCGTCGGCCGCGCCCTGATGACCCAGCCGCAGCTTCTGATGCTGGACGAGCCCACCGCAGGCGTCTCTCCCATCGTGATGGATGAACTCTTCGACCGCATCATCGAGGTTGCCCGGTCGGGCATCTCGATCCTGATGGTGGAACAGAACGCCCGTCAGGCCCTGAACATCGCCGACAAGGGTTATGTCCTCGTACAAGGCGCCAACCGCTACACTGACACCGGCGAGGCCCTGCTGGCCAACCCCGATGTCCGCCGCACATTCCTTGGGGGCTGAGCCATGAACTTCCTCAACGCGCTCGTCGCCCTTTTGAACTTCGTCGTCATCCCCGCCGCCTCCTATGGCGCGCAACTGGCCGTGGGCGCGTTGGGTGTGACGCTGATCTTCGGCATCCTGCGGTTTTCCAACTTCGCCTGGGGCGATACCATGGCCTTTGGCACCATGACGGTGATCCTGTTCACCTGGCTGTTCCAAAGCATGGGCATCTCCATCGCGCCGCTGCCAACCGCCCTCTTGGCCCTGCCCTTTGGCATCCTGATCACCGCTGGCCTGCTTTTGGGCACGGACCGCGTGGTCTATCAATTCTACCGCAGGCAAAAGGCCAAGCCGATCATCCTTGTCATCGTCTCGGCCGGGGTCATGTTCGTCATGAACGGCCTTGTCCGCATGGTGATCGGCACCGAGGAACAGAACTTCGCCGATGGTGGCCGCTTCCTGATCTCGGCGGCAGAGTTCAAGACCTGGACCGGCTTACAGGAAGGGCTGGCGATCAAGGGCACCACGGCGGTGACCCTGATCACCGCGCTGCTGACGATGGCCGCGCTGTTCTGGTTCCTGCAAAAGACCCGCACCGGCAAATCGATGCGCGCCTTTTCGGACAACGAGGATCTGGCGCTCCTGTCCGGCATCAACCCCGACCGCGTGGTGCAGGTGACCTGGGTCATCGCCGCCGCCTTGGCCGTAATTGCGGGCACGCTGTACGGCCTGGACAAAAGCTTCCGGCCCTTCATCTACTTCTCGTTGCTGTTGCCGATCTTCGCCTCAGCCGTCGTGGGCGGTCTAGGCTCGCCGATGGGCGCCGTGGCGGGTGGCTTTGTCGTGGCGTTTTCCGAGGTTGTCGTGACCTATGCCTGGAAGAAGGTCATCACCTATGTCGTCCCGGAAAGCTGGGCGCCAGAGAGCCTCATGCAGCTTCTGTCGACCGACTACAAATTCGCGGTCAGCTTCTCGATCCTGATCATCGTGCTGCTGTTCATGCCCAATGGGCTGTTCAACAAGGGGAAATGACATGAACACCCGTGCGGTCTATCTCTTTGGCGGGGTGGCGGTCCTGTATTTGCTGACCGGGCTTTTGCTGTCGTGGAACGTCAGCCTGAACATCCTCATCCTCGGCCTGCTCAGCGCCATCATGGCGCTGGGGGTCAACATGCAATGGGGCTATGCCGGGTTGTTCTCAACCGGCATCGTCGGCTCGATCGCCTTGGGCGGTCTGGCCGTGGTCTTCGTCTCGGGCGCGCCCGTGCCCGAGGCGTTTGCCGCCGGTGGCTGGCAGGTGATCTTCGGGCTTGTCGTGGCGGTGGCGGTCATCGCGGC
Organism: Paracoccaceae bacterium; assembly: GCA_947371955.1. Lineage (GTDB taxonomy): Bacteria > Pseudomonadota > Alphaproteobacteria > Rhodobacterales > Rhodobacteraceae > Stagnihabitans. The sequence continues at coordinate 2,816 of CANBRQ010000080.1, read as the reverse complement.
AGCCGTCGCGGTCTGGAAATACATGCCCCCCGGACGCCCGCGCGCCATCGTCGTGGCGTTGGTGCTGATCGGCGGCTTCTTCCTCTACCGCGCCATTTTCGACCCGGCGGTGGAGCGGATCGAGGCGTTTGACCCGGCCACCCACGGCAATATCGGCGGCTTTGGCTTGAACTCGATCTGGGCCTGGCCGGTGGGCGGACTTTTCGCCGCCATCGCGGCCTGGGCCATCGGCAAGATCGCCTTGGGTCTGCGAGAGGATTATCTCGCCATCGCCACGCTTGGCATCGCCGAAATCGTCATCACCGCGATCAAGTCCGAGGACTGGATGTCGCGTGGCGTGAAGAACTTCATCAACCTGCCGCGTCCCTGGCCCGTGCCTTACGAAGTCGACATGCAGGCCGATCCGGGCTTTCTGGCCTTCTGCGCGCAATGGGGACTAAGCCCGATCACCGCCTCGACCCTTTCGGTGAAAAGCATCTACATCGTGATGTTCACGCTGGTTCTGGCCGCCTTGATCTGGCTCTTGCAGCGGGCGCTGAACTCGCCCTGGGGCCGGATGATGCGCGCGATCCGCGACAACGAGGTCTCTGCCGCCGCAATGGGCAAGGACGTCAAGCGCCAGCATCTGATCATCTTCATGCTGGGTTCCGCCGTCGTGGGGATGGCGGGCGCGATGTATGTCTCGATGCTGGGGCAACTGGTGCCGGGCGAGTACACGCCCTTGCGCTTCACCTTCCTCATCTGGATCATGGTGATCGTTGGCGGTTCGGGCAACAACTGGGGCTCGGTTCTGGGCGGGTTGCTGGTCGGCTGGCTCTGGCTGATCGTCGACAATGCCGGGCCGCTGATCATGGGGGCGGTCACGGCAGGCATGCAAAGCGGGCCGCTGAAGGACCACCTGATCGACATCGCCCCGCAGTTCCGCCTGCTGACGCTTGGCGTGGCCCTGCTTCTGGTGCTGCGCTTCAGCCCACGCGGCCTGCTGCCCGAGAAGTAACCGCGCGGCCCCGGTCTGTGGACCGGGACCGTCGCCAGTCAGAACCCGAAGTCCGAGGCATGCAGCGACGCCGCCACAATGCCGATCAACGTGACGGAACTGCTGCCGAAGGTGATCAGCGTCGCGGCACCGTCATCGGTGTCGATATCGGTCAGCACCAGATCGCTGAACTTGCTCGCCGCCGAAATGCGCAGGCTGTCGCCCTCGGCGGATGAGAAGTCATCGACCGTATCATCACTGAATGTGCCATCGAACACGAAGGTATCCCCGCCCGCGCCGCCGTGGCCCAGATCGTTGCCTCCGGTGAAGTGCATCGTATCGTTACCCGCCCCGCCATCGAAGCTGTTGTCCGCGTTGTTGTCAAAGAACGTGTCGCGCACACCGGTGCCGATGATGATCTCGACGTTGTAGATCTTGTCGATATAGCCAAAGCCATCCCGCACCGAGGAGGCCGCAAGGTTGACCCTTATGCCATCGGTGCCACCCCAACCGGCATCGCTGGCATAGCTGACCGTGTCGCGCCCGCCGCGCCCGTCGAAATAATCCGCCCCCGCCCCGCCTTCAAACCGGTTGGCCCCGTTGTTGCCGCGCATCGAGTCGTTCAGGAAGGTGCCGGTGATGTCCTCGAAACCTGCGATCCGGTCGATCTGCCCGTCCGGCCCGCGCACCGTGCCCAACAGCTGGTTGACCGAAATGCCCTGCCCGAAGGCCCAGGGCCGGAAGTTCCAGCCGTCATAAGACAGCGTGTCAAAGCCGCTGCCGCCGAAATAGCTGTCGGCCCCACCGCGGTCCTGCACGAAGTCATCGCCGCCAAGGGCTGACACCGTGTCATTGCCCATCGTCGTCTCGATCACGTCGCCGGTGCCCGCATGGCCCGGTCCGGCTGCCGAGTTCGACCCGGTGATGCTGGACCCCGCAGAGTTCAGCATCTGCCAGCACCCGAAGGAATCACCCCGCCCCAGTGCCGCCATGAAGACCGGCAGCCGCACCGACAAGCCGGTGATCGACAAAAGCATGGCCCCCGCCGCATCGGAGTAGCTGACCCCGGTCAAGGTGCCCGCCGTCACCCGCGTCTCCCCCGCATTGACACCATCCTCGACGACATAGCTGGCATAGCTGGCGTAAGTCAGGGTGACATGGGCGGCGAAATGCGTGGGGTCCAAGATGCCAAGGCCTGTGTCCCAATCCAGCACCGTGGTCGCGTCCGACCGCTGGGCCACCACGTAATCTGCCAGTTGCGAATAGCCAAAGAACCCAAGGTTGCCTTCAAAGAACTTGAACGTCGCCATGCCGGAGCCTCGTATGGTTAAGAGTTTGTTGCTGCAACCTTAAATTGAGAAAGGTGAAGGCGGGGTTAACGCGGCAGCGGCGATGCAACGGCTGTGGCACGGCAAACCATTCCATCCGCGACGTGCGATGTCGCGCTCTGACGTGACTTTGCCGCCCTTGCGGTATTCTCTGGCGCAAACCTCGGCCTCAAAGGAACGATCATGAAATCCCATACCCGCGTGGTGGTCATCGGTGGCGGCGTCGTCGGCTGCTCGGTCCTCTATCACCTGACCAAACTCGGCTGGTCGGACGTGACCCTGATCGAGCGGTCGGATCTGACCTCCGGCTCCACATGGCACGCGGCGGGTGGTTTCCACACGATCAACGGCGACACCAACATGGCCGCGCTGCAAGGCTACACGATCCGCCTCTACAAGGAGCTGGAAGCCATTACCGGCATGTCCTGCGGGTTGCACCATGTCGGCGGCGTGACCCTGGCCGACAACATGGCCCGCTTCGAACAGCTGAAGGCCGAACGCGCCAAGCACCG
>CANBRQ010000079.1 GCA_947371955.1 Paracoccaceae bacterium | reverse complement strand
CACACCTCCCCGGACCCCTCCGTGGGATATTTGCGCAGTGTGAATGGGGGGCGCCGGGGGGGATAGCGGAGGGATTTTCGTCTGCCGCGTGATTGTGCTTCTGGATTGGGCAAGGCAATTCCCGGGGTGCTTTGCTTGCGGTTTTCAGTGGAGTCCTGTCTGATAGAACGACCCTATTTGGAGAAGTGCCATGGCCCGTGTGATGCGTGCAGAGCTTGCGGTTGAGGATGTCCTTGCCCGGTTTGTCGAAGAGCAGGCTTTGCCAGGGACCGGGGTAGAGGCTGGGGCGTTCTGGGACGGGTTCTCGGCGCTGGTGCATGAGATGGGGCCGGTGAACCGGGCTTTGCTGGCCAAGCGGGAGGATTTGCAGGGGCTGATCGACGGCTGGCACCGCAGCCATCGCAATGCGCCGCATGATCCTGAGGCCTACGCGGCCTATCTGCGCGAGATTGGCTATCTGTTGCCAGAGGGTGCTCCGTTCCAGATCGAGACGACCGGGGTGGATCCCGAGATCGCCTCGGTGCCCGGGCCGCAGCTTGTCGTGCCGATCACCAATTCGCGCTATGCGCTGAATGCCGCCAATGCGCGCTGGGGCAGTTTATATGATGCGTTTTATGGCACGGATGCGATGGGAAGCCTGCCGCCTTCGGGCGGGTATGAGCGGGGGCGCGGCGCGCGGGTTGTGGCGCGGGCGCGGGTATTCCTCGACGAGGCGTTTCCGATTGCCGGGGGCAGCCATGCCGATGTGCGGCGATATTATGTGAAGGACGGGGCGCTGCTGGTGGATGATATGCCGCTGGTTTCGCCGGAGAAGTTCGTCGGGTATCGCGGCAATCCGCGGGCGCCGGACTCGGTTCTGTTGCGCAACAATGGCTTGCATGTGGAACTGGTGTTTGATCGGGCGCATCCGATTGGCGCAAGGGATCAGGCCTTGCTGGCGGATATCGTGCTGGAATCGGCGGTCTCGGCCATCATGGATTGCGAGGATTCGGTGGCTTGCGTGGATGCCCTCGACAAGGTGCAGGCCTATGCCAATTGGCTGGGGCTGATGCAGGGCACTTTGGCGGCGGAGTTCGACAAGGGCGGGCGCAAGGTCACGCGGCGGTTGAACGAGGACCGGGAGTTTGTGGCTCCGGATGGTGGGACGGTTACGCTCAAAGGGCGGGCGCTTCTTTGGATCCGCAATGTCGGGCACCTGATGAGCAACCCGGCCATTCTGGACCGCGACGGGCTGGAGGTGCAGGAAGGCCTGATGGATGCCGCGATCACGGTTTTGATCGGCAAGCATGATGTGCTGCGGGCGGAAGGCCTCAGGAACTCGCACCACGGGTCGATTTATGTGGTCAAGCCGAAGATGCATGGGCCGGAAGAGGTGGCCTTTGCCGATGCCGTCTTTGCGCGGGTCGAGGATTTTCTGGGGCTGCCGCGCCATACCGTGAAGATCGGCGTGATGGATGAGGAGCGGCGGACCTCGGTCAACCTGAAGGAATGCATCCGGGCGGCCTCGCACCGGTTGGCGTTCATCAACACCGGGTTTCTGGACCGGACGGGGGATGAGATCCACACCTCGATGGAGGCCGGGCCGTTCAGCCGGAAGGATTTCATCAAGCGCAAGTCGTGGATTGGCGCCTATGAGAATCAGAATGTGGATATCGGACTGGAATGCGGGCTTTCAGGGCGCGCGCAGATCGGCAAGGGCATGTGGGCCGCACCTGACTTGATGGCCGCGATGCTGGAGCAGAAGATCGAACACCCGAAGGCCGGGGCGAATTGCGCCTGGGTGCCCTCGCCCACGGCGGCCATCCTGCATGCGTTGCATTATCACAAGATCGACGTCTTTGCCGTGCAGCGGCGCTTGGCGGCGGGCGGGCGGCGGGCCTATGTCGAGACGCTGCTGGAGATTCCGCTGGCCAGCTATCGCAAGTGGAGCGAGGCGCAGCGCTTGCGCGAAGTGGAGAACAACGCGCAGGGCATTCTGGGCTATGTGGTGCGCTGGATCGATCAGGGGGTGGGCTGTTCCAAGGTGCCGGACCTGAATGATGTGGGGCTGATGGAGGATCGGGCGACCTGCCGGATATCCTCGCAGCATATCGCCAATTGGCTGCATCATGGCATTGTGTCGGATGTGCAGGTGGAGACGGCCTTGCAGAAGATGGCCGCACTGGTCGACCGGCAGAATGCGGGCGATGCGGCTTACACGCCCATGGCACCCGGCTTTGACGGCATCGCCTACCTGGCGGCGCATGATCTGGTCTTCAAGGGGCGGGCGCAGCCCTCGGGTTATACCGAACCTTTGTTGCATGCCTATCGGCTTTTGAAGAAGCAGGGCTGAGGTTGGAAGCGCCAAAATTTTTCGGCGAAAAATTTTGGCGCCGGCGGCTTCAGCCGAGGTCGAGGGCCAGGGCGTGCAGTTTCTGGTAGATGTCGCCCAAGGCCGCCTGCACGGCGCGGTGGCGGGCCAGGCGGCCCATCGGGGCCAGTTCAGGTGCGCGCAGGCGTACGGCGAAGTGGCTTTCGCCTGAGCCGTCGTCACCCGAATGTCCGGCGTGGCGGTGGCTTTCGTTGACCACGGCCAAGTCAGAGACGGTGAAAGCTGCCCTCAGCCGCACCTCGATTTCATCCTTTATCGCCAATTTCGTGTTACCCCCTTCAATCTGCTGCCAAATGCCCTATCCTTGACGCCCCGAGTCGGAAAGGCCTTACGATGTCCAGTCGCCCCCCGTTTGAGTTTGATATTCGCGTTTCGTCCGACAAGGCGAAGCGCAAAACGGGCCGTCGCGGCATGTCTGGCGCGTCGGAATCGGCCAATCGGGCCTGTGATTTCCCCGGTTGCAAGGAGAAGGGCGCGTATCGGGCGCCGAAGTCTCCGGACCATCTGAACGAGTTCTTCTGGTTCTGCCGCGACCATGTGCGCGAATATAACCTGAAGTGGAACTTCTTCGGCGCGGCCACGGACGAGGAATTCCAGAAGCTGCTGGAGAAGGACCGCCTGTGGGAGCGCGAGACCACTCCGTTCAGCCGCAAGGACGACGGGCGGTCGTGGGCGCGGCTGGGGGTCGAGGACCCGATGGACATTCTGGGCGACAAGGCCACGCAGAACGCGGCCAAGCCCACCAGCAACGCCACCCGCAAGCTGCCGCCGACCGAGCGCAAGGCGCTGGAGATCATGGATGCGCGGGATACCTGGACCAAGACGGAAATCCGCAAGCAATACAAGAGTCTGGTCAAGGACCTGCACCCCGACATGAACGGCGGCGACCGGTCGGATGAAGAGCGGTTGCAGCAGGTCGTCTGGGCCTGGGATCAGATCAAGGACAGCCGTTACTTCAAGGAGTGACGGTCCGCCGATGGCAGGTCTTGCTGGCACCCGGAGGGTTTCACACCCTCCGGACCTCCCGTGGAGTATTTCCAAAGGAGCAAATGCGGGGTCAGGGTTGCGGGATGTCGGTCAGCGTGCCGAGGAAGGCTACGATCTGCGCCTCGTCAGTGGGGCCAAGGCCGAGGTTGCCGAGTTCTTCATGGTTGACCGTTGCGGGCATCTCGGCGGCGGGCCAGCAGTGGGAGGCGATGGCTTCGGCCTCGGGGCGCCAGGACTGGCAGACAGGCCAAAGGTCGCGGGTGTTGTAGAAACGGACGACGCCCGCAAGGGTCTCGAAATAGCCGTTGTGCATGTAGTGCCGTCCCTGCCCTGCCGCGACGTTGCGGAGCGTGGGGACCTTGAACTTGCCTTCCATCGCAGCCGCATAGGGCGCGTAGACCGGGTCGGCGGCGAGGGTTTTGGCCACGCCCTCGTCAAGCGCAGCGCCGGGGTTGGCGGGCAGGCCGAGGTTGTCATAGGTGAAATCGCTGAAGAGCGCGGGCGCGCCAGGGCTGCCAAGGACGTGGCAGGCGACGCATTTCGCTTTGCCTTCGAAGAGGGTCAGTCCGAAGCGTTCGTCAGCGGTCTGGGAACCTTTGCCCGCCACATAGGCATCATAGCGGGCGGCGAAGGGGGAGACGTCGGCGGAGGCCTCGTAAGCGGCGAGGGCGCGGGCCATCAGGGTGAAGCCTGCGGACGCATCGACATCGCTGGGCGTGTCACAGGGAGATAGCGCAGTAAGTGCCTTGCAGGACTGCGGGTCCAGCGTTGCCAGGCCTGAGGTCTGACAGGCGCGCTGAACGGCGCAGGCCGGGTTGGGCAGGGCCATCTCGGTCGGGTTCAGCAGCGGGCCAGCCGCTTGGTCGGCCAAAGGCTGGCCCGTGACGGCACCGGTGGCGCGGCCGTCGTGGAAGAGCCCGCCGAGAAACAGCGGTGCGCCGTCTTCCAGCACGTGGTGGAAGGGCGGGCTTGCGAAGGCATAGGCAGCGCTGGGTGGCTTGCGGGTGCCGACGGCTCCCATGGCACCCGCCCGCAGTGCCGGACCGGTTGCTGCGAAGCCCGCTTCCGGTTCGTGGCAGGAGGCGCAGGATTGCGTACCGTTGATCGAAAGTTTGGGATCGAAGAACAGGGCCTTGCCCAGATCAGTCAACGGATCAGCCAAAGCGGGACAGGCCGCCAAAAGGGCGGTCAGGATCAGGATGCGCATGGGGGCCTATTTGTTGAGTCTTTCCTTCGGGATATCAATCCAAATGGAAACAGTCAACAATACCACAGTCTTTTACTCAGCCACTCCGCGCCGGACGAAATCGTATTTCAGCAGCCACATCAGCACGCGCTCCACGAACATGTCGCGCAGTTTGGTGGCCTCGACGATGGCGGCCACCGTGGCATGGCCAGCCTGAACGGCGGCATAGACGGCGGCAATCTGTGGCGGTTCGGCGAAGATGCGGTTCAGGCCGTGATAGTTGCGCAAGCTCAGCACCTCGGCCAGATTGGCCAGTCCGCTGCGGTCAGGGGCGTGGAAGCTCTGGGTGAGGAGCGCGGCGGTCTCGGTGGGGTAACCGGCGAACAGCAGCGTGGGCGAGGGGCCGATCGGCAGGGAATAGCCCCGGATGCGATAGGACTTGGCGGCGGCGGCGTGCTTGCGGGCGATCTGTTCGGCCCAGATCGCCTGCATCTGCGGGATCACGGCGGTCCAGTCGTACAGCGACTGCACCCGCTTCAGCGCCGCATGACCCATCCGCTGGCGCAAATCGGGATTGCTGGCCAGTGCCACGATCTTGGCCTTCATGTCGGCCATATCCAGTTCCGTCATGGCCGACACGGCCGCGCAATACTGCGGATAATCGTCGATGCCGCCCTGCAGACGCAGACTTTCATTGGCCAGATGCTGCGGCCCCAATGTCCGCGAGGTCACCCGAAGGCCGGCATCGGGCGTAATCGTGTCTTTCAACCCGTCCCAGTCGGACCCGAGCACGGGCAGACCCGCCGCCATCCCCTCCAAGGGGGCAAGGCCGAAAGTCTCCTGAATGTTGTCGATCATGAACAGGAAGACATCGGCGCCCGACAGGGTCCGGCGCCGCTCCTCGGCCTTGGCGCCGTCCAACAGCAGGAAGCCCACGTCGGGCATCAGCTTGGCGGCACCGTCTTCAAAGACCTTGCGGGCATAGGGCTGGCGGAAGATGCCGCACATGACGACATGCATCTTGACGCCTGCCGGAAGCTCTTGTGCTGCGGCCTGCATCGACAGGAAGATCGGGATCGGGTCGAACTTCTCATGCGGGGACAGGCGGGCGATGGTGGAAAACACCACATCCGTCTCTGCCGCCCCGAGCTGCGTCCGCAAGGCGGCGCGGGCGGCGTGATCGCGGGAAAACTCTTCGGTATGGATGCCCAGGGGCACTACCGGGAACATCGGACGCGGTGGTGGTTCGCTGCCAAAGCGGTGGCGGATGTGGTTGTCGATCAGGTCCATCTGGGTCGGGACCGCCTTCTGCACCGCGTTGGAGGTGCAGATCACCGCGTCCCATTCCATCACCGGGGCCATGCGCAAATCGAAGAAGCCCTGCATGATGCCGGTGGTCGAGGTCGTATGGGTCAGCCCGCAGATGGCCCAAGCGCCCGAGCCGTGATCGGCCCGCCGCCATGCTTCGCCCGCGATATTGGCGGCGGGGTAATACAGCGCTTCAAGCGGAGCGATACCTTGCGGGCGGACCAGCCCTACGGCCCGGACGTTTCTTTCCGGGCGATGCAAGCGCAACAGGGCAGCAACCTCTTCCGCCTCGCTGCTGGATTTGGTCAGGACGACGAATTCGTCGACCTGAGCATGCTTGAGAAACCCCTTGAGGAAGGACTCGCCCGCGACCCTGCGGCCATTGATGCCTTTGACATCGGGCCGATACCCGTCAGAAGCATAGAAGATGGCGGCATTGGCGGAAGCGGTCATTTCGGGGTCATCCAGAGCCAGGGGGTGGGGCCGGCCCGCCATTCCCAAAGGGCCAGCAGTCGGTCAAGATCGGACAGCGCCTCCATCCAGGGCGGCAGCGCCGTAGCATCCAGCGCGCGGTCGATGCGCCGGACGTGATGGCTTGGCGCGAAGCGGGCTGTCAGCGTGGCCGTGGCGCCGTCATGGCATTCGACCAAGATGCGCGCATTGCGCAGGCCGGGGCCTGCGGCGGGGTCCAGAAGATCCGTTTCGGCCCCTTCGATGTCACAGATCACCACCGTATCGGCGTCCAGCGCCACGCCGAAGTCGAAATGGCCCACAAGGCCACCCACCGCAACACGGTCGGCGACGCCATTCAACACGGCCATCGCGGCGCACAGATCACGTGCGGCCGGGTTCGCATCCCTAGCCATGATGCGGCTTTGTGGCAGGCGCCGGGCCAGTCCCACGGCGTAGTAGCCCTCGGCGCAGCCGATATCGAGAATCAGCGCCGGGGCGCTCGCCACGATCTCTTCGATCACCGGGGCCAACGACGCCTCGTAACAGCCCAGAAGCCGGGCGCTGCGCGACCCCTCGGACGCACCGGCACCATAGTCCATCCCCGCGAAAGGTCCTGACAGGATTTGCGTTCCAGACTGCATGGCCAGCGTATTGCCGATCAGCTGCGCGCGCCACTTGGCCAGCAGGCGCAGCGCCCGGGCCAGATTTTCGTCCGACGCAGGCTGCTCTGCCACGGCGCGGAGCGCCGCAGTGGTCTGGATGGCGAAGTCGGATGCGGTCAATTTGCCTGCTTCAATCTGTTTTCCCGAAGGTTAGCCGCAGCAACGCCACCTGTAAACCGGGACTGACAGACAGCCTCGCCTCTTGCAGGTCCGCGCCTTATGGTTCACAGATGACGGGCAACCAAATGGGCCGAAAACGATGCTGGATACCCCTGTGAAACCGACCGAAGAAATCTCTGTCCGCGAGGTTTTCGGGATCGACACCGACATGAAGGTCAAGGGCTTTGCCGACCGCACCGACCGGACGCCCGAGATCGACCCGACCTACAAGTTCGATCCGGACACAACTTTGGCGATTCTGGCAGGCTTTGCCTATAACCGCCGTGTGATGATCCAGGGCTATCATGGCACAGGGAAATCGACGCATATCGAACAGGTCGCCGCCCGTCTGAACTGGCCCTGCGTGCGGGTCAACCTTGACAGCCACATCTCGCGCATCGACCTGATCGGCAAGGACGCCATCAAGCTGCGCGAAGGCAAACAGGTCACCGAATTCCATGAAGGCATCCTGCCTTGGGCCTTGCGCAACAACGTGGCCATCGTGTTCGACGAATACGACGCGGGCCGGGCAGACGTGATGTTCGTCATCCAGCGCGTGCTGGAGCATGACGGCAAGCTGACCCTCTTGGACCAGAACGAGATCATCACGCCCTCGCCCTATTTCCGCCTGTTTGCCACCGCCAACACGGTCGGCCTTGGCGACACGACGGGCCTGTATCACGGCACCCAGCAAATCAACCAGGCCCAGATGGACCGCTGGTCGCTGGTCGCCACGCTGAACTACCTTAGCCACGATGCCGAGGCCGCGATCATCCTCGCGAAGTCGCCCCACTACAACACCGACAAGGGCCGCAAGACGATCTCTCAGATGGTGACCGTGGCCGACCTGACCCGGACCGCCTTCATGAACGGCGATCTGTCGACGGTCATGTCACCGCGCACCGTGCTCAACTGGTCGCAAAACGCCGAGATCTTCCGCAACGTCGGCTACGCCTTCCGCCTGTCTTTCCTGAACAAGTGCGACGAGCTGGAACGCCAAACCGTGGCCGAGTTCTACCAGCGCTGCTTCGGCGAGGAACTGCCGGAAAGTGCTGTCAGCATGGCGATGAAGTAGGGTGCTTCACTGACAAGACGCGCTTGAAGGGCCGCCCCGTCGAGGGCGGCCCTTTTTTTGCATTTGCTGGGGAACGGAAAGGGGATTTGAACTCCCCTTAAGACTCTTGGCACTTGCCCTCCCCTCGCCACCTTCCGGCCCCTAAGTCTGCTCGGCCATTTGCGAGGGGTCGCAGATGACAACGGGGGTGGGACATGCGCAGGTTGGCACTCTGGCTTCTGGCCAGCCTCGGGCTGTTTTTGACGGCTTGCGTCGACCCTCCGGTCGCACCGCATGCCGCATCCTGCACGGTCAGCCGCGTCGTCGACGGCGACACCCTGCACCTGAGCTGCAACGGCACGGCTCACAAGGTCCGCCTTCTCGGCTATGACACGCCGGAAATCTACCATCCGCTTTGCCCGGCCGAACGGCAAGCGGGTGAAGCCGCCTCCGAGATCCTGCGCCGTCTTGCCGCCTCGGGTCCGGTGACAGGCGTGCAATTCAGCGGCCACGACCGCTATGGCCGAGATCTGGCGCATATGCAGATCGCCGGGCAGGATGTGTCGGCCTTTATGCTGACCACGCCCCTCGCCCGGCCTTATCGGGGCCACAAGCACCCAGACTGGTGCCAGCTCCTCGGGGCGTAACATGGGCCAATAGCCCATCCTACCTATGGACCGTTTCACTCCCTTTGCTCTTTCACATGGGTCCAAGTATCCCACAGGAGGTCCGGAGGGTGTGAAACCCTCCGGGTGCCGGCGGGAGGCGCCGACCTAAACCGTTCCTTAACCAATATCCGCCATGCTGGGCGAATGACCCACTACCGCCGCCTTCTCCTGCCCGGAGCTACATATTTCTTCACGGTCCGCCTAGAACGGCGCGGATCAACGCTGCTGACCGACCATATCGAAACCCTGCGCTACGCCTATGCCAGAGCGGTGCGCGACTTCCCGGTGACCTGCCATGCCATCGTGGTGCTGCCCGACCACCTGCATGCCGTCTGGACGGAACCCGACGGTGGGGTCTGGTATTCGCAACGCTGGCAACGCCTCAAGGCCCGCTTCTCCTACGCCATACCCGAAACCGGAGAGAAACGCCCCTCGCTGGACCGCAAGCGCGAGCGCGGCATCTGGCAGCGACGATTTTATGAACACGCGATCCGCACCGAGGAAGAGTTCCAGCGCGCCCTGAACCACTGTGAGCAGAACCCGGTCAAACACGGACTAGTCAGTGAGGCCGCCCTTTGGCCCTATTCCAGCTTTGCCAAGGGTAGGATGGGCCATCCGGCCCATGTTGCGATGCCGACGGCTGCACGGCGCGACACCGTTTCCGCCTGATCCGCACAAGCCTTCTGCAATTGCTTAATTGATTATCAGTATTTCTGCGCGCATGCTGCAATCATGGGCAGCTTGCACAAAACTGTGTCCGTCCTGTGCTGGGCTCTTTCCGCGCCAGCCTTGCCGCTTGTCGCCCAAACCCTGCCCCACACCGAACCGCTCCACCTCTTTGCCACCTGCACGGGGCGACTCTCGGCGCTGCTGGAATATCAATGGTTGGTGCTGGACCCCGACGCTGACGCCACCGAGGCCCGCCGGGATGCGATGGCAGAGCTTCTGGCCGCCGCCATGCCGCCCGAGGGCGCATCGCGTGCTATGGACCTGCGCCTTCAAGCCAAGGCCGCAGAGGCCCAGCTTTTGCAGCAGGCCCTTGGCCGCAATGGCGCCTGGGCCCTGGCCCTTGCCAAGCGGCAGGTGGCAAATTGCACGGCCCTTCTGCTCAGCTGACATTAGAAAGGGGGCGCCGCAGCGCCCCCCGTCACTCCGCCTGAAGACCAATCAGGCCTTGGCGGCCTTCGTGGCATTCGCCCACCAGACCAGATCGTCCAGCGAGGCCTTGGCGGCCGGCAGCAGATTGGCTTCGACATCCGCCATCTTGCCCGAACCACCCATGCCCGGGTGAACCTTGAAGAAGTCGCCCATGCCCAGATGCACGGCGTTGCGCGTCGGCACCATCTGCAGCTCAACAGCAATCGTGCGCAGATGCTCCAGCGCGCGGGTGCCACCGGCGGCGCCGTAGGCAATGGCGGTCATCGGCTTGCGGTTCCATTCGACGTAAGCCTGATCCAGCGCGTTCTTCAGCGCCCCGGTGATCGAGCGGTTGTATTCCGCCACGACGAAGATATAGCCGTCAAACTCGCCCATCTTGTTCTGCCACGCCACAGCGCGGGCATCCGAAGAGGGCATCCAGAGGTTCGACGCCATTTCGTTGAACAGCGGCAGGTCAAAGTCGCGCAGGTCGACCAGTTCGACGGTCATGTCGTCACGGGCCGCAGCCTGCGCCAGCATCCACTGGGCCGGAATATCGGCAAAGCGCGTCGGGCGGGTGGAGCCGATGATGAGGGCGATTTTCGGTTTGGACATGGTCTTTTTCCTTATGGAAGGTCAATTCGATGGGTCTTATCTAGGCTCGGTGCATAATCATGTGAATTCCAAGATCGCGCGCTAACACTGTGCGTGATTGCACCATATGCATCATGGATTTTTCATGCCCTTGCAGGGTCATCCGCCCCCGCCCCACCTTGCCCTCGCGCACGCGTGGTGCCAGATTGCGAGCTATGAGCAAGCCCCTCGACAACCCCGCTGATCCCTTCAAGAAGGCGCTGGCCGATGCCACGCGCACGATGGCCGATGACCCCGAGATGACGGTGACCTATTCGGTCGATCCGGCGGGCATGAACAAGGAAGGCGTGCGCCTGCCGCAGGTCTCACGACGGATGACCAAGGACGAGGTGCTGCTGGCACGCGGCACGGCAGACGCCTTCGCGCTGCGGCGGCGCTATCACAACGAGCAGGTGGCCACGAAGTATCAGCCGACCGGGCCGCTCGCCAAGGAAATCTTCGACGCGATGGAGACGGCGCGCTGCGAGGCTGTCGGTGCCCGTGCCATGCCCGGCACTGCCACCAACATCGACGCCAAGATCGCCTATGAGGCCGACCGCAAAGGCTATGGCCAGATCGCTGCGGCGTCCGAGGCGCCCTTGCCGGTGGCGGCAGGCTATCTGGTGCGGCATCTGGCGACGGGCCGCGATCTGCCCAAGTCGGCACAGCATGTGATGGACCTTTGGCGTGGGTTCATCGAAGAACAGGCGTCCGGATCGTTGGGCAATCTGGATGAAGTGCTGGCGGATCAAGCCGCCTTCGCCCGTCTGGCGCGCAAGGTGATTTCCGACCTCGGCTATGGCGATCAGTTGGGCGATGACCCCGACCAGAACGACAATCAGGACGAAACCGGCGAGGACGACCGCGAGGATACACCCGAGGAAACCGGCTCGGAACAGCAGGACACCGAGGAATCGGAAGCCTCGCCCGAGCAGTCACAGGAAGACGAACCCGATCAGTCGCAAGCTGAAGTGACGATGGAGGAGACCTCTGACCTTGATCAGGGCGAAGAGGCCGAATTGCCCGATGGCGAGGCCCCGCTGGAGCCGCCACCCCCTGCTCCGCATTCGGCGGCAGACCCGCTGTACACCGCCTATACCACGGAATTCGATGAGGAAATCAAGGCCGAGGACTTGGCCGAACCTGCCGAACTCGAACGCCTGCGCGCCTATCTGGATCAGCAACTGGAACCCCTGAAAGGGGCCGTTTCCCGCCTTGCCAACAAGCTGCAGCGCCGCTTGCAGGCGCAGCAGAACCGGTCCTGGCTGTTTGATCTGGAAGAGGGCACGCTGGATGCCGGCCGCCTGGCCCGGGTGGTGGCGAACCCGACCACGCCCTTGTCCTTCAAGCAGGAAAAAGACACCGAGTTCCGCGACACCTGCGTGACCTTGCTTCTGGACAACTCCGGTTCCATGCGCGGTCGCCCGATCTCCATCGCCGCGATCTGTGCCGACGTTCTGGCCCGCACGCTGGAACGCTGCTCGGTCAAGGTGGAGATTCTGGGCTTCACCACCCGCGCCTGGAAGGGTGGCCAAAGCCGCGAGAAGTGGCTGGCGGCGGGGCGTCCTGCTGGTCCGGGGCGGCTGAACGACCTGCGCCACATCATCTACAAGAACGCCGATGCGCCGTGGCGCCGGGTCAGGCCGAACCTTGGCCTGATGATGAAAGAGGGCCTCCTGAAGGAAAACATCGACGGAGAGGCGCTGGAATGGGCGCACCGCCGCATGATGGCCCGACCCGAGGCGCGCAAGATCCTGATGGTGATCTCTGACGGTGCGCCGGTCGATGATTCGACCCTGTCGGTCAACCCGGCCAATTTCCTTGAAAAGCACCTGCGCGACGTGATCGCCATGGTCGAACGCCGCAAGGCCGTGGAACTGATCGCCATCGGCATCGGCCATGACGTGACACGGTACTACCAGCGCGCCGTCACCATCACCGACGCCGAACAACTGGCGGGCGCCATGACCGAACAACTGGCCAGCCTGTTCGAGGTCGACAAGAAGAAACGCGAACGGGCCTTTGGCCGCAAAGCGGGGTAGCGCCAGAATTTCTCGCCGAGAAAGTTTGACGCCGGGAGAGCGGATATGTTTCAGACCTTTGACAGCCATGCCTCGCCCGCCCAAGGGCCCGGCCGCCTCGCCGCTTTGCGCGGTGTGCTTGCGGCCCATGGGCTGGCGGGCTTCATCATCCCCCGGTCCGACGCGCATCAGGGCGAGTATGTCGCGGCACGGGATGAACGGCTGCAATGGCTGACCGGGTTCACCGGCTCGGCAGGGTTCTGCATCGTGCTGCCCGATGTGGCGGGGGTTTTCATCGACGGGCGCTATCGCACGCAGGTGAAGGGTCAGGTGGACCTATCGCATTTCACCCCGGTCCCCTGGCCTGAAGTCAAGCCCGGTCCCTGGATTGCCGAACATCTTTCCTCGGGTGTCGTGGGCTTCGACCCTTGGCTGCACACCGCCGATGAGATCGCCAAGATCGAGACGGCTTTGGAGGGCAGCGGGGTAACGCTGCGCCCCACCGCCAACCTCGTCGACGCGATCTGGCCCGATCAGCCCGCCGCCCCCGTGGGCAAGGCCTTCCCGCATCCCGTTGAGTTTGCCGGTGAATCCTCCCTGTCCAAGCGCGAACGGCTCGGCGCGTCGCTGGCTGCGGCGGGTCAGGGCGCTGCGGTACTGACCCTGCCCGACTCGATCTGCTGGCTCTTGAACATTCGCGGTGCCGATGTGCCGAAGAACCCGGTCCTGCAGGCCTTTGCCCTGCTGGAAGCCGATGGCGACGTCATCCTGTTTGTCGATCCCGCCAAGATCGGCCCAGATGTCGAGGCGCATCTTGATGAAGGTGTCAGCCTTCTGCCTGTGTCCGAGTTCATTCCGGCCTTGCGCGCCACAACGGCCAAGGTGCGGGTCGACAAGACAACCGCTCCGCTGGCCGTCGCTACTGAAATCCGCGCCGGTCAGGCCGAGGTGGTCTGGGGCGATGACCCCTGCCGCTTGCCCAAGGCCCGCAAGAACGCCGCCGAGATCGAAGGCATGCGCGCCGCCCATCTGCGCGACGGGGCGGCGGTCGTGGAGTTCTTATGCTGGCTTGATGACCAGACGCCGAAGGGAAGCCTGACCGAGATCAACGTGGTCACCGCGCTGGAAGGCTTCCGGCGCGCGACCAATGCTTTGCATGACATCTCCTTCGACACGATCTGCGGCTCGGGGCCAAATGGCGCCATCATGCACTACCGTGTCACGGAGGAAAGCAACCGCACCATTGGCCGCAACGAATTGCTGCTGGTCGATTCCGGTGCGCAGTATCTCGATGGCACCACTGACATCACCCGCACCGTCGCCGTGGGCGACCCGGGCGAGGAGGCGCGGCAATGCTATACCCGCGTGCTGCAGGGCATGATCGCCATATCGCGCGCCCGCTGGCCGCGCGGGCTGGCGGGGCGCGACCTGGACCCTCTGGCGCGGGCGCCGCTGTGGATGGCGGGGCAGGATTTCGACCACGGCACCGGGCATGGCGTTGGTGCCTTCCTTTCCGTGCATGAAGGCCCGCAGCGCCTGTCCCGGATCAGCGAGGTGCCGTTTGAACCCGGCATGATCCTGTCCAATGAACCCGGCTACTACCGCGAGGGCCATTTCGGCATCCGTCTGGAAAACCTGATTGTCGTTCAGGAGGCCGCCAAATTGGGCGACCACCGCGACCAGTTGGCGTTTGAATCCTTGACCTTCGTGCCGTTCGATCGTCGCCTGATCCTGTCCGACTGGCTTTCGCCCGGGGAGCGCGCTTGGCTCAACGCCTACCACGCCGAAACCTTGGCCAAACTCGGCCCCCGCCTGTCGCCCAAAGCGCTGGTCTGGGCCACAACTGCCTGTGCGGTGCTGTAATGGGCCTGCCGATCACCATCGCCGCCGATCCGCACCGCTGGCGTGTCAACGTGGGCGACACTGTTCTGGGTGAGACCTCCGCCGCCCTGCTGCTGGATGAGGCCGGACACCGCCCGACGCTTTACCTGCCGCGCGCCGACATGCAGATGGCGCTTTTCACCCGGACCGACCGCGCCACAACCTGCCCCTGGAAGGGTCAGGCGAGCTACTTTTCCGTGGCAGGCCATCAGAATGTGGTCTGGAGTTACGAAACCCCTTATGACCGTGTGGCCCCGATTGCCGGATATCTGGCCTTCTACCCGCAAGTCACGGTCGAGCGGCTGGATTAAGGTAGGATGGGCCATTGGCCCATGCTTCGTTACCCCGCAGCCGCCACCAGCCTGATCCGCTCCACCATTGCCCGCACGCCATTCGACCTTTGTGCCGACAGGTGGTCATTCAACCCAAGCCGGCCAAGTTCTGCCGAGGCGTCGACTTTCAGCACCTCGGCCAGCGGCAGCCCGGCATAAAGGCTGTGCAGCACGGCTATCAGACCGCGCACGATCATGGCATCGCTGTCGCCCTGAAAATCAAACCGCCCGTCCTCGATCACCGGCCGCAGCCAGACCTGACTGGCGCAGCCCTGCACCTTCAGGGCGGGCACCTTGAACGTATCGTCCAAGGGCGGCATCGCCTTGCCCAACTCGATCACATGGCGATAGCGCTCCTCCCAGTCCTCGAGGAATTCAAAGGTATCGGCTAGGTCTTCGAAGGCTTGGGTGGCCATGGGGGTCTCCTGATCCCCTTCAGGTAGCCTCATGATGCGCCAAGGTAAAGGCTCGGCTTTTCAAATGCTGCGGCTTGGGCTACCCAAGGGGAAACGGGGGGCTTTGATGAAACGCGCAGAGATCTTGGTGAAGGCGGCGGTTCTGGTGACAGTGCTGGGCTTGGGCCTGTCGGGCTGCGGCTTCGGCCAGTCGAGATTCAATCCCTTCAACTGGTGGAGCAAGCCCCAGACCGGAGAGCCGGTGGCACTGTACGTGGCCCCGGTCGATCCCCGCGGTCTGGTCGGCCAGATCACCCTTCTGAAGATCGAGCCCTATCCCGGCGGTGCCATCATCCGCGCCACCGGCGTGCCGCCGACGCAGGGCTGGTGGGATGCGGAACTGGTGGCCCTGCCCGATGACGGATCGGGCAAGGTGATCTTCGAGTTCCGCATCGCCCCGCCCAAGACCGCAGCGCCCGCAGGCACCGTCCCCTCACGGGAGATCGTGGTGGCCACCAGCCTCACCGACTACAAACTGCAGGACGTCACTGCCATCGAGGTCCGCTCGGCCACCAACGCGATGACCGCCCACCGTTAGGCCATCAGGTCGGCCAGCGTATGGGTGCCATCGGCCAGAACGAATTCCTCGATGCCGGTCACCTGAATTGACCCGGTGTAGAAGGAATTGCTCCACGACAGGGTGACCAGCCCGCCCGGGCCCGCATGATGGCTGATCTGGCCCAGCGTCGGGCCCGCATCGACCCCGCCCACCTGAGCCCGCAGGTCGATCCGGTCAACACCCAGCCCGCCGTCGATGACCGAGGCCTGATCGCCGGTCTTGCCCACCTCGGCATAGATCATGTCATTGCCGCGCCCGGCAGAGATGGTGGTCTTGCCATGACCCTCATAAATCGTGTCGTTGCCCAGATCGCCGATGATCTTCGCCGTGCCTGTGCCGCCATAGATCACGTCATTGCCAGCGCCACCGTTCAGGGTCGCAGCCCCTGCCCCAGCGTAAAGCACGTCAGCGCCGGCGCCGCCATAAAGCCGGTCGGGGTCCTTGCCGCCGAAAAGCGAGTCATTGCCAGCCTCGCCATACAGCCAGTTCGATCCGGCGCTGCTGTAAAACGTGTCCGCATCCAGCCCGCCATGCAGCCGGTTGATGCCGCCATCGGCATAAAGCGTGTCCAGACCCGCGCCGCCCCACAGGACATTGGACCCCGTCCCGCCGTAAAGCCAATCATTGCCCAGCCCGCCGAACAGTTGATCGCCACCCGCTTCGCCGAACAGCTTGTCATTGCCGCTGCCACCGTACAGGGAATCCAGCCCCTTGCCGCCAAACACAAGGTCATCGCCGCCATAGGCGAAGATGGTGTCAGCGCCGGTGGTGCCGTTCAAAGTATCTGGGCCCGGAGAGCCGGGGATCGGTTGCGCCATGGCCTGAAAACCTGTGCGAGGGGCGTGGATGCCTTCACCCTATGCCCTCGCCCCGGTTTTTCAAGTCTAACGATGCGCCGTTGGCGGCTAAAGGCGCACCACGCGCACTTCGCTGCCTTTGGCCGACAGGGCAATCTCGCCACGGCACAAGCGCAGCGCGTCATCGCCGAAGGCCTCGGCCCGCCAGCCGGTCAGCGTGGGCACATCGCGCTGGCCTGCCGCGATGGCGTCAAGGTCCGTGGACGATGCGATCAGCCGGGCGGCCACGCCAAGGCTTTCGGACTTGGCCTTCAACAGCACACGCAACAGGTCGGCCAGTGCGGGGTTGACCTGCAACTGCTCGCGGCTGACGTCGGGCTTGGGCATGTCTTCGGGCCGCATCTCCATCCCGGCCTTCACGGCGGCGATGATGCCTTCGGCGATCTCGGGCTTGCGGCCTTCGCGCATCAGAAGACGCGAGCGGCCCAGTTCTTCCTGAGAGGTGGGCCGGGTCGAGGCCAGTTCCAGCAAAGCGTCATCCTTCATCACCCGCGCACGGGGGATGTTATGGGCCTGACAATAGCTTTCGCGAAACCGTGCCAGTTCCTTGACCACGGCCAGAAAGCGCCCCGAGGTGGTGCGGGTCTTGATCCGCAGCCAGGCTTCTTCCGGCCGTGTCGTGTAGGTTTCGGGATCCAGCAGGATGCCCAGTTCTTCCTCTACCCAGGATTGCCGGCTGTTCTTGGCGATCTGGGTTGCCAGCCATTCGTAGATCTGGCGCAGGTGCGTGACATCGGCCACGGCATATTCCGCCTGCGCCTGCGTCAAGGGACGGCGCGACCAATCTGTGAACCGCGAGGTCTTGTCGAGATCGGCCTTGGCGATCTTCTTGACCAGCGTCTCATAGCCGACCTGCTCGCCAAAGCCGCAGACCATGGCGGCGATCTGTGTGTCAAACAGCGGCACGGGGAAGCAGTTGCCCTCGACGAAGAAGATCTCCAGATCCTGCCGGGCGGCGTGGAAGACCTTGACGGTGGCCGTGTGCCGGAAGAGGTCGTACAGCGGTTCCAGCGACATCGTGTGACCCTCGATCGGGTCGACCAGCACCGCTTCGCCATCCTTGCCGGGCAGCGCCATCTGGATCAGGCAAAGCTTTGACCAGAAGGTCCGCTCGCGCAGGAATTCGGTGTCGATGGTCACATAGTCATGGGTCTTGGCCGTGGCGCAGAAGGCGGCGAGGTCTTCTGTCGTGGTAATCGTGCGCATGAACTTGCTTTCGCTGAGGGCGGGTTCGTCCCGCCTGTCCGCTATAGGTTGCTTGGGTCGGAATGGAAAGGGTGCGCCTGCGGCGGCCCGGGCACGCGGTGGGCTGCCGCCCCCCGCACCCCCTGCCTCAAGGGGAGGCACGCCTCCCCTTGAGAAACCCCGGTGGATATTTGGGCCAATGTGAAAGGGTCAGCGGATGCGCTGGCCCTGGACGTCGAACAGCAGGGCGCGGGTCGGGTCGAAGCTGGCTGTCAGCGCGTGGCCGGGGCGCAGGGCGCGACCGTCCTCCACGGCGATGGTCAGAACCTGGGTCGAGGCGCCTTGGCGGGCATAG
>CANBRQ010000078.1 GCA_947371955.1 Paracoccaceae bacterium | reverse complement strand
ACAGGATCGAGATCATGTTCGGGCGTCTGAAGGACTGGCGACGTGTGGCCACCCGCTACGACAGATGTCCAAAAGTCTTCCTCTCAGCCGTAGCCCTCGCCGCAACCGTCATGTTCTGGCTATGAAACGAGAACGAGTCCTGACCCTAAGCGAACTACGAACCTCAAAAATGCCAAGTTGAAGAACATTTCTTACAAAAAAGCTTCAGTTAGCGCCTGCTTTCTTGAAAGGCCAGTGGCCAAAAGTGATAGGCCACCCGTGACAATCGCACCAGTCGCCTTGCCGCCGCTTATTCCCGCTTTTTGAACAATCGGCTTCGTCAGGACTTTTCCCTTGATTTGGCAATGCGGACAAATCATCTCAGGCGAGGGCATTCCATGCCTTGCCTTATCTGCAGCAGTAAAACCGCGCCCGTCCGTCTTTTTGTCATCCGGAGCAGTGACAGCAACAATTACAATGATTAGGATGAAAGCAAGAACAAAAGAGATAACAATTCCAGACATTTAGCTCTCACTTCTATCGGATTAGGGCTGCATTGCTTAATTCAGTGACACTCCGAAGCCAAAGTGTCAACGTACCGCCTAAACCAACCGCTCCTGCTCCTTCGCCGCCCGCACGAAATCCGCAAACAGCGGGTGGGGCGCGAAGGGTTTGCTTTTCAACTCAGGATGGAACTGCACGCCAATGAACCACGGGTGGTCTTTGACCTCAACGATTTCCGGCAGTTTGCCGTCCGGACTCATGCCCGAGAAGATCAGGCCGCATGTCTCAAGCTGCGCGCGGTACTGGATATCCACCTCGTAGCGGTGGCGGTGGCGTTCTTCGATGGTGGTGGTCTGGTAGACTTGCGCGACCTTGGAGCCTTCTTTCAAGAGGGCGGTATAAGCGCCCAGCCGCATGGTGCCGCCTTTGTCGTCGGAGGTCTTGCGGGTCACGGTGTGGTTGCCTTGGACCCATTCTTTCAGGTGGTACACCACCGGCGTGAAGCGTTTGGTGCCGGTGTTGTGGTCGAACTCCTCGGAGCCGGCGTTCTTCACGCCGACGAGGTTGCGGGCAGCCTCGATGACGGCCATTTGCATGCCGAGGCAGATGCCGAGGTAGGGGATTTTACGCTCGCGCGCGAATTGGGCGGCTTTGATCTTGCCCTCGGTGCCGCGTTCACCGAAGCCTCCCGGCACCAGAATCGCGTGGAAGTTTTCGAGGTAGGGGGCCGGGTCCTCGCGTTCAAAGATTTCGGCATCGATCCATTCGGCCTTGACCTTGGTGCGGTTGGCCATACCGCCGTGGGTCAGCGCCTCTGCGATGGATTTGTAGGCGTCTTCCAACTGGGTGTATTTGCCGACGATGGCGACGCGGACGACGCCTTCGGGGTGGTTCAGGCGGTCCATCACATCCTCCCATCGGGCAAGGTTGGGCCGGGGGGCGGGGGAGATGCCGAAGGCATCCAGAACCGCCTGATCGAGGCCGGCCTTGTGATAGGCGAGGGGGGCTTCATAAATGGTTTTCAGATCGTACGCCGGGATGACATGCTCTTTGCGGACGTTGCAGAAGAGGGCGATCTTTTCGATCTCGCGTTCCGGGATCGGGTGTTCGGAGCGGCACACCAGAACGTCAGGGGCGAGGCCGATCGATTGCAGTTCCTTGACGGAGTGCTGGGTGGGTTTGGTTTTGAGTTCGCCGCTGGCGGCCAGGTAGGGCAGCAGGGTCAGGTGCATCAGGATCGACTGGCCGCGCGGGCGTTCGTGAATGAACTGGCGGATGGATTCGAAGAACGGCAGGCCCTCGATATCGCCGACGGTGCCGCCGATCTCGCAGAGCATGAAGTCGACCTCATCCTGGCCAATGCGGAGGAAGTCTTTGATTTCGTTGGTGACGTGGGGGATGACTTGAATGGTCTTGCCCAAGTAGTCGCCGCGGCGTTCCTTTTCCAGCACGTTGGAATAGATGCGGCCGGAGGAGATGCTGTCGGTCTGACGGGCGGAGACGCCGGTGAAGCGTTCGTAGTGGCCAAGGTCGAGGTCGGTTTCGGCGCCGTCGTCGGTGACGAAAACCTCACCATGTTCGAAGGGGCTCATCGTGCCGGGGTCGACGTTCAGGTAGGGGTCGAGTTTACGGAGGCGGACGGTGTAGCCACGGGCTTGCAGCAGGGCGCCGAGGGCGGCAGATGCCAAGCCCTTGCCAAGGGACGACACAACGCCACCGGTGATGAAGACATAGCGTGCCATGGGGGCCCCCGTGAAATAGGCGATTCGGTCAGGCGGAATCGCAGCACCACGGGATTTGATGCATAGGGCAGTTTCACCCAATACGCAACCGGACCGCTAGATGCTGCCGTTCCTTACGTCAGGTTAACAAATTATAGTGGTCAGTTTTCCGCTTTGGGCGGAGTTGCCGGGGCATCGGTTGTGGTCGGCAGGGCGGTCAGCGGGGTCTTGGCCGCAGGAACCTCGGGTGCTGCCGGGGTGGGCAGGGTGCCGCCGATCTGGTCGATGACGGAAGAGGTGGCCGAGTTGGAAGCGGCAAGGATCGTCAGCGTGATCGAGGTTGCGATGAACAGGCCCGCCAGAATCCAGGTGACCTTGGCCAGTGCGGTGGCAGCCGAGCGGCCCGAGACCACGCCGCCGGTCGAGCCCATGCCAAGCCCGCCGCCTTCCGACCTTTGCAGAAGCACGATGCCGATCAGCAGCAGTGCCAGAATGAGGTGGATGGCGAGGACGACGTTTTCCATGAGGGGCAGGCCTTTCAGGTGACGCGCCTATCTAGGGGCAAGCGCGATTGGCCGCAAGCCCTTCGGCGGGGTGCCGGGGGGCCTTGGGCAAATTTGCCGGGGCGGTGGCGGGCTGGTTAACGAGTGGTGAAGCCCGACGCGCGGGCGGGTGATGCGAATCAGGGGGATTTCCCTTGGTTAACAGGGAAATCCGGGGAATTTGCACTGTCGGTTTTGCGTCGGACCTCTGTACGGCATCTGTACCGACACGCCGGACGCAGGTTGCGGGATTAACGCAACGTTCGGTGGGGTGCGCCGGGTTACTCGGGCTTCGTGCAGACGACTGAGAGTTTGTTGCCGTCAGGGTCGCGGACGTAGCAGGCGTAGAAGTTCGGCGCATAGGGGCGCAGGCCGGGGGCGCCCTCGTCGGTGCCGCCATGTGCGAGGGCTGCGGCGTGGAAGGCTTGTACGGCCTGACGGTTGGGGGCGGTGAGGGCGACCATTGATCCGTTGCCACGGGTCGCGGGGTTCTGGTCATAGGGCGGGCCGACATAAAGCTGCGCCTCGCCACCGTGCGGGCCATAACAGCCCTCGTCACTGTCCGGCGCAAGGTCGGTGATGCCGAGGGTCGCCAGCGTCGGTGTATAGAAACGTTTGGCAGTGGCGAGGTCATTGGTGCCGAGGGTCACGTAGTAGAGCATGGGGTTCTCTTTTTCGCGGGAATACACGCTCTGTGTGCGCTGCGGGCGGTAGGCGGTGCAAGGGGAGGATGGTATGTTTGGTGCATGGAAAAAGCGCATCCCCTTCGTCTGACGCCTGAACTGGTGGCGCGGTTGCCGTGCTCGGTGCCGGACCCCGGCCCGATGCGGCGACATGAGGAGGTGGACTACTGCGCCGAAACCGAGGCCCGGCGCGTGCTGCAGGGGGCTGGCGCGGATGCGCCGGTCTGGATCTTCGCCTATGGGTCAATCCTGTGGAAGCGGCGCTTCGAAGTGGCCGAGGAGCGGGCGGCGCGGGTGCGTGGCTGGCATCGCAGGTTCTGTCTGGGGCCGGACACACGGTATCGCGGCAACCCGGAGGCGCCGGGGGTCATGCTGTCGCTGGACCGGGGTGGGCAATGCGTGGGCAAGGTGCTGCGGATGGCCGATGCGGGGCGTGAGGCAGCACTTGTGCATCTGCTGGACCACGAGCCGCCGATCCCGCCGGCCTGGGTCACGGCAGAGACGCCCGAAGGGCCGGTGAAGGCGATTGCTTTCGTGGTCAACAAGGGTTTTGTCGGCTATTGCGGCGGCCTGTGCGAGGCGGAGGTGGCTGACCGTCTGGCCTCGGCCGTGGGCATGTGGGGCAACATGGCCGAATATCTGATGAACACGGTCCGGCATCTGGACGCGATGGGCATCAAGGACAGCTACCTTGCCCGGATGGAGCGCATGGTGGCCGAGCGGTTGGCGTCCCGCTAGGGGACTCCCGAAGAATGTTCGGCGAAAACTCCCGGGGCGCAGGTTCTGCGTTTGGCGGCGGACCCCAAGCGTAGGGTGGGGTTTAACCCCACCCTACCAGACGCACCGTACTTTGCTGTTTCGCTTGGCCCCGTGTCTCGCTATAGCTCGCACGGTTTTTCCAGAGCGCGAAGGTGATGCCATGGCCAATGTTGTTGTTGTAGGGGCCCAGTGGGGTGACGAGGGCAAGGGCAAGATCGTCGACTGGCTGTCCGAGCGGGCCGATGTCATCGCGCGCTTTCAGGGCGGGCATAACGCGGGCCATACGCTGGTCATCGACGGCAAGGTTTACAAGCTGAGCCTGCTGCCCTCGGGCATCGTGCGGGGCGGCAAGCTGTCGGTCATCGGCAATGGCGTGGTCGTCGACCCTTGGCATCTGGTGATGGAGATTGCCAAGCTGCGCGATCAGGGCGTGGAGATTTCACCGGAAAACCTGATGTTGGCCGAGAATGCCAGCCTGATCCTGCCGATCCATGGCGAGTTGGACCGGGCGCGGGAGGGGCAGGTGGGTGTCGCCAAGATCGGCACCACCGGGCGCGGGATCGGGCCGGCTTATGAGGACAAGGTCGGACGCCGGGCGATCCGGGTGGCGGATCTGGCGGATGAGGCGACGCTGGTCGCCCGGGTCGATCGGTTGATCGGGCATCATGACGCCTTGCGTCGGGGTCTGGGTGTCGAGCCTGTCGATAAGGACGCGCTTCTGGCCGCACTCCGCGAGATTGCGCCGCAGGTTCTGCCCTATGCGCAACCGGTCTGGAAGGTGATGAATGACGCACGCCGCGCCGGAAAGCGGATCCTGTTCGAGGGCGCTCAAGGAGCGCTGCTGGATATTGATTTTGGAACTTATCCGTTTGTCACCTCTAGCAACGTCATTGCGGGGCAGGCGGCGACAGGCGTGGGCCTTGGGCCAACGGCGATTGATTTCGTGCTCGGCATCGTCAAGGCCTATACCACCCGCGTGGGCGAGGGCCCATTCCCGGCGGAGTTGAAGGATGATGATGGCGAGCGGTTGGGGCAGCGCGGCCATGAGTTTGGCACGGTCACCGGGCGCAAGCGGCGCTGCGGCTGGTTTGATGCGGTGCTGGTGCGGCAGACCTGTGCGACCTCGGGCGTGTCCGGGATCGCGCTGACCAAGCTCGACGTGCTCGATGGCTTCAAGACGCTGAAGATCTGCGTGGGCTATGATCTGGACGGCAAGCGGCTGGATTACCTGCCGACGGCTGCTGATCAACAGGCCCGTTGCACGCCGATCTATGAAGAGATGGAAGGCTGGTCGGACAACACCGCAGGCGCGCGGTCCTGGGCGCAACTGCCGGGGGCGGCCATCAAATACGTCCGTCGGATCGAGGAGTTGATCCAGTGCCCGGTGGCGCTACTTTCCACCAGTCCGGAGCGGGATGACACCATTCTGGTCACTGACCCCTTTGCGGATTGACCTGAACAGGAGAACGACATGGCGCTGACTTACAAGACACGGCGCAGGTTGGCCCTGCTGGTGCTGTGCGTGGGCCTGCCCGCCTATATCGTGCTGGCGGTGACGCTGGTCGACCTGATCGAACGGCCCTCGCTGTTCGTGGAACTGGCGATCTATGTGGGACTGGGTTTTCTGTGGATGCTGCCGCTGCGGCCCTTGTTCCTTGGGATCGGCCAGCCCGACCCGGATGCGGATCAGACTATGAAATGACGAAGGGCGGAAGGGTGAACCTTCCGCCTTTCTTGTCCTGGGCCTGAGACATCAGGCGCGGCGTTTGGCCTCGTTCAGGATGGGCGAGGTTTCGGCCAGCGTGTACTGGCCGCGTTTGGTCTTGGTCAGGCGGCCATCGCGCAACAGGCGGCCAAAGCCGCGCAATCCGTCTTCCCGCGACAGGTCGGTCTGGCCGGGGATCTGTTCGATCTGCTGGAACAAGAGCGGGCGCGGGAAGCTGTCAAGGCCAAGGACCAGCGTGCAATAGGCGGCTGCGGCCTCGATCAGGTCCGGCATCGCATGGGCGTTGATGCTGTCGGCAAACTCGCGGAAGCTTTGCTTTCCGGGATCAGCGAAGATGTTGTCCATGTCGTCGGGCGTCAGGTCTTCCTCCTGCGCGACCATGGCCGAGAGGGCCTGTGCGCTGGACCCGCCGGATGTGACACGGCGCGGGCGCACCGGCTGGACCACGGCGGGGGCCT
The DNA here is from genome assembly GCA_947371955.1 of Paracoccaceae bacterium. GTDB lineage: Bacteria > Pseudomonadota > Alphaproteobacteria > Rhodobacterales > Rhodobacteraceae > Stagnihabitans. The sequence continues at coordinate 11,944 of CANBRQ010000078.1, read as the reverse complement.
GTGCGGCAGCGGGTTGGGGTTGCGGCACCGATTGCGGGACGGCTTGGGGCTGGGGCCGGGGGGCCTCATCCGGTTTGCGGTCAATGCGTTGCGAGGAGACCAGAACCAACGGCGCCGGACGGTCTGTCGGGCGGACGACCTGATCAAGGTCCTTGCGGTAGGGGTCCATGCGCTGATCGGGCTTCTTGCCTTCGGGGTTGGAGCGGCGTTCGGCGACGGTGGCAAGAACGGCGGCTTTCAGATGGGCGATGGCCGAGCGGCGGCGCTTGGTTTCGGGCACCTCAAGTTCGGTATTGGCTTTGGCGATCAGGCGGTTGACCGAATCGTCCGCCGTGGCCGCAGCGGCAAGGCGGTGCGGTTCGTGCAGGGCCACCTCGGTCGATGCGGGGCGGGTTTCGGGGGAGACGAGGTCTGACTGCGGTGGGGTTTCGGGCGCAGGCTCGGCTGCGACGGGCTGCGCGGCAGCCTCGGGTGCCGGTTCCGGGGTGGCGACCGGTTCGGCTTTGGAATCGGCGGGTCCGGCAAGCTCGGCCTCAAGGGCTGCGAGTTCATGGGCAAGTGCGGCTTCTGCTTCGGGGCTGAGGTCTGCGGCGGGAGCCTGGGGGGCCGGAACTGGTGCGGGGGGTTGATCGGCAGCGACGGTGTCCAGACGGCGGATCTTGATGACCCGGGCGCGGGCGCGCTGCAGTTTTTCGGCGATGACCGGGGCGGAGACGATGATTTCCGGCTCGGGCTTTCGGGGCAAGGGGGCGGCGGAAACCACTGGTGCCGGGGCGGGCTGCGGGGCGGAAAGTTCTGCCGCCAGTTCCGCGTCGAGTTCGGCTTCAAGCTCCGCACCGACCGTGGGGGCCGTCTCTGCGGGCACGGCCTCCGCTGCGACGTCTGGCTGCGGGGCAAGGGCTGCTTCGGCGCGAGTGTCCTGCGGGGCCGTGGTCCGTTCGATGAACAGGTTTTCGTTCTCGGTGTCGGCCCTGACGTCTTCGGGCAGAAGATAGGCGGCTTCGGTCAGGTCCTTTGCCGTCCAGTTCTGTTCGGACCAGTCTTCCTCGACCCAATCGGCTTCGGGGAAGGCATTGGCAGACAGGGGCGCGGGCGCGGCAGAGGCTTCCTCGGCCATGTCGGCGGCAAGCTGGTCATCGGCAGTCTCAAGCCCGGCCAGCGTCTCGCGGATGGCGGCGGCGAGGCTGTCAGGCTCGGGGCCGGCTTCCGGTTCGGGGGCAGCCTCGGCTACGAGTTCGGCGTCTGGTGCGATGATGGCTTCGGGCGCGGGTTGGTCGGCAGCCGGTTGTTCGGGGGCTTCCGCGACGGGCTCGGCCTCGACGGAAAGCGCTTCGATTGCCGGTGCTTCGACGACAGACAGGTCTTCCGGCGCTGCGTAAACCGGGGCTTCGACGGCTGCCGTCATGGCTTCGACGGGGGCTGCAACGACCTTGGCTTTCTTGGCCCGGCGCGCGGCCTTGCTCGCGGCCTTGTCGGCGTCGGGTTCGACCGACTTGTCGCCGACGGGTTCAGAGGATTGTTCCTCGGCCAATTCGACGGCTTCAGGTGCTGCGGCCTCGGGAGCGACAGGTTCGTGCGCGTGTTGGGTGGGGTGTTCGGCCGTAGATGCCGTGATCTTTTCCGCGATTTCCTCCGAGGCCAGCACAGGTTCGGCCTCGGGGGCCGCCACACCTTCGGGAGCGACAGTCTCCACGGCGGGTTCGGCCAGTGAGGTTTCGGGTGCCGTGACCTCGGCCATGACGGCTTCAGGTTCGATCGTGACAGGTGCAACGGCTTCGGAAACAGACGTTTCGGGTGCTGCGACCTCGGCCATGACGGCTGCAGGCTCGGTGGCGACGGCTTTCGCCACTGGCGCGGGAGCCGCAACGACAGCGGGAGCCGCAACGATGGCGGGAGCCTCAACGAGGGCGGCGGCGGGTTCGGCCAGTTCGGCCTCCGGCTCATCGGCGAAGGCGTCGATGTAGGCGGGGAAGGCTGCGGCGGGGGGAGTGGGCTTGACCTGGAGGGTTGCCGTCCGCACGGGGGCGGGGGCGGCCTGAACATGAGCTTGAGCGGCGCGCAGGCGGGACAGGCGGGCGGCGGCGGAATCGATGGCGGGGGCGGCTTCGGCCACCGAAGACAGGACGGGAGCGGGCGCGGGCTCTGCCACCGGGGCCGGGGCTGGCTTGCTGGGGAAGCTGACTTTGGGCGTCACACCCTGTTCCGCCCGCAGGATCACGCCGTTGTCGCCAATCTTGGCCTCGACACGGCGCTGAATCTCACGCTCGGCAATGCGGTGCAGCATGGCGGCGTCGGGGGTGGGCGGTTCAGCCCCGAAATAGCGGTCTTCGGCGGCAAGGTCGCGGAAGTATTCGGCAATCGCCTTCATGGTGTTGAACGGGTCATCGAAGCCTTCCAGCGTGCAGCTGAAGGTTCCGTAGGACACCGTCAAGATCTTACTCGCACCGTTCATCGGTTGCACGCCTTCTGTCATACTCGATGGGACTGAAAGTGCCCCGGTCCGTGATCTATTCAATGGACAAATATAGGTGATTTGAAGGATTGATTGTGTCCGGCGATCACCCGGTTTGCCGCAATTCATGGGACAATAGCAAGATGACAGAGGTTATTGTTCCTTCAACGGAAGGTGTGACTTTGGCGGGGGGCGGGCGATTTTCCGCGCGTTTGCTGGCCGAGGCGCGGGCTTTGGCGCCTGTTTTGGTGGCAGCCGATGGCGGGGCTGACCGGCTTTTGGGCTTGGGGGCCGAACCTTCGGCCGTGATCGGCGATTTCGATTCGATCTCGAAGGCCGCCAAGCTGCGGCTGGCCGGGCGGCTGCATCCGATTCGCGAGCAGATTACGACAGATTTCGATAAGGCTTTACGGTCAATTGTGGCGCCCTTCGTGCTGGGTCTGGGCTTTGCCGGGCAAAGACTGGACCACGGGCTGGCGGTCTTGAACGGGCTGGTCAGCCATCCGGACAAGCGTTGCCTGATCTTGAGTGCCACGGATGTGACCTTTCTGGCACCGCGCGATCTGACCTTGCGGTTGCCGGTGGGGTCACGGCTGTCCTTGTTTCCGATGGGGCCGGTGGAGGGAGAAAGTCAGGGGCTGCGCTGGCCTTTGCAGGGGCTGAAATTCACACCCGCAGGCATGATCGGCACGTCGAACGAGGTCAGCGGGCCGGTTCACCTGAGGTTTGACGCGGACCTGATGCTGGTCATATTGCCTCGGTCGGCAGTGGCGGCGGCATTGGATGGGCTGTTGCCTGACCGTGTTCGTGGCGGATGATGTAAAGGCCTGACCCGGTGATCAGCGCAATGCCACACCACGTCAGCCAGTTCGGGAAGTCACCGAAGATGGCATAGCCGAGGAACACGGCCATCGGCAGTTCCAGATAATGCAGGGGCGCGAGGGTGGCTGCGGGGGCGTATTTCATCGCCACGGTCATGCAGAGGTGGCTGATGGCGGCCCAGAAGCCCACGCCGAAGAGATAGGCCCAGTTCAGCAGGTCGGGCTGCACGGGGTCAAGCTCGGCAATGCCCGAACCGTGGAAGGCCCACATCAGCGGCAGGCAGATCAGGCTTCCCGCAATCGAGGTGTGCAACTGCATCGTCACCGGATGCACCCGGTTCGACATGGCCTGCGTCGCCATCTCGTAGAACGAGAAGGACAGCGCGCAGCCGAGGGGGAAGAGGGCGACAAGCCCGTAGTGGCTTAGCGAGGGCTGGATGACCAGCATGGCGCCGCCAAAGCCCACGACCGAGGCTGCGATGCGGTTGGGCCCGATGGGATTGCCGAAGATGACGCGGCCCAGAAACATCAGGATGAAGGGCATGACGAAGACGATGGCGATGCTGTCGGCGATGGGCATGAACTGGACCGAGGCCACGAAGCAATAGGTCGACAGGATCAGGCAGATGGCGCGGGCGGTCAGCAGCGTCAGGTCCCGCCGCGAGGCGCGCCAGTCCAGCCGCATCAGCAGGATGACCGGCAGCATGCAAAGGCCCTGAAACACGAAGCGCGCGGCGGTTATCTGGCCTACGGGGATTTCTGTAGTGGCCAGCTTGGAGCAGGCGTCCAAAAGGGGGGCGAAGATGCAGAAGGCCACCATCAGGAAAAGGCCGCGCGACACCGGTTTTGCCATGATCTTGACGCTCCTCCTCAGCCGTTTGTGACCGGATCGGCCCCGGCTTTTGCTTAACGCTTCGGCGCGGATGGGTTAGGTTGGCAGCGCAATTGTCAAGAGCCCCATTGTTTCACAAGGACATCCGAGAATGACTATCGTAAGCACGGCGGTCGGCGCGCAGACATTGGTCGCCGGAGAGGTTCTGTATCTCACCTCTTCGGGGTCAATCACCAGCCCCGGTCTTGTCGGGATCGGGTCGTTTGCGGCCGATGTCGGGGCGGTGATTGCGGGCAGCGTCATCGCGGGGCAGGGCGTGATCTTTATCCATGCTGACCTGCCCAGTGCCGACTTCCTCGACGTGACCGCGACCGGCTCGATCCTTGGTACGGATTATGGCGTGGGGATCGGCGACAATACCTCATTCGATCTGGAAAACGACGGGTCGGTGTCGGGCGGGAAATGGGCGCTGTTCCTGGAAAACTCCAGCGGCACCGGCGCGGACACGATCCGCAACTTCGGCACGATGCATGGCGGGCTTGCCGCGATCCATGTCGATCCGGGATTTGCCTATGCCAATGAGATCGACATCGTGAATGATGGGGTCATGTTTGGCGGCACGATGGCGTTGGATCTGGCGGGGGCGACCTCGCATGTCAGCCTTGCCAACGCTGGCATGATCCACGGCGATGTGGTGACTGGCGCGGGTGACGATAGCGTGATCAATTCCGGGCGCATTCAGGGTCGCATCTCGACCAATGCTGGCTCTGATCTTGTGGACACCAGCGAGGGTCTGACGCGGCGTGTCTCGATCGACCTTGGCGCGGGGGATGATCTTGCGACGCTGGGGGCGGGGCACGAGTTCGTTTCGGGCGGCGCAGGCACCGATGTGGTCAGCTACTACCTCAGCACCGCCATTGTGCTGAACCTTTTGCATCCAAGTCTGAACCGGGGCGATGCGGCAGGCGATTCTTTCGCCGGGATCGAAGAGTTTCAAGGCTCGGATCAGGGTGATGACCGGATGACGGGCCGTGCGGGCGCGGAAGTGTTGAGCGGTTTGCAGGGGGATGACAGTTTGTCGGGCGGCGCGGGGGCGGATACCTTGGCGGGTGGCCTTGGGGCCGACCGGTTGACGGGTGGGTCGGGCGACGACAGTTTCGTTTTCCATGCCGCCGACGAGGGCGGCGACAGGATCACCGATTTCGCACGCGGGACGGGCAACCATGATCATGTGGTGTTCAGCGCGGCGGGCTTCTCTTTGGACCTGCCCGAGGGCGCGCTGGATGCCAGCCATTTTGCGGCGCGGGCCGACAATGCAGCCCAGACGGGTGACGCATGGTTTGTCTTCCGCACCACGGATCACAGCCTGTGGTTCGACGCCGATGGCAAGGGCGCGGGCGCTGCGGTTCTGATTGCCACCTTCGCGCCTTTGGTCACGCTGAGCGCCGCCGATATCGTGATCGCGCTTTAGGCCCTCAGCAGTTCGGTACGTTGACGGCCAGACCGCCCAGCGAGGTTTCCTTGTACTTCTCGTGCATGTCCTTGCCGGTCTGGCGCATCGTTTCGATGCACACATCCAAAGAGACCAGATGCTGCCCGTCGCCCCTGAGTGCCAGGCTGGCCGCGGAGACGGCCTTGATGGCGCCGAGGCCGTTGCGTTCGATGCAGGGCACCTGCACCAGACCGCTGACCGGGTCGCAGGTCATGCCCAGGTGGTGTTCCAGCGCGATTTCAGCGGCGTTTTCCACCTGTTCCACGCTGCCGCCCAGCACGGCGGCAAGGGCTGCGGCGGCCATGGCGGCAGCAGAGCCCACCTCGGCCTGACAGCCGCATTCCGCGCCCGAGATGCTGGCGTTGTGCTTGCACAGGCCACCGATGGCGGCGGCGGTCAGAAGGAAGTCGGGGATCTTGGCGGTGGAGGCACCGGGGACATGGTCAAGATAATAGCGCAGGACGGCGGGCAGGACTCCGGCGGCACCGTTGGTGGGGGCGGTGACGACCTGACCTCCGGCGGCGTTTTCCTCGTTCACGGCCATGGCATATAGGCTCATCCAGTCGTTGATGACATGGGGGGCCGTCATGTTCAGGCCGCGTTCGGCGATAAGCGCGTCGTGGATGCCCTTGGCACGGCGGCGGACTTTGAGGCCGCCGGGCAGGATGCCCTCGCCCAGCATCCCGCGCGAGATGCAGTTGGTCATGACTTCCCAGAGGCGGGCGATGCCCTTGTCGATCTCGGCTTTTGAACGGAATTTCAACTCGTTGGCGAGTTTCATCTGGGCGATGGACAGGCCGGATGCCGCCGCCATCTGCATCATCTCAGCCGCGGTTTCAAACGGATAGGGCACATCGGCGCGGGCCTTGGACTTGGAGCCGGAGGCCTCGGCCTGTTCGGCTGCGGTCAGAACGAAGCCGCCGCCGATGGAGTAATAGGTTTCCTCAAGGATCACGTCGCCCTGCGCGTCGGTGGCCTTGATGATCATGCCATTGGCATGGCCGGGCAGCGAGGGACCGTAGTCGAAGGTCAGGTCCTTCTTGGGGTCAAAGCGCAGGTCGGGCAGGCCGGGCGGGGTGATCTGGTGCGTGGCCTGAATGGCGGCCAGCGTGGCTTCGGCCTTTTCGGCGTCATAGGTGGCGGGTTCAAACCCGGCCAGCCCAAGGATCGTCGCGCGGTCGGTGGCATGGCCCACCCCGGTGAAGGCCAAAGACCCGTGCAGCGAGGCTTTCAGGCCTGACGCATGGAAGGGCGAGCGGCGCAGGGTTTCCAGAAAGCGGGCTGCGGCGACCATCGGCCCCATCGTGTGCGAAGAGGAAGGCCCGACGCCCACCTTGAACATGTCAAAGACCGAAAGGAACATGGGCGCCTCAATAAGGATTGGTGAAGATGGTCGGTGCGCAGGCCTCTGCCTCAGCCACTTGGCGCGCGGCATCCGAGGTTTCAAGCGCCACAAGGATCGGACCGAGGGCTGGCAGGTCGGCGGTGGTGATGCGGGCCGGGTGGCCTTCGGGGAAGCCGGACAGCCAGCGGATCAGGGTGCCCAGATAGAAACCCATGATCGAGGGTTGGAGGGGCAGCCAATCCGGAGCCTCGGCCGCAATCATCCGGTCAAGGACGCGGAAATTGTCCTGCAGCGTGGCACCCATGTGGGCGACGACGGCTTGTGCGTTGTCGGGTCCGGCCACGCGGTTGGGGTAGAAGACCTGCATCAGCGGCGCGTGCAGATTGGTCGACGTGAAGAACAGCCATTTCAGGAAGGCGGCGCGGGCCGGGCTGTCAGGTGCCGGGGCAAGGGCATGGCGGTCGGCGAGATAGAGAAGGATTGCAGCCGTCTCGAACATCGGGCCATCCGGGGTCTGGATCGCGGGTATTTTGCCCAAGGGATGCATGGCGCGGTAGGCCGGGCTGTCAAGCTCACCCGCCGCCCGGTTGATCTGCACCTCAGCAAAGGATGCGCCGGACAGCCGCAGCGCAAGACGCACGATGAACGAGGCAGAATCGGGCGAGAAATGCAGGGTGTAGAGCGGTTGGGTCGCGGCTTCGGTCATGAGATCGGCTCCTCTTTGCACCACGATAGCGGGGCGGGCCGCGCAAGGGGACGCAAAACCGACCATTGGGGCGAAAAAACGGCTGGTTCGCGAAAGGTCGCGTGGAATTTCGGCGATGTGTTCCGGTTTTGTTTACTGCGGATTAACCGTGGGGCGGCAGGATCAGGGGAAGAGAAACACCACCAGAACGGAGGTTCCGATGCGCCTGATCCCGATGTTGTTCGCCTGTGTGCTGCCCTTTGCCGCGCATGCCTCGCCTGTGTTGCCCGATACTTTGCTGAGGTCGATCAAGGCCGATCCAGCCAGTTATCTGGACAGTGTGACGTTGTTGATTGCGTCTTACGGGGGGGCGGACGGCATCTCGCAAGAGCAGGTTGATACCTCGATGGCGCTGGTGCGGGCCAAGGCGCGGACCTCGGCCATCGTGCCGCTGATCGGGGCGGATCTGGATGCCGATGGCACGGTGACGCGGGAAGAGGTCGTGGTGGCGGAAGCTGCCGCGAGTGCGGCAGGCCGGGGCAAGCTGGAGAAGACGTTTCTGGCGGCGGATGTCGATGGCAATGCGATGGTGACGCCGGTGGAACTGACCGACTACGGCATGGCGGCCTCGATGAAGGCCTATAGCCCGGCAGCAATGGCCAAGGTCAAGGTGCTGATGGGTTTTGATGCCGATGGCGACGGCAAGGTGACGCTGAACGAAGTGCGGATGGGGTTGGCCGGGCTGACATCCTGACGGGCTTCGATACCGACCACTTCAGCCTGACAGGAAATCCCAGAGCAATTTCATGTTCAACAGCACGATCGCCAGCGCCACGATCCATGCCAATGCCGCCAGCCAGCGCGGTGCCACGAGGTCTCCCATTCTGGACTTCGACGTGGTGAACAGGACCAAAGGTACCACGGCGAAGGAAAGCTGCAAGCTGAGGACGACCTGCGTCAGGATCAGAAGCCGCCCGGTGCCTTCCGTGCCGTAAAAGATCGTGACACCGGCAGCGGGGACGATGGCCAGCAGGCGGGTGATCAGACGGCGCAGCCAAGGCGGCAGGCGGATTTGCAGGAAACCCTCCATCACCGCCTGGCCCGCAAGCGTGGCGGTGACGGTGGAGTTCAACCCGCAGGCCAGCAGCGCCACGGCGAACAGCATGGGGGCGATGCCAGCGCCCAGCAAGGGCCCCAGCAGTTTGTGGGCATCGCCAAGGTCGGCCACTGCCGTCTGCCCACTGGCGTGAAACGAGGCGGCTGCAAGGATCAGGATGGCGGCGTTGATCGACAAAGCAAACATCAGGGCCACGGTGGAATCGATGGTGGCGAATTTCAGCGCCTCCCGCCGGTCTTCCGGGCGGTCGCCCCAGTCGCGGGTCTGGACGATGGCGGAATGGAGGTACAGGTTGTGCGGCATCACGGTCGCGCCAAGGATGCCCAAGGCAAGATAGAGCATTTCAGGGTTGTGCAGGATCTCGGTCGTTGGCGCAAAACCGTGCAGCACGCCCGCCCAATCGGGGTTGGCCAGCACGATCTGGATGGCAAAGCAGACGGCGATCAGCGCCAGAAGGGCGACCACGAAGCCTTCCAGCTTGCGAAAGCCCCGGCGTTGCAGCCAGAGGATCAGGAAGACGTCCAGCGCGGTGATCAGAACGCCCAGTTCCAAGGGAATGCCGAACAGCAGGTTCAGGCCGATGGCGGTGCCGATCACCTCGGCAATGTCGGTCGCGATGATGGCGACCTCGGCTGCCAGCCACAGGGGGATGGTCACGATCCTGGGGAAGGCATCGCGGCAGGCTTGGGCGAGGTCGCGTCCGGTGCCAATTGCAAGGCGGGCGGACAGCGATTGCAGCACGATGGCCATCAGGTTCGACAGCAGTGCCACAAAAAGCAGCGCGTAGCCAAACTTCGACCCTCCGGCGAGCGACGTCGCCCAGTTGCCCGGGTCCATATAGCCCACGGCCACCATGTAACCCGGCCCGAGGAAAGCCAAAAACCGCTTCCACGGCGTGGCGCCAAGCGGAATGGAGCGGTAAACGTCCGAAAGCGCGGCCTCACCACGTGCGGCGCGCCAGACCGATTTGCTTGAGGGTTCGATGATGCTCACGGTTTGAAGGCTGCACTTGCGACTTATTCGCAATGTAGGTGCAACACCTGCGGTGTCAAGCGACTGTTTCCCTCTCGCCCCCAGCAAATGCTTTGCTATAAGCATTGTTGACCAGAAGGAGCCCGCGATGTCCGCCGATCTTTCCCCTATCGACAAGGCAAAGTATGTCGCCGCCAAGCGGGCGGTGGATTATGTTCATCCTGGCATGAAAGTGGGCCTTGGCACCGGGTCAACGGCGGCTTGGATGGTGCGGTGTCTGGGCGAGCGGGTGCGCGAAGAGGGCTTGCGGATCACCGGGGTTCCAACCTCGACCCGGACGGCGGAACTTGCGCGGTCGGTCGGCATTCAGGTGGTCTCGCTGGATGAGGCCAAATGGCTCGACGTGACGATCGACGGTGCGGACGAGTTTGACCGGCAGCTGGCGCTGATCAAGGGCGGCGGGGCGGCGCTGCTGCAGGAAAAGATCGTGGCGACGGCCTCGGATCAGATGATCGTGATTGCCGATGCCGCGAAGGAAGTGGCGACCTTAGGTGCCTTCCCTCTGCCGGTGGAGGTTGTGCCCTTCGGCTGGCAGACCACCAAGGCGCTGATCGAAGAGACGCTGGAGGCGCTGGATGTGCTGAACCGCGACGTCACCTTGCGGATGAATGGCGGGCGGCCTTTGGTCACGGACGAAAGCAACTATATCCTTGATCTGCATCTGCGGCGAATTGGCAACCCCCGGCAACTCGCGCTGGTGCTGAACCAGATCCCCGGCGTGGTTGAAAACGGGCTGTTCATTGATATCTGTGACATCGTGGTGATCGGCCATCCCGACGGTCGGGTGACGGTGCGCGACATCAACGAAGGCACCGAACGTGACGACCGCATCAATATCGAGCCGAACGACAACATTTTCCGCGACTTCAGCGATTGATCGCGTGACGTCTGACAGACTGGAGTTTTGCTTTGGCTTTTGATTATGACCTGTTCGTCATTGGTGGCGGCTCTGGTGGTGTGCGCGCGGCTCGGATCGCTTCGGCAGAGGGCGGCGCGCGGGTCGGGCTGGCCGAGGAAAGCCGGATGGGCGGCACCTGTGTCATCCGGGGCTGCGTGCCGAAAAAGCTGATGGTCAACGCCTCGGGCTATCCCAAGGCGATTGCCGATGCGGCGGCTTACGGCTGGGAGGTGACGGCGGGGCCGTTTGACTGGTCTAGGTTCCGCGCCAGCCTTGAGTCCGAGTTGGACCGGTTGGAGGGCGCCTATCGCAACACCTTGAAGAATGCGGGCGTGGTGATCCATGACTGCCGCGCCGTGGTGCTGGATGCCCATACGGTGCGGTTGGCGACGGGGGAAAGCGTCAGCGCCAAGCATATCCTGATTGCCACCGGCGGCTGGCCTTTCGTGCCGAAGATTCCGGGCGGCGATCTTGCGGTGACATCGAACGCGATGTTCCATCTTCCGGCCCTGCCCAAGCGGGCCATCGTGGTCGGCGGCGGCTATATCGCCAGCGAATTCGCCTGCATCCTCAACGGCTTTGGCGTCGAGGTCACCTTGGTCTACCGAGGCCCGCAGATCCTGCGCGGCTTTGATGACGAGGCGCGCGTTCATGTCGCCACCGCGATGCAGGAAAGCGGCATCACGATCCGCTATGACACCGATGTGGTCAAGCTGGAACGGAGTGCCAAGGCCATCAATGCCCATCTGACCGATGGCGCGATGCAAGAGGCCGATCTGGTGCTTTACGCCACCGGACGCAGGCCCAATGCGTCAGGTCTGGGGCTTGAGGCGCTGGGCGTCGAATTGGGCCCCTTGGGCGAGATCATCGTGGACGAGTGGAGCCAGACCTCGGTCCCCTCGATCTATGCGGTGGGCGATGTGACCAACCGGGTCAACCTGACCCCGGTGGCGATCCGTGAAGGTCATGCCTTTGCCGATACGGTGTTCCGCGCGGTGCCGTCCAAGGCCGATCATGCGCTGGTGCCCTCGGCCGTCTTCACCCAGCCCGAGATGGGCGCGGTGGGCATGACGGAAGAGCAGGGCAAGGCGCGCGGCGGGGTTGAGGTTTATGCGACCAACTTCCGCCCGATGAAGACGATCTTTGCCGGGCGGCAGGACCGCACCCTGATGAAGCTGATCGTCGATGAGACGACGCGCCGCGTGCTAGGCTGCCATATCGTCGGCCCCGAGGCGGGTGAGATGATCCAGCTTGCGGCGATTGCCGTAAA
>CANBRQ010000077.1 GCA_947371955.1 Paracoccaceae bacterium | reverse complement strand
AACCCGCTCGGCAAACGCCACCGAGACCTCAAGCCCGCGCCGCCCCAAGGACAACGCCGCCTCCAGCCCCGCAGGCCCGGCACCCACCACCAAGACCTTGCCACCCGCATGGGGCGCAATCCGCTCTGGATGCCAGCCCTTGCGCCACTCCTCCCCCATCGTCGGGTTCTGCGTGCAGCGCAAACTCACCGCCTCATTGTTGGCCGCCCGGCAGATGTTGCAGCCGATGCATTCCCGGATCTCATCCGCCCGCCCCTCGCGGATCTTCGCGGGCAGGAAGGGATCGGCAATCGAGGGCCGCGCCGCCCCGATGAAATCCTGCACCCCCCGCTTGATCTGGCTGACCATCCGGTCCGGCGAGGTGAACCGCCCGACCGAAACCACCGGTTTCCCCGTCACCCCCTTCACAAACCGGACATACTCCTCCTGAAACCCCTCGTCAGAGAACCGTGCCGACTTGGAATCATTCCCCAAAGACCCCGCCAGATTGACATCCCACAAATCCGGCAGATCGGCGAGCATTGCCACAATCTCGCGCCCCTCTCCGTCCGAAGTGATTCCCGCCGGCCCGTGCAACTCATCCACCGCCATCCGCAGGGCAACGGCGCAGGTATCGCCCACCGCCTCCTTGGTCTCTTCGATCATCTCGCGCAGCAGACGCACCCGGTTTTCCAGCGCGCCGCCGTATTCATCGATGCGCTGATTGGTCCGCCGCGACAGGAACTGGAACGGCAGATAATCATGGCCCGCGTAGACATAGACAATGTCAAATCCCGCCCGCTTGGCGCGCAAGGCGGCGTCGCGCTGCCAGCGCCGGAACGCGCGAATGTCCGACAGGTCCATCGCCCGCGCGGTCGTGGGCAGATGATACATCGCAGGCTGCGCCATCGGCGCGATGGAAGGCAGCCGCGTCATCCGGTTCGCCGCATGCCCGCCACCATGCCACAACTCGACCCCGGCCAGCGCGCCATGCCGGTGGATGGCGTCCGCGGTGGCCGCGAGCGGCGCCACATCCTCCTCCCCCCACAGCGTCAGAAACGCATAGGGACTGTCGTCCGAGGATGGATGGATCGAGCAATACTCGGTGCACACCACGCCCCAGCCACCCTCCGCCTTCACCCCCCGCAGCGCCGCACCTGCCTGCGGCCGCTGCCAGCCAAAGCCCGTCGCATGCGGCGTCTGATAAAACCGGTTCGGCGCCGTGACCGGGCCAATCTTGACCGGCTCGAACAGAATGGCATGTGCAGGGTCCATGTCAGCCTCCAGAACGCAGGCCAAGCGCCTGTTATACAAATGTTCAACACTCCGAGCCGCCTGTCAAGTCGCCGGTAGGGTGGGGTTATAACCCCACCCTACGCAACACCGCACAGGGTGCACCCGTTGCTCCGGTCCACTGCCGCCGCGCAAAAGCCCCGCGACGGACCAACCGCCACGGTGCCACGGATCCCGCACCCGTTGCGACGCCAGTCCACCGAACTGCCGCAGGATCCAACTGATTCGCTCCCAATGCTTAACGGTCCCCCGTCTCTGCGCACGTAGAGACGGAAGGAAGACGCAAAGAAGACGCGTTCAAGACACCAAAAACCACGTCAACCCCTGCTGTTAACGCAGCGTTCCCAAGCCCTTGCCCGCCGCTCTTCACCCGACCCAAACCGTTACCCCCCCGTTGCACATCCCTGCTAGCCTCAGCCCAAAGTTCGCCAGAGGTGTCCCATGCTCCGCGCCCTTCTCCTCGCAACACTCCTCGCCACCCCCGCCGCCGCAGAGCCGATTCGGCTGAAGATCCTGACCTTCAACATCTGGTACGGCGGCGATCAGGTCAGCTTCGCCTCCGTCATCAAGGCGATCCAACTGGCCGATGCCGATATCGTGGGCCTGCAGGAACCGGATGGCAAAACCCTGCAGATTGCCGCCCTCGCAGGCTATCCCTATGCCGACCAGCGCCGCCATATCCTTTCAAAATATCCCATATTCGACAGTGTCTTGGGCGAAACCACCCATCCCGAAAACCCGCCCTATTCCATCGCAGGCCTTGACCCTGACGCCGTCCACGCCTGGATCGAGGTCGCTCCGGGAAAAGTCATCGCCATGGCCAACACTCACCTCACCTCAGACCCCTACGGCCCCGAACTGGTGCGCGACGGCAAGACGCTGGACGAGGTGCTGCAGAACGAAACTGACATCCGCCTGCCCGAGGCGCAGGCCCTGATAAACGGCCTCAAACCCTTGATCGAAAAGGGGGTTCCCCTGATCCTGACCGGCGATTTCAACTCCCCTTCGCCGCGCGACTGGACCCCTGCCGCCGTGGCCGCCCGCCCCGCCCCCGCCTTCACTGTCGTCTGGCCCGTAGCCCAAGCCTTTGAAACCGCAGGCTTTACTGACAGTTTCCGCATGGTCCACCCCGACCCGCTGAAAGACCCCGGCCAAACCTGGACCGCCGGCCGCCCCGCCCCCTATATCCCGGCCGGCGAGACCTTCGACCGCATCGATTTCACATGGGTGGCCAACCTCAAACCCCTCGACGCAGTTGTGATGGGCGAGGCGGGCAACCCCCAAAACGCCCTCTGGGTCACCCCTTGGCCCTCCGACCACCGCGCTGTCCTGACCACGGTCGAGGTCGACCCCATCCCCACCCCTGCCCTCATCACCGTCGAGCCCCGCCCCGTCCGCGAGGGTGACAGTTTCCTCCTCCGCATCGCCTCCCCCGACGGCGGCAAGTACTCCGCCACCATCGTCAAACGCGGACAACCCTCTGCAATCACAGGCATTTCCGACGTGGCCCCGGATGATCGCCCCACCATCCGCCTCTCCACCATCGGCCTCGCGCAAGGCGACTACGACGCCGTGATGACCGACGCCAAGGGTCAGGAACTCGCCCGCACCCGCTTTGCCATCGTCCCCCACGATGGCCACGCGACGATGCAGGTAACCTCCCCAGTCACCCCCACCAGCGACGTGAACCTGCATTTCACCGGTGCGCCGGGCTTCAAGCTGGACTGGGTCGGGATCTACAAGAAGGACGATCCCTCGGTCTACAATTACCTTGGCTTCGCCTATACCGGCGCGCGGATCAACGGCGACCTGACCTTCCCGGCCTCCGTCCTCTACGCCCCCCTGACCGCGGGCGACTACGAAGCGCGGCTGATGTTCGACGACCACTACGAGGTTCTCGCCATAGCCCCCTTCACCGTCAAATAGTGCCGCAGACCACAGGTAGGATGGGCGATCCGCCCATGCCCCAGCAGATGTGACCGCATGCCTCTCGTGCGGCCTTCCCCCGCCCCGCCCGCCGTGCCACTCTGCGCAGCGGAGGCCCCCATGTCGAACATCATCATATCCTGCGCCATCACCGGCTCGATCCACGTGCCAAGCCAATCGCCCTTCCTGCCCTACACGGCAGAGGCCATCGCCGCCTCCGCCATAGGTGCTGCGCAAGCCGGGGCCGCCATCCTGCATCTGCACGCAAGGCACCCCGAGACCGGCCGCCCCTCGGCCGACCCGGCCCATTGGGCGGGCTTCCTGCCCATCGTCAAAGCCGGCACCGATGCCGTGGTCAACATGACCACCGGCGGCTCGGCCGTGATGACCCTCGACCAGCGCCTTGCAGCCCCGAAAGCCAATGCGCCCGAGATGTGCAGCCTCAACATGGGCTCGATGAACTTCGCCCTCTACCCGATGCTGGCCCGCATCAAAGAGTTCAAGCACGACTGGGAAAAGCCCTTCCTTGAAAACTCCGATGACGTCGTCTTCAAGAACACCCCCCGCGACATCGCCCATGTCCTGTCCGAAATGGGCCAGCAACGCGGCGCACGGTTCGAGTTTGAATGCTATGATATCAGCCACTTGACCATGTTGAAGCATTTCGTCGACCGTGGCCTGATCCAGAGCCCGCTTTTCATCCAGTTCGTCTTCGGCGTCTTGGGCGGCATGCCGCCCGAGCCCGAAATCCTCACCCTGATGAAGCGTCAGGCCGACCGTCTCTTCGGCGACAGCTACCAATTCTCGGTCCTCGCCGCTGGCCGCGCCCAGATCCCGATGGCCACGATGGCCGCAGCCATGGGCGGCCATGTCCGCGTCGGGCTGGAAGACAACCTCTACCTCACCAAGGGGGTTCTCGCGGAAAGCAACGCCGCCCAAGTCTCCCTGATCCGCGAGATTGTCGAGCGTTTGGGCCGCACCATAGCCACCCCCGACGAGGCCCGTGCGATCCTGCACCTGAAAGGCCGCGACAAGGTGGCGTTTTGATCACCTACCGCCGCGCCTTGGCCGATGATGTGGCGCTGATCCACACCCTGCTGGTGGAAAATGCCACCAACGACGGCGGGCGCATCGCGGGCTCTCCTGAAACGCTGCTGCGTCACGGCTTCGGACCGCAACCGCTGTTCCGCGCGGTTCTGGCCTACGACGACCAACCCCTTGGCCTGTCTCTTTTTTTCCCCGAGTATTCCAGCTGGCGCGGCACCACCGGCGTCTTCATCCAGGACCTTTACCTGCGCCCCGAAGCCCGGGGCAAGGGCATCGGCAAGGGTCTTCTCTCCGCTTCCATGGCAGAAAGTGCCGACTGGCAGCCACAATTCCTGACCCTGATGGTGCAGCGCAAGAACGCCAACGCCCGTGGCTTCTACGCGGCCTTGGGCTTCGGCCCCCGCGACCCCTCTGACCAGCTTATCCTTGAAGGAGAGGGCCTTGCCGCCCTGACCGCCTGATGATCGCCCTCTACCATCCCGGCCAGCGCGCCCATGACCCCAAGTTCTTCCTCTCCTCCGGCGCGCAAAAACCCTGCCCCGAGCAGCCCTCCCGCATCGACGCCCTCCTCTCCGGCGTCCACTCCCTCGGCCTGACCGTCCAGACGCCCGAGGATCACGGGATAGATGCAATATCCGCCGTCCACCCCGCCCGTTACCTGACCTTCCTGCAAACCATCCACGCCCGCTGGCAGCACATCCCCGGCGCCTCGTCCGAGGTCATCCCCAACATCCACCCCGCCAACCGCAGCGACGGCTATCCCCTGTCGGCGGTGGGACAGGCGGGCTACCACATGACCGACACCTCTTGCCCGATCTCAGCCGAGACATGGAGTGCCGCCTATGCCTCCGCCCAATCAGCAATTGCGGGTGCCGAACTGATCCTGCAGAGCCAACGCTCTGCCTATGCCCTCTGCCGCCCGCCCGGCCACCACGCCTTCGCCGAACTGGCGGGCGGTTTCTGCTACCTCAACAACACCGCCATCGCGGCCCAGCAACTGACCCTGTCGGGCCGCAAAGTGGCGATCCTCGACGTCGATCTGCACCACGGCAACGGCACGCAAGGCATCTTCTATGACCGCCCCGATGTCCTGACCGTCTCGCTGCACGCCCATCCCGAGCGTTACTACCCCTTCTTCTGGGGCTACCCCGAGGAGCGCGGCCATGGGCTGGGTGAAGGCGCCAACCTCAACCTCTGCCTGCCCCGCGGCAGCGCCGATGCGGCTTTCCTTGCAGCCCTGCATCAGGGTCTGGAGGCCATAACCCTCTGGGGCGCCGACACGCTTGTGCTGGCCTTGGGGCTGGACGCCTTCGAGGGCGACCCCTTCGCCGGCCTCGCCGTCACGACCCACGGCTTTGCCCAGATCGGCCGCGAGATCGCCGCCCTGGCCCTGCCAACCCTCATCGTGCAAGAGGGCGGCTATCTCTGCCCCGAGCTTGGCCAGAACCTCGCCGCCGTCCTGCAAGCCTTCCTCTGACCCCTTTCACATTGGCTCAAAAATCCCGGGGCCCCGGGGCTGGCCCCGGGGGTTGGCCAGACGCACAACGCCAGAAGGAATGCCCTTGTCCAAACCCTCTCCCCTCATCGGCATCGCCCTGATGCTGGCCGCCATGACCGTGCTGCCCGGCATCGATGTGATCGCAAAGTTCATGGGACGGGCGGGCATGCCCGTGATGGAGATCGTCTGGGCCAGACTGACCTTCGGCGCGCTGCTGACATTGCCCTTCGCGGCACGTCACACCGGCCTGCGCGGCCTGATCCCGGATCGGCCCGGCCTGCACAGCCTGCGCGCAAGCCTCTTGATGGCATCGACATTCTTTTTCTTCTCATCCCTGAAGTTCCTGCCCATCGCCGATGCGCTGGCGATCTTCTTCGTGCAACCGCTTGTCGTCACGGCGCTTTCCCCGCTGATCCTGAAAGAGAAAGTCGGCGCCAGCCGATGGGCCGCCGTCTGCGTGGGCTTTGTCGGCACCCTGATCATCATCCGCCCCGGGCTGGCCGCCCTGAACCCCGGCAATCTGCTGGCATTGGCTGCGGGAACGAGCCTCGCCCTCTACTTCCTGCTGACGCGCCGCATCTCTGGTCGCGCGCCCGCGATCGTGACAACCTTCCACACAAATGCGATCGGCTGCCTGATCGCATCGATCCTCGTCGCCTTCGTCTGGAAGGCGCCCACACCCGTGGAATGGGCGCAGTTCCTGGCCCTAGCGGCCATCGCCAACATCGGCCACTATTGCATCGTCCGCGCCTATGACCATGCCGAGGCCTCGTTGCTCGCCCCGCTGGCCTATACCGAGATGGTGACCTCCACGATCCTCGGCCTGATTTTCTTCGGCGACTTCCCGGATGCCTACACGTTCCTCGGCGTCGGCATCCTGATCGCCTGTGCGATCTACATCTCGATGCGCGAACGGCAGGCACCCGCGTAGGGTGGGGTTAAACCCCACCCTACCAGAGGCGCCCATCCTGCCTATGACCAGACCCCGCACAAAA
This sequence comes from Paracoccaceae bacterium, assembly GCA_947371955.1. Taxonomy (GTDB): domain Bacteria; phylum Pseudomonadota; class Alphaproteobacteria; order Rhodobacterales; family Rhodobacteraceae; genus Stagnihabitans. The sequence goes on along the minus strand of CANBRQ010000077.1, from coordinate 12,037 downwards.
CCCGCCGCGTCACGCGTTCTACCACCATATCCCCGGCCATCAGCCCCGCCACCCATTCACAAGACCCGGCGTTGTACACCGCCCCCAAGCCCCGCCGATACTCCACCATACAGCCATTGCCCCGGCTGGCGCGGCCCAAGGTTTCAGGTGTCACCGCGCCGTAAACCACCAGAGCCACCTCCTCCGCATCAAGCCTGCCGATGAAGTTGTCCTCATCCTGCGGCCCAGTCGAATGCGCCAGCGTGGTCGCCGGCGACAGGCCAATGATCGTAAGGCCACCCGCCAGACCCACGCCCCCCGCCGCAAAGGGCAGGCCATGGGTCATCGTATAGTCGATCCCATCCACCTCATAGCCGAAGATCTTCGCCGTAGCTCCCAACACATCGCCATAACCAAGCCCGCTGCCCCTCACCGACCAATGCTCTGGCCGATAGATCGCGAACCCGCCCGAGCCATGTGCCGCGCAACGGCTCCACCCTGCATAAACCCCCATCGAACCCGTCAGCCCCATCGTCGCGACCGCAGGGCGGGCTACCTGGGGATGGTCCCAATAGCTGGTCAGCCGAGCCGGGTCCGGCGTCGGGTCGTTCTTGGGGGCAGCATATTTGTAGCAGGTCTGCACGCTCAGGTCCGCCGAGAGCCGTGTCTGCCAGAAGAAATTCCCGGCAAACCGCGCCAGTTCGCCGCCCTTGTCGATCCACGCCTCCAGATGATCGCGCATTTCCCAAGTCCAGTATTCGTCATGTCCGACGATCAGGGCGCGAGAATACCCCTCCAGAAGCCCCCCCAAATGCAGATCATGCTGCGTTGCATAGGACAGCACGATCCCCTGCGCCTCGCACCACAGGGCGAAGGGCCGCTCAAACGCAGCCCAACCGGACGAGGCATATTTCTTCGAAATCCCCTTGGCGCGGGCGAAATCCATATGCGGATAACGTGGCTTGGACAACAGCGGAGAGGCATGCGGTATGCGTGGCGCGTCCTCGGGCCAGCGCACGAAACCCTTGGCCCAAGGCCGGTGGATCGACACCTCCGGCGCGAATTCCGCCCGGTGCGGCCCGGTGATGCCCTGATAATGGTTCGACCCGCCCCAATCGTTGTAGGCACACCATGTTCCGGTGGCGAGCACCATCAGGATGCCCTCGGGCTTGGCCGCCTTCAGCACGAACATATGTTCCGACTGATGCCCCGGCACCGTCAGCCGCACAACATAGACGCCCGAACGCCAGCCCTGAGGAATCCCAAGTCGATACCGCTCCGGCCAGCCGCAGCCCTTGACCGAGCAATCCTCGGGCGTCGGCTCAAAGGTCAGTGCAATCCGCGTATCGACCAGCTTCTCCGGCACCAGTCCATCACGCAAAATCTCTACCCGCGCCTCGTGGGCCGAGGACATCGCATGCAGCGCCAGCACCTCACCCGGCGCATAGCTCAGCCGATCCGTATAGCCCAAGACCTGTGCCCGCGATGGGTCCGCCGAGGCCACTTCGTAGTAATGCCCCGTCACCGCGTCGCCATCATCATAGGGGCCTGCGACAAAGAAATCCTTCAGGCTCATCGCATTCCCTCCTCGAATGCGCGCGCCAGAAAAACAGCCGAGCGCATCAGATAGGTTTCCACATTGGTCCGCCGGAAGATGCCGTGGCCTTCGTCACCAAACAGCATCACCTCGTGCGGAATGCCAGCCGCCGTCAACTCGCGCACGGCGACACGGGTGTTTTCCGGACCCACGTTGCTATCGGCCAGACCATGCACGATCATCACATGTCCCCTGATATCCTTGATGAAATTCCCCGGACTGGCATTGGCGTATTTCTCCGGCACCTCATCGGGCGTGCCCCCCATCATCTCTTCGGAATAGGCCCTCAGATGGGGCTGGTCCGTCTCGTTGTAATCAATATCCAGCTTGTACATGCCGCACATGGGGATTGCCGCCGTCACCAGATCGGGCCAGCGCGTGATGGCAAACCAGCTGGAGAAGCCGCCATAAGAGTTGCCCACCACTGCCGCCTTGCGCGGCGCATAGCCCCGGGCGATCACCGCCTCGATCCCGGCGCGGATGTCGGCCTGTTCACGCCCGCCCCAGCCATCGGCCTTGACTGCCTCGCGCCACGCATAGCCAAACCCGGTTGAGCCGCGATAGTTCGGGTCCAGCACGGTATAGCCCAGTTGTACCCAGAACCCGATCCTGGGGTTCACCCAATCCTCGGAATGCCAGGTCGGCCCGCCGTGGACAGAGGCGATCAGGCCCTTGGACTTGCCCTCGGGTTCATAAAGCCAGCCCTGCACCTTGCGGCCATCCTTGGCCTCCCACCAGAAATCGCGCGGGCTTCGGTGACGGCGCGCCGAGGGCTGCGCCTGCGTCAGCCGCCGACACGTACCATCCGGCGCGACCTTTACGAGGATATGCGGCGCACTCCCATCGTAGGCCTCGGCCAGCCAGCCGCCATCGGGAAGTGCTGCATGCGGCAACAGGCTGCGGCGGCCTGACAGGTTCGGGAAAGGCCGCTGACCCGATGCATCAAACAACACCGCCCCAGTCTGGCTGTTCTTGTGGGTGACGCAGGCGAAAACGCCCTGCCCCACCACAACCTCATGCGGGCAAAGCTGAGGCTCTCCGCCCAGCCAGCGCGTGGACCCGGCTGAGACTGTGAAAATCCCCAACTCATCGCGCCCGCCCCGGTCGGTCACCACCACAATCCGGTCATCATCCAGCCATTTGCCCCGGCTGTAGTGCTGCATCCCCAGCGCAAAGACCTCGCGCAGGCCAGAGCCGTCATCATTCATCACCCAGATCTGCCCCGACCCCGCCGCCCTTTCGCTGACATTCAGCAGGATGCGCTTGCCCGAGGGCGATTGCAGCGGGGCCTTGCCGTTGAAATGCGGCGTCCGGGCGAGGCAAGCCCGCGCACCGGTCGTCAGGTCCTGCCGCCAGATCAGCCCCTCGGTGGTGACCGCTTGCGCCCCATAGTCATAGTCAGCGGCAAAGATCACCGCCTTGCCATCGCGGGTCAGTTCCCCACCATAGACGAAATGGCTGTCCTGTTTGGGCGTCAGCAGCCGAAGCCGATTGCCCACCCGCCGGTCCAGGAACAGCAGATGGTCATGCTCATCCGCATGCCGCGACTGGGCGAGGATCAGCACCTGCCCATCCGGCGACACATCCCGAATCTGGAAATGATCGGTGCCGAAGGTCAACTGCTCCACCGGACCCGGTGCCGCCAAAGGCGCGCAGAACACGTCTTCCACTTCGCCCGTCCCCGCCCCGCACCAAAACGCCCAAGCCCCATCCGCCGAAGCATGCACATGCGAAATCTGCGGCAAGGCGGCCCAAGCGCGGGCGAGGGTTTTCAGATCATCCATGACGTCTCTTTCAAGTCGGGGACTCAACGAAGTGACAGGCGGCCTGCCGGTCACCGAAGCTGCGCAAAACGGGCCGTTCGGCATGGCACAAAGCCTGCGCCTTCGGACAGCGGGTGGCAAAGACACAGCCCTTGGGTGGGTTCAGGACCGAGGGCAGTTCTCCGGTCAGCGCCGTACCGCGCCGCCCCTTTTCGCGCACCGGATCGGGTTCGGGCACGGCCTCCATCAGCGCCTGAGAATAGGGATGCAGCGGCCCGGCATAGAAATCCGTCTTCGGTGCCACCTCCACCACATGGCCCAGACACATCACCATCACCTGATGGCTGATATGGCGGACGACGGCCAGATTGTGCGAGATGAAGACCAGCGCCAGCCCCATCCTCTCCTGCAAATCCATCAAGAGGTTGATCACCTGCGCCTGAATGCTGACGTCCAAAGCCGAGACCGGCTCATCACACACCATCATCTTCGGCCGCCCGATCAGCGCCCGCGCGATCCCCACCCTTTGCGCCTGCCCGCCCGAGATTTCATGCGGATAGCGCCGCGCGAAGTCCTCCGATAACCCGACCTCCTCCAGCGCCTTGACCGCCCGCGCCAGCCGTTCGGCCTTGGACAATTCCGGCGCGAAGGTGGCCAAGGGGCGGGATACGATCTTGCCCAAGGTCATCCGAGGGTCCAAGGCTGCCAAAGGGTCCTGAAAGATGATCTGCATCTCGGCCCGCTTCCGGCGCAGGTCGGAGGCGGAAAAGCTCGCCATATCCTGCCCCTGCCACAGCACCTGTCCTCCGGTCGGCATGGTCAACCGCAGCAAGGCCCGCCCCAGCGTAGACTTGCCACAACCGCTCTCCCCAACAATCCCAAGCGTCTGCCCCGGCTCCAGCGTCAGGTTCACCCCATGCACGATGGGCAATATCCGCGCGGCCGAGAACAATCCTGCCCCGGCCACAGGGTACCCCACATCCAGATCCCGCGCCTCAAGCAACATCACAAAGCCTCCAGATGGCAGGCCAACTGCCGCGAACCCCTGGTCACCAGCGCCGGCTGCGTCTCACACACCGCTTGCTTCTGCGTGCACCGAGGCGCAAATGGACACCCCGCCAGCATCGCCCCGCCCGACCTCGGCGTGCCCGGAATCGTGCCCAACCGCGCCTCCAACGCGTCTGCCAGCCGAGGCGTCGCCGCCAGCAACCCCTTGGTATAGGGATGCCGGGGCGAAGCAAACATCTCCTCCGCCCGCCCCTCCTCCATGACCCTTCCGCCGTACAGCACGATGACCCGGTCCGCCATCCGGGCGACAACGCCAAGGTCATGGGTCACCAGAATGACCGCGGTGCCAATCTCCCGCGCAAGTTCTGCCATCAAATCCAGCACTTGCGCCTGAATGGTCACATCCAAAGCCGTCGTCGGCTCATCGGCCAGCAAGATTGCGGGCCGCGCCAGCAAGGCCATCGCGATCATCACCCGCTGCCGCATGCCGCCGGAAAATTCATGCGGATAAGCCCGCGCCCGACGCTTGGCATCGGGAATGCGCACGCGGTCAAGCATGGCCACGGCCGCCTCCCATGCTTGCGCCTTCGTCATCCTCTTGTGAACGATCAATCCCTCTGCCAGCTGATCCCCCACCCGCATATAGGGGTTCAAAGACGTCATCGGGTCCTGAAAGATCATCGACAGATGGGCCCCGCGCACCCGGTCCAGCGCATCGGGCGTCATCGCCAGCAAATCCTGCCCCTGAAAGACCGCCTGCCCGCCCGCCTTGCCATTGCCAGCCAGCAAGCCCATCAGGCTGAACAATATCTGGCTTTTCCCCGAGCCGCTTTCGCCCACAATCCCCAGCACCTCCCCCGGTGCCAGCCCGAACGAGACCCGGTCCACCGCCACAACCTCGCCCTGCGGCTGGGAAAACCGCACGGTCAGGTCCGTCACGGACAGCAATTCAGCGGTCGTTGGGGTCAAAGGCATCCCGCAATCCATCCGCTATGAAGTTGAGGCAGAACAGCACCGCCGCCAGCAACCCGCCCGGCAACAGCAGCAATCGCAAATCGGTGTCCATCGCCGCCGTCCCGGTCTCGATCAGGTTGCCCCAGGACGCCTGCGGCTCCTTGATGCCGATCCCAAGAAACGACAGGAAGCTTTCGGAAAGAATAACTTCCGGCACCAGAAGCGCGCCATAAACGATCACGACCGAGGCGCAGTTGGGCACGATATGCTCCACCACGATCGACCACGGCGTCATCCCCCCGGCCCGTGCCGCCTCGACGAACTCGCGCTTGGCGAGGCTTTGCGCCTGCGCCCGCACGATGACGGCAGGGGTCAACCACAGCGTGAAGACGATGGCAGCGAACAAAGCCAAATTGCCGCCACCGAAGAGAAGGCTCAGCAAGATCACCAGAATGACATAGGGAAACCCATATAAAACTTCTACCGCCCGCATCATCAGCCGGTCCGCCCGCCCCCCGGCATAGCCGGCCACAGCGCCATACAGAATCCCGATCCCCCCCGCCGTCAGCGCCCCCAGAAACCCGATGCTCAGGGAAACCCGCCCCCCCTCCAGCACCCGCACCAGCAAATCCCGCCCGAAGTCATCCGTGCCGAACCAGTGCGGCGAGCCGAAGTCGATGGGGGCCGAGATAAAGTCGAAATCCGCATCCTCCCCGTTGAACGGAAAAGCATAGGGCCCAAGGAAACAGCCCAAAGCAATCAGCACCAGCAAAGCCAAGGACACCATCGCCAGCCGGTTCGCCGCAAAGCGCCGGAGTTGCAGCCGAAAGGTGGACAAGGACCTAGCCATGACCGCGCACCTTCGGGTCCAGCCAGCCCCGCACCAGATCGGTCGCAATATTGAACAGGATCAACAGCCCGCCATAAAGCAGCGTGATCCCCATCACCAAAGGATAATCCCGGTTCAGCGCTGCATCGACAAAATGCCGCCCGATCCCCGGCACGGCGAAGATCGTCTCAATCAGGATCGACCCGGTGATGATCCCCGCCGTCGCCGGCCCCAGATAGGCGATCACCGGCAGCAGCGCGCCTTTCAGCACATGCCCCACCAGCACCCGTCGCCCGCCGATCCCCTTCGACCGCGCTGTGCGAACATAATTCTCCCGCATCACCTCGATCATCGAAGACCGCGTCAGCCTTGAAATGTAAGCGATATTGGGCAGGCTCAGCACCACCACCGGCAAGACCAAAGACCGCCAGCCCTGATCCGACCCGCCCACCGGCACCCAAGCCAGCTTCAGCGCAAACACCACCTGTGCCAGCGGCCCTATCACGAAAATCGGCACCGCAATGCCAATCACCCCCACCGTCCCTGCCAGATAATCCGCAGCCCCATTCCGCCGCAAAGCGCCGATCACGCCCAACGCCACCCCCACCAGCGCGGCAATCACGATCGCCCAGAACCCGATGGTCAGCGAATAGGGTAGCCCGGCGGCAATCAGATCCCCCACCGAATAATCGCGAAACCGCAGGCTCGGCCCGAAATCCAGATGCATCAAGCCCCAGACATAGCGGCCAAACTGCATCCAGACCGGCTCATCCAGATGAAAACTCGCCTTGATATGCTCCAGCACATCGGCCGAGACCTTGCGGTTCTTGGAAAACGGCCCGCCCGGCGCCAGCCGCATGAAGAAGAAGGTCGCCACGACCAAAGCCGCCAGCGTGACCATGCCTTCCCAGAGCCGCTTGCCCAGAAACCTCAGCACCTGCCCCCGCTCCTTTCATTCTGGCACAAATATCCCGGGGGGTCCGGGGGGCTGGCCCCCCGGCCGGGGCCGCCGCGCGCCTCACTCCAGCGACAGGAACTGCGAGTTGTTGTACCCCGCCGCCGAATCTCCCCAGCCATGCACCGAGGGCTTGACCAGATGCCGCCCCGGCACGATCGAAATCGGCGCGAAGATGTAATCGTCCAGCAATATCTTCTCGGCCTTGGCCAAAGCCACATAACGCGACGGCAGGTCCGACAGTTTCGCCGCCTCATCCATCGCCGCATCGTATTCCGGCTTTACCCAGTTGTAGCCGGGCTCGGAGGAAGGCCGCATATAGGCCAGGAACGTCTCGGGCCCGGCAAAATCGCCCACCAGATCGTCCGAGAACACATCCCATGTCCCGGCGTAGAAGGCGTCGAGCCAGGCCTTGCGCTCCATCGGCTGGACATCGGTTTCCACGCCCAGCACCTTCTTCCACATCAGCGCCACACCCTGCGCCCGCCGTTTGGCATCTTCCGAGATGGTGGCCACCACGGTAATCTTCAGCGGATTGTCCGGCCCATAGCCCGCCTTGGCATACAAGTCCTTCGCCAAAGCCTCACGCTCGCCTTGCGTCATCGTGGCTTCGGCAATCTGCGGGCCCTTGTAGTCCGGGGTAAATCCGCCGCCAAAGCTGAAGGTCGGGATCGCCTCTCCCTTGACGATCTTGCCTTCCAACGTCTCGCGGTCGATGGCCAGCGACAAGGCGCGGCGCAGGTCGATGTTCTTGAAGGCCTCATGCGTCAGGTTGAACGAGAAATAGGTGATCTCGGTCGAAGGGGCGATCTGCACCTCTGCCGGCGTTGCGGCCTTCAAGTCCTCGATCTGGTTCAGGGGAATGTCATAGGTGATGTCGATCTCACCGGCCTGATAGCGCTTCAGTTCGGTCGCGACATCCTCGGTCACATGGTATTTCACGAAAGGAATCTTGACGTTGGCCGCATCCCAGTAGTTCGGGTTCTTCTCCATCAAAACATGGCTTTGCGGCACGACTTCCTTGATGATGTAGGCGCCATTTGTCACCAGATGCGCCGGGTCGATGAAGACCGCCGCACCATATTTGTCGAACGAGGGCTTGTGCAGCGGGGGCACGTGATAGCCCCCCATCAGTTGCAGCATATGCGGGGCGGGCGTCAGAAGCTGGATCACCACGGTCCGGTCATCCGGGGCAGAGACGCCCAAGCTGGCGGGGTCCTTCACCTTTCCCTCGGCCAGATCCTTCGCACCCTTGATCTGCACCGTGGAGTAGAAATAGTAGCCCTTCTCTGATCCGGTATCCGGGTTCAGTGTCCGCAGGATGCCATTCACGAAATCCTGCGCCACCAGCTTGTCACCATTCGACCACTTCAGCCCGTCGCGCAGGTGGAACGTATAGGTCAGGCCATCCGGGCTCGCCTCCCATTTTTCCGCAGCACCGGGAATGATCTGCCCGATCTCGTCGAAGTTGATCAGCCCCTCATAGGCATCCATCTGGATCCACGCCGCCGCCGCGTCAAAGTTGACATGCGGGTCCAGCGAGGACCATTCCGACCCCACCCCCCGGTCCAGCGTATCATCCGCCCAGACCGGAGCGGCCATGCCCAGCAGCAGCACCAGAACCGAGGCCAGAAGCCCCCACAAGACTCCGCTTCTGCGTCCCATCCCAGACTCCCCTGTTGAACAATTGTTCTATAGTGACAGCAGATCGCCGCTTCGCACAACAGTTTCTCCGGCGACATGCGCCAGACTTTGACCACGCCGACAGGACCGCCAAAGTTCCGTGCGAAACAACATTCCTCTGACGGGCGCCGTCAGCGGCATCCGCCGGCGGCTGACCGGATCGACCACATGGCCCAGAACCTGACCGGCCTCGACCTGATCGCCCAGCGCCGCCATCCATGTGACAACCCCGCCCTGCGGCGCGTAAACCTGATCCGCCCCGCCAAGCGGCAGATGCACGGCATCGGGAAAGATTTGCTTGCCGCAGCCTTCGACCGCCCCGACCCGCGCCAGAAAGCTCATCAGGTTCTGCGCATCCTGTGCCGCCACCCCGTCATCCACATCAAACTGCCCGCGATATTCCAGTGTGGCCGAAAAGCAGCCCATCGGCACCACCGCGCCAAACCGCTCCCGCAACTGCCGCCACGGCACGGTATGCGCCTCGTCAAAGGCATGCCCGCCCGAGATATCCTCGATCAGCGCCAGCTTTGCCCCCACCGCCTGACACAGCCACGAGGTCACCTCGGGCTGCGCTGTCGATGCATAAAGATGCATCACCGCGAAATGGTCGCAGTGCAGGTCCAGCACGAAATCGGCATCACAGGACCAGCCCAGCAAACCGACCTGCATTTCTTGCACATCGGTGCGTGGCTGCAGCTTGGCCAGTTCCTTCCGGAAGGCCTTGCGGATCAGCCGCAGGTTCTGGGCTGGCTCGCTTCCAAGGCTGCCCTCAAGCCCGTCGGCCACCAGCTTGCCCAGTTCCGGATAGCCCCGGTTGAAATTCTGCAAGGTGTCGGCATCCTGCCGCCCCAGAGGCCGCTGATAGGTCCATTGTGACAGGCCAATCGGGTTGGCCACCGGCACCACGCAAATCTCGCCCTTGATCTCACCCCGACCCGAGGCCTGATCCAGCAGGTCCATCAGATGATGCAAAACCAGCACGCCCGGCATCTCATCGGCATGCAGCCCCGCCTGCAGGTACACTTTCGGCTGCGCCCCAAGGGCACCATAGCGGTACAGTGTCAATTCGCGTCGGGTTCCGGCCGAGGCGCCGGTCAAGGCCAGGGTTTCGATACGCATGCCATTCCACTCGTTCGAGGGCATCTGGCCTGTCATTGACTGCGTAGTCAAGTGCTAGCCATCGCGGCCCTGAATCAGACCTCTGTCAGGGCCCCCGGCAACCGGATCACGGTGACCGAGGCCGCGGCCTCCGCCACCACCTTTGACGACACCGACCCCAGATAGCGCCGCGCCGTCGAATAGCCGCGCGCCCCCATCAGGATATGGTCCGCCCCGATCTGGGCTGCATGGTCCAGAATGGCCTGCGCCGGGTCCGGACCTTCCAGCACGGTAAAAGTCAGTTGCGCTTCCGAAAGATCAAGGTCCGCGGCCCAGGCCCGCAGGCCAACAAGGCGCGAGACATGCAGATTGTCGCCCAAGGCATCCAGCATGTTCTCAATGCCCAGCCGGGCCGTCTTGATGATGTTGACACAGGCAATCCGCGAATCCGGCTCCAGCGTCAGCATCCGCCTGACCCACATCAGCAAAGGTGCGGCCAACGCATCGCCTTCGGGCGTCAGGTCAACCGCCACCAACAGGATCGGCGCCTTGCCCAACTGCACACCCACGCCATGCGGCCGCGACAGGCTGGTGACCTTGCGCATCCTGCGCCACCGGGCGAAGACCTTGGCCCAGCCATCCGCTTTCACCCTATGCGCCCGCTCGGTCAGCGCGACCTGCGCCGGATGGCGCAGATCAAAGCGCATCTGCGCCGCCGATTGATAGCGCTTGGCCGGATCGACCTCCAACGCCCGCAGGATCACCTCCTGCAGCCACTCCGGTATCTCGGGCCGCAAGGCCCGAGGCGGCACCGGGTCGCGCCACAGCCGCTTCTTCACGCCCCGCAGCTTCTGCGGCATCCCGAAGGGCGGCTTGCCCGTGGCCATCTCATAAATCATCGCCCCCAATGCGTAAATATCGCTGCGCAGATCATCGCGCTGCCGCAGGTACTGTTCGGGTGCGATATAGGGATAGGTCCCCATCGGAATGGCAAACTCCTCCTCCAGCAGGTCCGGCAACTCGTCATGCCGCGCCAAACCGAAGTCGATCAGCACCATCTCTCCCGTCGGCCGCTGCAGGATATTGGCAGGCTTCAGGTCCAGATGCACCACATGCTGCTTGTGCAGCGCGTGCAAAGCCTCCGCCATCCGCGCCGCCGTCTCCAAAAGGTCGGACAGCGGCCACGGCCCCTTGTCGAACTTCTGCTGAAGGCTGCCGCCGGGGATCTGCTCCTGCACGATGTAAGGCAGAACCGCGAAATCCCCCTGCCCCAGGATGCGTGGCACATGTGGCCCGGTCAGGCGCGGCATGATCATCTGCTCGACCTCGAAGCCCACGATGGTCGGGCCATCGTCACCATCCAGAATGGTCGGCACCTTCATCACCATCGGCGTCCGGTAGAGGGCATGCGTGACCGCCCAGATCGAGGCAAAGCCGCCCTCATGCAGCTTTTCGCCCAAGGTGAAACCGTCCACCTCCAACCCCGGTTGCGGCCTCAGCATCGCTCAATCCCCATTCAACAGGCGCAAGGCCAGCGCTTCCGGCAGCCCCGCCGCCCGCACCTTCACCGCCACAGCACCACAGTCGTAGGCCACCCGCCGAAAGGTCAACTCCCCCTGCGCCTCGTCATAAATCGCATAGGATGCCGCGGGGTTCCGGTCCCTTGGCTGCCCCACCGACCCCACCACCGCCAACCACCGCCTGGACCGCAGCAGCGGCAACGGCACGCCGAACTTCACCCTTGTCCCCGCCACGTGCCCCCGCAAATCGGCCGAGTACAGTTGCGGCAGATGCACGTGCCCGCAAAACGTCACCCGCGCCCGGCTGGCCCGCAAGCAGCCCGCCGCAGCCACTTCGCTCGTGACATAAATCCAGTCCTGCGGCGCCTCGGCGCTGGCATGCACGAACAGCACACCCTCCCGCTCCGCCCGAAGCGGCAATCCGGCGAGATACGCCGCCTGCGCCGCACCAAGCCGAGGCCGCGTCCAATCCAGCGACTTCCGCGCATTCGCCGTCATCCCGCCACTGCCCGCGCCTATCGCCTCGTCATGATTACCCTTCAGCACCACCGCCCCGGCGGCCGCCAACTCCATCACCTTGTCGCAGCACCACTCCGGGTCAGGCCCATAGCCCACGATATCGCCCAGAATGACAATGCCTTCACAGCCCCG
>CANBRQ010000076.1 GCA_947371955.1 Paracoccaceae bacterium | reverse complement strand
GGCCGGGGTCGCTGCCGCGCCCCGGCACCCCTGGCGAGTATTTCCAAAGGAGCAAATGAAGGAAACGACCTGAACGGGTCGCTCGTGGCCAAGTCTTTGCCTGTGCTTGGCTTTTGTTGGAGCAAAGCGGAGGGCACCAGATGAGCGATGCGAAGCGATCGGGGCGGCAGGCGCGGCAGGCAGAACGCTCCAAGAAGGGCACCGGGATCGGGCGTCCCTATATCGTCCGGAACATTCCGACCTATGACGTTTTGTCAGAAGAGAATCTTGTCAAGATAGAGCGGGCGGCGGATCGGGTGCTGGCGGAAACCGGCATCGAGTTCCGCGATGACCCGGAGGCGCTGGAGTTGTGGCGCAAGGCCGGGGCCAAGGTTGACGGGCTTTTGGTCAAGTTCGAGCCCGGCATGCTGCGCGAGGTGTTGAAATCGGCGCCTGCCAGTTTCACGCAACATGCGCGCAATCCTGAGAAATCGGTGGAGATTGGCGGCAAGTCGGTGATCTTCGCGCCGGCCTATGGCAGCCCCTTTGTCATGGACCTCGACAAGGGGCGTCGGTTCGGCACCATCGAGGACTTCCGCAACTTCATCAAGCTGGCGCAGTCGAGCCCGAACTTCCACCATTCGGGCGGCACGATCTGCGAGCCGACCGATGTGGCGGTGAACAAGCGGCATCTGGACATGGTTCTGGCCCATATGACCCTGTCGGACCGGCCCTTCATGGGCTCGGTCACGGCGGTGGAGCGGTCGGAGGACAATATCGAGATGTGCCGGGTGCTGTTTGGCACCGAATTTGTGAACGATCATTGCGTTATTCTCGGCAATGTGAACGTCAATTCGCCGTTGGTCTGGGATGGCACCATGACCAAGAGCTTGCGCGCCTATGCAAGGGCCAATCAGGCGGCGGTGATTGTGCCTTTCATCCTTGGCGGGGCAATGGGGCCGGTGACCAATGCCGGGGGAATCGTGCAGTCGCTGGCGGAAACCATGGCCGGTTGCGCCCTGACCCAGTTGGAGCGCAAGGGTGCACCGGTGATTTTCGGGAACTTCCTGTCCTCGATGAGCCTGCGGTCGGGCTCGCCCACCTTCGGGACGCCGGAGCCTGCGATTGGCTCGATGGTGATCGGGCAACTGGCGCGCAGGTTGAACCTGCCGCTGCGCTGTTCGGGGAATTTCACGACGTCAAAGCTGCCTGATGCCCAGGCGATGATGGAGGGCACGATGTCGATGCTCGCCGCGGTGCATTGCGGGGCGAATTTCATTCTGCACTCCGCTGGGTTTCTGGATGGGCTGCTGAGCATGTCGTACGAGAAGTTCATGCTGGATGCGGATCTGTGCGGGGCGTTGCATGCCTATCTGGACGGCGTGAAGATCGACGATGATCAACTGGCGGTCGAGGCTTTTGCCGAGGTCGGCCCGGGCAACCACTTCTTCGGCTGCGCCCATACCATGGCGCATTACGAGACGGCGTTTTGGGACAGCGAATTGTCGGACAATGAGCCGTTTGAAAAATGGGAGGCGGCGGGGTCGACCGATGCTGCCACCCGCGCCAATGCGCTGTGGAAAAAGCGTCTTGCCGAATACGAAGCGCCGCCGATGGATGTGGCCACAAGCGACGCTTTGGCCGACTTCGTGGCCAGAAAGAAAGCCGCAGCCCCCGACGCTTGGTATTAGGACCGCAGGCCGGTTTCCTTCAGCAACCCCAGACGTTTGGCTTCGTAGTAGTAGCCATTCGCATACCAATGGACCGCCCTGTCCTGACTGCCATGTGACACGAGCCAGGCGCCGCGCAGGTATTTGCCCGCATATTTCAGGTTGGTTTCGGCATCCAGAAGCCCCGAGGCCGGGCCGTCATAGCCCATGGTATGCGCGGTCTGCGGCAGGATCTGCATTAACCCGTAATAGGGCCCGTTGCGCGCCGCCGGGTTATACCCGCTTTCACGGCGGATGATCCGGTGGATCAGGCTGGCCGGCATGTCGTAGATCCGGGCGTATTTCTCGACCAGACGGTCCATCTCGGGCGTCTCGCCCCGAAAGGTTTGCGGTTCGGGGCGGTGTCCGCAGGCGGCAAGGGTAGCAAGAGCAAGGCCTTTGAGCGCAAGGCCCAGAACGTCACGGCGTTGGATCGGCATATGGGTCGGTCCTTTTGTTTGCAGCCTCTTAACCGGGCCGTGAGGTCCTGCAAAGGGGAAGAATGCCAAGGTCTTGCGACCGGCAAGTGCTTGCTTGTCACGCAGATGTCACCCGGATGCGGCATTACTGCATGCATGCGTATATCCGGGGGCTTGCCAGCGGACCAACGCCATATATAGTCTAGCCCATGCGCGCCATGGCGCATTTTGTGCCAAGCGCGGGCTACCGGAAGGGGTCTTTGCGGAATGGACGGCGATTTTCGAACCAGCTTCGTGCGCGATCCGGCGACGCTGAAATACTGCCCGGCTTTGGTGCTGAACGCGGATTACCGCCCGCTCAGCTACTATCCCCTGTCGCTTTGGCCCTGGCAGGAGGCGATCAAGAGCGCCGTGCTGAACCGCGTGACCATCGTCGCCGAATATGAGCAGACCGTCCGAAGCCAGAGGCACGAGTTCAGGCTGCCCTCGGTCGTAGTGCTGAAAGATTTCGTCCAACCCCAGAAGCGCGTGGCATTCACGCGCTTCAATCTTTTTCTGCGGGACGAATTCTGCTGCCAGTATTGTGGCGCGAAAGGTGATCTGACCTTTGACCACGTCGTGCCCCGTGCCAAGGGTGGCATCACCAGCTGGGAGAATGTTGTGGCCGCCTGCAGCCCCTGCAACCTGCACAAGGGCTCGCGGTCTTTGCGGCAGTCGGGCCTGCATCTTCAGCGCCCGCCGCGTGCGCCCAGCCCCGAAGAGATGCAGATCCACGGGCGGCGCTTTCCGCCGAACCACCTGCATGAAAGCTGGATGGATTACCTGTACTGGGACGTCGAACTCGACGCCTGAGGGATTGCGCGACCGCAAGGACCGCGCAATCCTGCGCTTGGATCAGCCGACGCGGTGGCCTGCAACCCAGACACCCCGCACCGCCGCCGCCTTCTGCAGACGTGCCACCCTGATCACATCGCCGCGCAGGCCAATTCCCAGGCTGCCCCGGTCGTGCAGCGCCGTGGCTGCCGCCGGAGCCTGCGTGACCGCCGCCACGCCCCGCGCCAGATCGCCCCAGATGTCGCCCAGCATCAGCGCCGCATTCAGCAGGGCTGCCGGGACATAGTCCGACGAAACGATGTCCAACAGGTCCATCTCTGCCAGTTCTTTGGCGGCCACGTTGCCCGAATGTGAGCCGCCCCTGATCAGGTTCGGCGCGCCCATCATCACATGGATGCCGCTGTCCCTGCAGGCCTGTGCGGCCTCCACCGTTGTGGGAAACTCGGCAAACGTCGCGCCATGGCCATGCGAGACGGCGACCTGACCTGCCGTCGTATCATCATGGCTGGCCAGCACTGCGCCATAGCGGCGGGCTTCGGCGACGGCTGCGGCTTCGTGCTCGATCCCGAAACGGTCCGACAGCGCTTGCAGCTTGGTGATGTGAAGCTGGAAGTCCTCCTCGCTCAGCCCATGCTTGCCGCGCACGTAAAGGCGCAACTGGTCGAGGCTGCGGAATTGCCGCTGGCCGGGCGTATGGTCCATCAGGCTGACGATGCCGATGCCATCCTCGGGCCCGAAACGGCCCAATTCCTCGATCAGTGTTTCCGAACAGACCTCGGCCCGCAGATGCAGCAAGTGGTTGATCCGCAGGGCACCTTCATCGCGCAGGGCAATGATCTCATCCGCCAGGAGCCGGGCATATTCGCCGTAATTGGCCTTGCCCTCCGAAACGACGGAGCCGACGCGCAGCGCATCGAACACCGTGGTGATCCCGGTCGCGGCCAGTTCGCCGTCATGCGCAAGGATCGCCCCGGCATGAGGGAAATGCACCTTGGGACGCGGTTCTATGTGGCGTTCCAGATTGTCGGTGTGCAGTTCGATGAGGCCCGGCAGGATCATATCCCCGTTGCAGTCGATGGCGCCCTTCGGCACCGAAGTCCCAAGGTCGATCCCGGCGATCAGGCCATCCTTGAGATGCAGGGTTCCGGTAATGACCTCGTCCGGCAGAACCAGCGTGGCATTGGCGAGGATCGTGTCAGTCATGCTTAAGGCCTTGAGTTTGGGTGATCTTGCAAGCCTGCCCGCCTTGCGTCACACGGGTGTGATACTGTCAGGGTAAGCGGGCCGCCATGGAAAAGATGAAACGCTACGCCGTCTACTACGCGCCCGAACCCGGGCCTTTCGCCGACGCCGCCGCCCATTGGCTGGGCTGGGACCCGACCTCGGGCGCTTCGGTGCTGCAGCCCGATCTGGGGCTGGACATGGCCGCCCTGACCGCAGACCCGCGCAAATACGGCTTCCACGGCACGGTCAAGCCGCCCTTCCGTCTGGCCGAGGGCCTTGGCCTCGCCGATCTGCAAAAGGCCACCGCCGCGATGGCCCGGGACCTGCCGGCGATTAAGATGCCCGGCCTGCAATTCCTTGACCTTGAAGGCTTTTTGGCGCTCGTCCCGCAGGGCGACACCGCTGCGCTGACCGATTTGGCGGCCAAAGTGGTCGAACTCATCGACCCCCTCCGCGCGCCCTTGACCGCAGCCGAAATCGCCCGCCGCCGCCCCGACCGTCTGACGCCCCGCCAACGCGCGTTGCTGGACCGGTGGGGCTATCCTTACGTCATGGAAGAATTCCGCTTCCACCTGACGCTCTCGGGCAACCTTTCGGCAGAAGATCACGCCACCCTGCGCCCGCTGGCCGAGGCGCATTTCGCGGGCCTTCTGCCGCAGCCCTTCCGCGTCACGGACCTTTGCCTGTTCGGCGAGGCCGAGGATGGCCGCTTCCATCTGCTGCACCGCTATCCCCTCGCCTGAAGCGCCGCCAGCAGCCGCGCCACACCCACGGCGGGGGTGGCGTCATTGGCGATATCAATGACCGGCAGCCCCTCTGGCACGTCATAGGACGCCCGCGCCAGCCGTGCCTCAATCTCGGCTGCCGTCTCGCGCCCGCGTGCCGCCAGCCGTTCGGCCAGCACCTTGGAGGGCGCCGAAATCCGCACGACCATCAGGCCCGGAAACAACTCCAACGCCTGCGCCAAAGCAGCGCGAGAACCGTTGAACAGCACATCCACTCCCTCGGCCAGGCCGGCAAACTCCGCTTTGCCAATGCCATAGCGCAAGCCATGCGCCGGCCATTCCAAAGCGAAGACGCCGGATTTGCTGAGGAACTCGAACTCCTCAACCGTCACACCCTCAAAGGGCTCCCCACCTGCCACCGCAGGCCGCGTGATGGTGCGTCGCGCCCAGTGCAAGGCGGGTGAGGATGCGACAGCCCCGGCCAGCAAGGTATCCTTGCCAGCGCCCGATGGCCCTACAACCGCAAACACCCGGCCCGTCACGCAGCCACCCGCGGCGTAAAGCCCGTGACATCAACCAGCCGGTCACACAGCCGCTCCCGCGCCGCCTCATCATGGAAGATCCCGATGATCGCAGCGCCCCGCGCCTTGGCCCCTTCGATCAGGCTCAGCACGACCTCACGGTTCACCGCATCAAGGCTGGCCGTCGGCTCATCCAGCAACAGCGCCGGATAGGGATGCACAAAGCCCCGCGCAATGTTGACGCGCTGCTGCTCTCCACCCGAAAAGGTGGTGGGCGACAAGGCCCAAAGCCGCTCGGGGATGTTCAACTTCGCCAGCAAGGCCGAGGCCCGCGCCCGCGCCTCTTCCACCGGCACGCCCAGCGTCAGCAGGGGATCCGCCACCACATCAACCGTCGGCACCCGGGGCACAACGCGCAGGAACTGGCTGACATAGCCCAAAGTGCCCCGCCGCAACGCGATGATCTCGCGCGGCGCGGCCTTGGCCACGTCGACGTCGCCGACCATGATGGAACCGGATGCCGCAAGGTAGTTCCCCCAGATCATCCGCATCAGCGTCGACTTGCCCGAGCCCGAGGCTCCCACCAGCCCAAGGCACTCGCCGGGGGCCACCGACAAGGCGGCATTCTCCATCACGGGAATGACGGCAGCGCCTTGGTTGTGCAGGGTGAAGCTTTTGGAAAGATTGGAAATCGTGATCATGTCAGACCTGCAAAACCGAGGAAACCAGAAGCTGGGTGTATTCGTGCTGCGGATCATCCAGCACCTGATCGGTCAGGCCCTGTTCCACCACATAGCCGCCTTTCATCACCATCAACCGGTCGGCGAGCAGCCGAACCACCGCCAGATCATGCGTGACGATGATGGCCGAAAGCCCCATCTCACGGACCAATCCTCGCAGCAAATCCAACAGCCGCGCCTGAACCGAGACATCCAGCCCCCCGGTCGGCTCATCCATGAACACCAGCCTCGGCCCCGTCACCAGATTCCGCGCGATCTGCAAACGCTGCTGCATGCCGCCCGAAAAGGCCGAGGGTCGATCATCGATCCGGTCCGCTGCAATCTCGACCCGGCCCAGCCAGTCCACCGCCTGAGCGCGAATATCGCCGTAGTGCCTCGCCCCCACCGCCATCAACCGCTCACCTACGTTGCCGCCGGCCGAGACCCCCATCCGCAAGCCATCCCGCGGGTTCTGATGCACATAGGCCCAGTCCGTCCGCGCCAGCCTGCGCCGCTCGGCCTCGCCCATGACAACGGTATCCCGGGGCCCATCCACCGTATCAAAGATCACCTTGCCCGTGTCGGGGGCAAGGTGCCCTGCAAGACAGGACAGCAGCGTCGACTTGCCCGAGCCGCTCTCGCCCACGATCCCCAGCACTTCCCCGGGATAAAGGTCAAACGACACCGCATCACAGCCGATCCGCGCGCCATAGAACTTCGACAGGCCCTGCACGGACAACAACGGCTGCGTTTTCATACTGGTCCAAATATCCAAATCCTTCATTGGCCCGCCTCCCCGCCGCCCAGTCGCCCGACATGGCCCGCCTCCCGCCGCCCACGGCAGAAATCCGTGTCGGAACAGACATACATCCGCGAGCCCTGATCGTCCGTGATCACCTCGTCCAGATAGGACCCCGACGCATCGCACAGATCGCACTGGTGGTCGGCCTTGGACGCCGTGAATGGGTAATCGTCAAAGTCCAGCGACACCGCCTCGGCATAGGGCGGCAGCGCGTAAATCCGCTGTTCGCGCCCTGCGCCGAACAACTGGATGGCAGGGTTGCGCGCCAGCTTCGGGTTGTCGAACTTCGGAATCGGCGAGGGGTCCATCACATATCGCCCCTCGACCTTCACCGGATAATCGTAGGCCGTGGCAATCTGCCCATGCCGTGCGATGTCCTCATAGAGCTTGACATGCATCAGGCCGTAATCCTCCAGCTCGTGCATCTTGCGGGTCTCGGTTTCGCGCGGCTCCAGAAAGCGCAGGGGCTCCGGGATCGGCACCTGATAGACCAGAATCTGCCCTTCGGTCAGGGGAGTCTCCGGAATCCGGTGCCGCGTCTGGATCACCGTGGCGTCAGCGGTGGCCTCGGTCACCGCCACCCCCGCCGTGCGCTGGAAAAACCGCCGGATCGAGACGGCATTGGTCGTGTCATCCGCGCCCTGATCAATCACCTTCAGCCGGTCTTCCGGTACAAGGCACGCCGCCGTGACCTGCACGCCACCCGTGCCCCAGCCGTAAGGCATCGGCATCTCGCGGCTGGCGAAGGGCACCTGATAGCCTGGGATCGCCACGCCCTTCAGGATGGCGCGGCGGATCATCCGCTTGGTTTGTTCGTCCAGATAGGCGAAGTTATACTCAGATGCCATGATGGGTTCCCAAGACGGAAAGGGATGCGTGATGCACCAAACCACCGCTTTGATTTCGCTGTTGTTGATCCTTATTTTCTTCAGTGTTATCGGTTACTTCATATATTTGTTCGCACGCCTCATTCGGGCAAAGACCCGACAAATCGAAGCTGCGACTCGGCAGGAGGCTGAAACTAAAAGAGCCGATTCTCCGTGGAAGCGAGGTTAGGTAGCTCATTCCGCAGCCTCCTTGTGGGCCATCGCCTCACGGCGCAGCTTGCGGATCATTTCCAGTTCCGCTTGAAAATCAACGTAGTGCGGCAGTTTGATATGCTCCAGAAAGCCGGTGGCCTGGATGTTGTCCGAGTGCATCAGGACAAATTCCTCATCCTGCGCAGGCGCCCCGGTGAAATCCTCGCCAAGTTCCTTCCAGCGCAAGGCCCGGTCCACCAGCGACATCGCAATCGCCTTGCGTTCCGTCTGGCCGAACACCAGCCCATAGCCCCGCGTGAACTGCGGCGGCTCGGTTTTGCTGCCCTTGAACTGGTTGACCGTCTCGCATTCGGTCAGTTCCACCTCGCCGATTTCCACCGAGAAGCCAAGTTCGGGGATCTCCATCTCGACCGCCACCGCCCCGATCCGCAACTCGCCCACAAAGGCATGAGTGCGCCCGTAGCCGCGCTGGGTCGAATAGGCCATCGACAGGATGAACCCCTCATCCCCCCGCGTGATCGCCTGCAACCGCAGGGGGCGCGAGGCGGGCAGCTCCATCGGCTCCCGCGTCAGATCGGACGGGGTGTCGTTGCCGTAAGCCTCGCTTTGGATCAGCCCATCGCGGCCCAGCATGCCGGTCACATGCGGCACCGGCTCCAGCGAGGCCGGCGCGGTGGGGGCCGCAGCAACCTCACCCTCGGCGGCCAGTTTGAAGTCCAGCAAGCGGTGGGTGTAGTCAAACGTCGGCCCAAGGATCTGCCCGCCCGGCAAATCCTTGAAGGTCGCGGAAATCCGGCGGCTGACGGCCATCTCCGCAGTCTCCAGCGGCAGGGACACGCCAAGCCGGGGCAGGGTGGTGCGGTAGGCGCGGATCAGGAAGATCGCCTCGATCAGATCGCCCCGCGACTGCTTGATCGCCAGTGCGGCGAGGTCGGCGTCATACAAGGACCCCTCCGCCATCACGCGATTGACGGCCAAGGCCAGTTGCTCCCGGATTTGCGCGACCGACAGTTCGGCGACGGACGTATCCCCGCGACGCTCCTCGGCAAGCCAGGCATGGGCGGCGTCGATGGCGCGCTCGCCTCCTTTGACGGCAACATACATCAGACGGCCTCCACGATGGTGCTGCGCGGCAGGCCAGCAAGCCGGGAGCCGCAGGTCAGGTAGGTGTCAAAGCCTTGCGGGAACAGCGCCCGGTTGGCGCGGAAGGCTTGGGTTTCAGGCAGGCTCAGATGCGCCACATCTTTTATGCCCGGCCCGGTCAGCCGCGCGCCCTCGGCATCAAGCCGAGGCATTTCAACGATCAAAGTGGCCGAGCGGTCCGGATAATCCGGCAGGCCGATGGCAAAGCGGTTGACCGGGGTCAGGTCCGCCCAAGTCCCCAAGGCAAAGCGGGCATCCTCGGCGGCGACCAACGGCGCGCCGGTGTGGAAGGTCACCCAATCCCGCACAACGGGCAGGTCAAGTGAGCCACCCAGATGCACGGGCGTCGTCCCATCGCACAGCGTCAGCAGCAGCACGCCAGCCGCAACCGACATGGGCGTTGGCGGCATTGCGCCTTCGACCTCCCAGATCGTGCCGGGGCGCGCCATCGCCTCCAAAGCGGCGCGGAAGGCGCGGGCGGATTGGATGGGGGCGGTCTGGAACCCGCCAAGCAGGGCTTCGGGCGTCATTTGTCTTCTCCGCGCACGAGGGTGAAGAACTCCACTTTGGTGGCCGCCGCCTTGGCGGCCCGCAAGGCGCGAGCGGCGGATTCCTCGGCCTTCAGGGGGGCCAGAACCGTGGCCTCAAAGCTGGCGGCCTGTTCGGTCTGCATCAGCGCATCCATCACCGCCGCCCGGATGGCATGGGCGCGGTCGCGGCCCTGTACATGGGCATGGCCCACCGCATCGCCGAGGCGGACCGAGCAGCGCGTCACCGTCATCTCACCCAGATTGAACGGCTGTCCCGTACCGCCGACGCGGCCCTGCACCATCACCGCGCCAATCTCTGGCCCGCGCAGCAGGTCATGCGGCGGCAGGTCCGGCATCAGGGCGGCCAGACGCGCGGGCGCGCAGCGGGCCAGAAGGCCCATCCAGAGTTTGCGGGGGTTCGGTTCGGTTTGGGCGCTTGGCATCTTGCCTCCGACATCTTGCGATGTTGTCTAGAGTCCTATACAACTAGACAACCAATACCGAGGGAGCCGCCCGAATGCACGTGAAACTTCTGTGACGGTCACAAAAACGCCAATCTGGTCGTCCATCGCCGCAGCCCTTCGGGCCGAGATTGCGGCGGGCAGCTACGCCCCCGGCGCGAAACTTCCGACCGAGGCGCAGCTGGCGCAGCGCTTCGGCGTCAACCGCCACACGGTGCGCCATGCGCTTGGCTCACTGGGCGAGGCGGGGCTGGTGCAATCAAGGCGCGGGGCCGGGGTCTTTGTGACCTCGGTGCCGACCGACTATCCCTTGGGCCGCAGGGTCAGGTTCCACCAGAATGTGCTGGCGTCGGGCCGTACCCCCTCGCGTCGCCTGCTGCGCAGCGAGACCCGGCCCGCCAGTGCGGCGGAGGCCGAGGCCTTGGCGCTACCTCCCACCAGCCCGGTGCATGTGATCGAGGGCCTTTCGCTGGCCGATGGCCTGCCTTTGGGCCTGTTCCGTTCGGTCATCCCGGCCTTTCGCTTCCCCGAGTTTCCCCA
This sequence comes from Paracoccaceae bacterium, assembly GCA_947371955.1. Lineage (GTDB taxonomy): Bacteria > Pseudomonadota > Alphaproteobacteria > Rhodobacterales > Rhodobacteraceae > Stagnihabitans. The sequence goes on along the minus strand of CANBRQ010000076.1, from coordinate 8,846 downwards.
AGCCATCGCCCGTCTGAACTCGATCACCGCCGCACTGGCCGAGGCAGGGGTTCCCGACTACACCCGCGCCTCCACAAGGCTGACGGCCAAACTCGCCGATGCGGTGCAGGCGGGTCATCTGCAGGTCTTGCAGGGGGCGCCGCTGCTGCGGTCTGTCACGGTGAATGTCGATGCTGCGGGTGTCCCGGTTGAATTCGGCACCACATGGTTTGTCGGGGATCGTGTCACTTTGACGGTAATTCCCGAGTGACTGTCACGATCCCGTTGCGCGATTAGGTTAGGAATCGACAACCCGAGATGCCTGTTCGGCCCGTAACGGAATAAGACATGACCCTTTTGCCTCCTCTTCGCCTGACCGGTGCCCAGATCCTGCGGGATGGCGAGATGCAGATGCGGTCGATCGGGCTGGCGGACGGCAGGTTGACACGTGGCCCGCTGCCCGAGGTGGACCTGTCGGGCTATCTGATCCTGCCCGGAATCATCGACCTGCACGGCGACGGGTTTGAACACCACATGGCCCCGCGCCCCTCGGCCCGGTTTCCGCTGTTGACTGGCTTGGCATCGTTTGACCGGGAAGCCGCCTGCCACGGGGTGACCACGGCGTTCCTCGCCCAAAGCTGGAGCTGGGAAGGTGGCCACCGCGCCCCCGACCATTGCGAGGCGGTGTTGGCCGCGCTGGAGGCTTACAGGCCGCAGATGATGACCGACCTGCGCATCCAGATCCGGGCTGAGACGCATCTGGTCAGTGAAACCCAGCGGCTGATCGAGGTCGTGCGGCGCTTCGGTGTCAGCTACGTTGTCTTCAACGACCATTTGGAAGAGGGCTTCCAGATGTCGCGCGTGGCCCCCGGGGCTTTCGCGCATTGGGCGTCCAAGGTCGGCAAGACTCCCGAGGAACTGGCCGAGGCCATCCAAGTCGCCCGCGACTCCCGCAGCGAGGTGGCGCGGTCGCTGTGCCGCTTGGCCGAGGCTTTTGATGCGATGGGGGTCGTTTATGGCTCGCACGACGACCCCGATGGTGAGACGCGCGAGAAGTTCCGGATGATCGGCGCCTTGGTGGCCGAGTTTCCGCTGACCCTGCGGGCGGCCTCGGCGGCGCATGCGATGTTCAGCCCGGTCATCATGGGCGCGCCGAATGTGGTGCGGGGGCAGTCGCAGGCGGGCAATGCTTCGGCGACTGATCTGGTGGCGGCGGGGCTTTGTGATGCCTTGGTGTCGGATTATCACGTGCCGGCGCTGCCCTTGGCGGTGTGGTCGCTGGTGGATCGGGGCGTCATCGGGTTGCCCAAGGCTTGGGGTCTGATCTCCTCAGGTCCGGCCGAGATCCTGCGGCTGACCGACCGGGGCCGGTTGGAGCCGGGCATGCGGGCGGATCTGGTGGTGGTCGACGCCGCCTCGCGCCGGATTGAAGCGACGATCTGTGGCGGTCGTTTGACCTATCTGTCGGGCGCGGCGGCGCTGCGGTTCCTGGCGCAGCCGAGGGTTGTTTCTGCCCTGACAGAAGAAGATCAGATCGCTGCGGAGTAGGGTTGCACGCGTGCAATGCTGCTTAAGTAACTGATATAAATAGATATCGCGGTTTCTGTTAACCTTTGGTTTACCGGCGCTGACGCGGGTGGCGCTTGACAAAGGTTGCGGTGCGGGCAAGGTCGGGTCATGGATATCAGCCCTCTTACCTTCCGCCCCGGCTTGCCTGAAGACGCCGGATTGATCCGCGCGTTCGTCCGGGCGACCTATGCCAAATGGGTGCCCGTCATGGGGCGCGAGCCGCTGCCGATGACGGCGGATTATGATCTTGCCCTGCAGAAGCATCGCTTTGTGTTGGCCTTCGACGGTGCGGCGTTGGCCGGGGTGCTGGAGACCGTGCCGGAGGCGGATCATCTTTGGGTGGAAAACATCGCCGTCAGGTCAGACCTGCAGGGCAAGGGGCTGGGGCAAAGGCTGATTGGCCTGGCCGAGGCGCAGGCGCGCGACGCGGCTTTGCCGCAGGTGCGGCTTCTGACCAATGCCGCGCTAACGGCGAATGTGGCGTTTTACCAGCGCTATGGCTTTGACATCACCGCGACAGAACCCTTTCGCGGCGGGTTTGTCGTGTGGTTTGCCAAGGGGGTCTAGCCCCTAGGCCTGACCCTCGTACTTCTCCAAGAACGCCTCGGCGGGCATTGCGCGGAAGTCGGGCAGGGCTTGCCGCAGGCGTTCGTGGCTCCAGTCCCACCAGGCCAAAGCCTGCATCCGGTCGGCGACCTGCGGGGTGAAGCGGGCGCGCAGCGGCGTGGCGGGGATGCCGGCCATGATCATGTAGGGGGCGACGTCCTTGGTCACGACAGCCCCCGAGGCGATGATGGCCCCTGCGCCGATGGTGACCTCTGGCTTGATGATGGCACCGTGTCCCAGCCATGTGTCCGGCCCGATCACCGTGCGGCGGGATTTGCGGTGGGCGAAGAAATCCTGATCATCGGGCGCATCGTCCCAGTAGAGTTCCGAGCGGTACAGGAAATGGTGCAGCGAGGCGTTGCCATAGGGATGATCGGTCGGCCCGATCCGCGTCAGCGCCGCGATATTGGCAAACTTGCCGACCGTGGTGTTGGCAATGTCGGACATGCGGTCGCAGTAGGCATAATCCTCGAAGGTGGAATGCAGGATGCGGCTGCCCTCACCCACCTCGCACCATGCGCCGAATTTGGTATCGACGATCTGGCAGCCCGGGTGGATGACCGGGTCGGTTGCGGAGAGTTTGGGCAAGGGTTCAGCCTTTGATCAGTTTGTGGCGAATCAGGCCCGAGAGCCAGTCCATGATGATGACCATGGCGATGATCAGGATGAGGTAATAGGCCACATCCTCCCAATCTTTCTGGGTGCCGATGGCTTGGGTGAGCAGAAGGCCGATCCCGCCGCCGACGATGGCGCCGATCACAGTGGCGCTGCGGGTGTTGGATTCAAGGTTGTACAGAACCTGGCTCATCAGGATCGGCATGATCTGCGGGATGACGCCGAAGCGGGCGCGCTGGACCGAATTGGCCCCGGTGGAGCGGATGCCCTCGACCTGCTTTTCGTCGATGTTTTCCAGCGCTTCCGAGAAGGTTTTGCCGAACAGCCCGGTGTCGGTCATCATGATGGCCAAGGCACCGGTCATGGGGCCCGGGCCAAAGGCGCGCACAAGGATCAGGGTCCAGATCAGGGCATCAAGGCCCCGGATGAAGTCGAAGACGCGGCGGATGCCGAAGCGCAGGGGCGCGAAGGGCATCATGTTCTTGGCGGCCAGGAAGCTGAGCGGCAGCGCGATCAGGGCGGCGGTGAAGGTGCCGAGGAACGCCATCAGCAGGGTCTCGAACAGCGCCCACAAGACATCGCCGTGGTGCCACATGCTGTTGGTCAGGAAGTCGTGCTGCATATGGGCGTAGTTCGACTGATCCGGGTCGATCCGCGGTTCCCAGAGCGCGAGGGCGGTCAACTCGCCAAAGCTTTTGCCGTAGAAAGGGCTGTCGAAGGTGAAGAAGAACAGCTCCCAGCCGGGGAAGAAGCGCTGGGTCTCGACCTTGGACTTGGTGTAGATGAACCGTCCGACCGAGGTCGATACGCTGATGCGGCTGTCAGAGGCGCTGATCCAATCGGGCGTTGCGCCGGGGGCGGTGAAGCTGAGTTTTCCGTCCTTGGCGACGATATCTACCGTGCCATAGCCCGGAATGACGTAGCGCGCGCCTTGGGCGTCATAGGTCACGACATTGCCGCCGCCCAGATCGACCGTGGTGACATCGCCTGTGGTCTTGACCCAGTCGGGCGCAAAGGCATAGCGCTGGTCGCCGTCAATTGCGGCTGTGATGGCGCCCGAGCGGTTGTCGCGGACGACGCTGACCTTGTAGCTCCAGAAATCGGACAGAAGGTTCTTGGCATTGTCCATCCGGGCGCGCGAGGCGACGCCCATCACGTCAAACGAGATGGCGGCATAGATCAGATAGGCAAGGATGGCGGCAAGGATGCCGATCGACATCAGCTTGCGCCGCTCGAACGCGGTCTCGACCTGTTTCGCAAGGCTCGGCGGGATCATGCTGGCGTCAGCCATGTTGCGCTCCTTTGGTCAGGCGGGTGCGCAGCCAGTCAGAGGTGCGGTCGATGATGACGATGGTCAGGAACAGAATGATGAAGATGGCCACGACCTGATCATATTTGCCGGTGCCCCATTGCATGGCGACCTTCAGGTCAGCGCCGATGCCGCCCTGGCCGACAAAGCCCAGGATGGCCGAGGCGCGGACGTTGATTTCGAACCGCATCAGCAGGTAGCTGGCCCAGTTGGGGGCGACCTGCGGGATGATGCCCAGCCAGATGCGCTGGCCCCATGTGGCGCCGGTGGAGGTCAGACCCTCGACCGGCTTGAGGTCAGCGTTCTCGGCGGCTTCCGAGAACAGTTTGCCCAATGCGCCCGAGGTGTGGATGGAAATCGCGATGACTGCGGGGATCGGGCCGCCACCGAGGACATAGATCAGCACGAGGGCGATCACGACATCGGGCAGGGCGCGCATGCCGTCCATGGTGCGGCGAGCCACCGGCGTCAGGCGCGGGAAGGGGGCAAGGCCCCGGGTCGACAACAGGGCCAGAAACGCCGCGCAGAGGCCGCCCATCAGGGTCGAGACGGCGGCGATGTTGATCGTCTCGATCAGCGAGGGCAGGTGTTCGATGGCAAGGCCGGGCAGGTTGGCCCGCTCGGTCCAGGCTTCGGACAGAACCTCAGACGGGAAGGCGCCCAGATTGGGCAGGCCGTTCAGAAAGCCGCCGGCGTTGCGGCCTTCGGCAAGGTGAAAGCCGGTGGCCAGCAGGAAGGCCAGCAGCACCAGCATGAGGGCGCTGTACATCCGCTTCTGGCGGACCATGGCAAGGTAGGCAAGATGCGGATCGGATGCGGCGGGGCGTTTTCCCGGCTCTGGTCCGAAGGCAAGGTCAACCATGGGGCCCCCAGAATGAAATTGCCGGGCCTTCTTGCGAAGGCCCGGCGGAATGTGTTGAAATTACTTCTTGTCTTGCAGTTTGCGGGCTTCCAGGATGCCGGCATAGACAGCCGGGTCAACCGGGACGAAGTCGGTCATCTCGCCGCCGTTGACGGACGCGGCGCAAGCGTGGTCTTTTTCCGGCAGGTCAGCGGTCAGAGCGGTGACCTTGTCCTTGACGTCCTGCGGCAGAGCGGCGCGCACAACGAACGGGCCGTTCGGGATCAGGGCAGAGTGCCAGATTTCGACGAGGTTGTTCATGTCGACCAGACCGCCATCAACCGCCTTGCGCAGAGCGCCCGAGGTGTAGCCGTCGGCAAAGTTGCCGATCATGTCGGCGTTGGTCACGCCAGCGTCGTAGGTGCCGTTGCCGACGCCAACGATGGTCTGCTCATGGCCGCCCGAGAACGCGGTCGACTTGAAGTACTTGTCCAGATCGCCATACTTGGCGGCCAGTTCCGAAGCCGGAACCAGATAGCCCGAGGTCGAGTTCGGGTCGGCGAAGGCGAAGGTGTGGCCCTTGGCGTCGTCCATCGAGGTCACGCCCGAAGCCTTGTTGGCGATACCGATCGAGTAGTAGCCTTCGGTGCCGTCAACGTTCTTGGCGATCAGCTTGGCTTCAACCGCTTTCGGGTCGGTCAGAGCGATCTTGGCATAGGCCGAAGCGCCGAGCCATGCCATGTCGAGGGTGCCGCCGAGCAGACCCTGGATCACGCCGTCATAGTCAGCCGGGGTGAAGATCTTGACCGGAACGCCCAGAGCAGCCTCAACGGCGGCGCGGTAGCACTCGTTGCCGGTGATGCGGTCTTGAGCGTTTTCACCGCCCAGAACGCCGATGTTGAATTCGGTGATCGCTTGGGCATGGGCAGCGCCAGCGAGAGCGGTGGTTGCCGCGAGAACGGCGAGCAGCTTTTTCATCGGTAGTCTCCGGTTTGGTGGCCCCGCAGGCGGGGGCCGGGGTGGAACTTAGGACAGCATCGCATCGGCATAGGCATTGTCGCCCGCCGGGGTCGGTGCAGTAATGGAGGTGGACGTGGCGCTTTCGTTGAAGCTTTCGTCCGCGCCGTAGATTTCGCGGGCCACGCTGGTCGACAGCATGTCCGGCGTGCCATCGAACACGATGCGCCCGTCGCGCATGCCGATCACGCGGTCACAGTAGCGGCGCGCGGTGTCCAGCGTGTGGAGGTTGGCGATGATCATCCGCCCGTCCTCGTCATGGATGCGGCGCAGCGTGTCCATCACGACCTGCGCGTTCATCGGGTCCAAGGAGGCGATCGGTTCATCGGCCAGAATGACCTTGGGGTCCTGCATGACGGCGCGGGCAATGGCCACGCGCTGCTGCTGGCCGCCCGACAAAGCCTCGGCCCGTTTCGGGGCCTGTTCGGCGATGCCCAGGCGTTCCAGGATCGACAGGGCCTTCAGGATGTCATCCTTTGGCCAGACGTTGAACACGGTCGCCAGGGTGGAGCGGCGGTTCAGAAGCCCGTGCAGCACGTTGGAGGCGACGTCCATCCGCGGCACAAGGTTGAACTGCTGGAAAATCATGGCGCATTGGCTTTGCCAAGCGCGCTTGGCCGCGCCTTGCAGGGTCAGCACATTGGTGCCTTCGAAGTTCAACTCGCCCGATGATGCATCGGTCAGACGGTTCATCATCCGCAGGAAGGTGGATTTCCCCGCACCCGAGCGCCCGATGATCCCGACGAAAGCCGATTTTTCCACCACGAAGCTGGCGTTGTCGACGGCGGCTTTGGAGCCGAACATGCGGGTGACGTTTTTCACGTGCAGCAAGGGGTGGCCTCCGGTTGCGTCTGCCGGGAGGTATCCAGTTCCTGTGACGGAAGGTTTTCAGTTGCGTGAAGCTTTGATGACGGGGGCAAGGGCGGGCCCCTGTCTGTCACCCAAGGCTTACCTAGGCGACACCGGACTGTCACTTGGGCCCACTAAACCCAAGCCCGCAACAAAGTGGGAGATTGCGATGACGGTTCCGGTGATTGGCGCGGCGCTGACCAATGACGAATTGGCGGCGTATCAGGATTGGATTCTGGAAAAGGACCGGGATCTGGAGCTGCAGAGCTTCGTAAACGGCTCGGTTCTGGATGATGACTGGACGCCATTGGCGGATGAGGTCAAGCGCCTGCTGGCCGGCTACAAGGGCCGGATGGGGATTCATGGGCCGTTCTGGGGCTTTACCATCGACACGTCCGACAGCCTCGTGCAGGCCGTGGTGCAAAAGCGGCTGGGGCAGGGGTTGGATGTTTGTGCGGCGATTGGGGCCTCGCATATGGTGGTGCACTCGCCGTTCAGCACATGGGATTACAACAACCTGAACGCCCGTGTGGGGGCCCGTGAGGCCTTGTTCGACCGCGTGCACACCGTGCTGACCCCGCTGGTGAAGCGGGCCGAGGTTCTGGGTGTCACGCTGGTGATGGAGAATATCGAAGACATCAACCCGGAAGACCGCAAGGCGTTGTGCGCCAGCTTCGGGTCTTCGGCGCTGCAGGTGTCGATCGACACGGGTCACGCGCACTACGCCCATGGTTCGACCGGGGCACCGCCGGTGGATTACTATGTCCGCTCGGCCGGTGAGATGCTGGCCCATGTCCACCTGCAGGACGCTGACGGCCATGCCGATCGGCACTGGCAGATCGGTCACGGCACGATCCTGTGGCCTTCGGTCTTTGCGGCGATTGCCGCCCTGCCGGTGCAGCCGCGCCTGATTCTGGAACTGGAAGACAAGGCCGGGATCCCCGGCTCGATGGCCTTCCTGGAAGCAAAAGGACTGGGACAATGAGCGAGACGCTGAAGTTTGTGGTGCTGAGCGACCTGCATCTGGTGCGGCATGGTGCGGTGTCGATGACGCTGGACACCGCCGAGCGGCTGGAGCAGGCGGTGGGCTGCATCAACGAGCGCTATGCCGATGCCGATTTCTGCATCATCGCCGGCGATCTGGCCGATGAGGCTGAGGCGGAAGCTTACGAGCGCCTGAAGGCGATTGCAGGCGGCATCCAGATCCCGACCTATATCACCTTGGGCAATCACGACGACCGCGCGACCTTCCTGGCCGTCTTCGGCGAGGAATGGGCGGATGAGACCGGCAAGGTCAACCATGTGATCGACGCCAAGGGCTACCGGGTGATCGTGCTGGACAGTTCCGAACCGGGCCGCGTCGATGGTGTGCTGACCGCGTTGCAGATGGACTGGCTGCGCGCCCATCTGGCCGAAGCGGCGGATATGCCGGTGATCGTGGTGCTGCACCACAACGCCAATGCCCTGCATATCGAGGCCGATACGATCAAACTGCTGGACGATGCCCCCTTCATAGCAGCCTTGAAGACCCACAACGACATCCGCCAAGTGATTGCGGGCCATGTCCATCTGACCTCGACCGCGATCTACCACGGGATTCCCTTCACCACGCTGGCGGGCGGGCACTACTCGGTGTCCTTCAATGCCGATCAGCCGCGCACGCCGTTCAAAAGCCTGACCGGACCGGGGCAGATGGCGGTCGTGCTGGGCACGCCGCATTCGACCACCGTGCTGTTTGAGGATTTCATCGACGGCAACGCAGTGATCGGCATCCACACGCCGGAGTGATCCTGTGCCAAAGCCGGGGGCTGTGCAGCCCCCGGCCCTCAGGATGTGGCTTTTCGACCTTGGCATGGCGGCGTGCTTCTTGCGGGGCCTTGTCGCAAGGTTGCAACAAAGCCGTCTCCAAACTGTTTCCATTGTGTTGATGGTTTGACATGAGCGGGCGTTAGGTCAGGCGGGCGCCTGCTTTGTGCAGGGGATCAACCGGGAGAACCATGATGACCAAGACCTATCCGGCGCTTGTTGCGCTGGCGTTGGCTTTTTGTGCCACCACCGCTT
>CANBRQ010000075.1 GCA_947371955.1 Paracoccaceae bacterium | reverse complement strand
AGCGTGGTCTTGCCAGCCCCCGTAGGGCCCACGATGGCGATCGTCTGGCCGGGCAGGGCGGTCAGGCTGACATCGCGGAACAGGGGTTCGGTGGGCTTGTAAGCGAAGCTGACATGGTCAAAGGCGACATGGCCCTTGGGCGCCGCGATCTTCGGCGCGTCGACGCGGTCTGGCGACAGTTCGGCCAAGTCCAGCATCTCGAACACGCGTTCTGACGACGCGAGCCCGGATTGCACCGTGGTCGCCATCGAGGCCACCTGCTGCATCGGATGGGTGATCTGGCGGATGTACTGGATGAACGCCTGCAACGCGCCGACCGACAGCGAGCCGGAGAGAATCCGGAAGGCACCCCCGACCACGACGGCGATCAGGCCCAAGTTGCCGACGGCCATCGCCAAGGGCTGGATCAGCCCGCCCAGCATCTGCGCCTTGAAAGCGCTGTCGCGCAGATCGCCGTTGACCTTGGCAAAGCGCTTGATCGTCTGGCCTCGGTGGCCATAGACCTTCACAAGCACATTGCCGGTAAAACTTTCCTCAACCTCGCCATTCATCTCGCCGGTCTGGCTCCATTGCGCGGTGAAGTGCGGTCCGGCTTTGGCGGCAATCACCCGGGTCAACAGCACGGTCAGCACCAGCATTGCCAGCGCTATCCCGGCCAGCATGGGTGAGATCAGGACCATCACCAGCATCACCGCCAGAAGGCTTAACAGCGACATCAGCAACTGGCTCAGAAGCTGCTGCAGGCTTTGGGTGATGTTGTCTATGTCGTTTGTGACCCGGCTGAGCACCTCGCCGAAGGGCTGGTCGTCAAACCACGCCAAGGGCAGGCGGGACAGCTTCTTTTCGGCCATGTCACGCAGGGTACAACTGAGGTCCTGCACCAGATCATTGACCAGCCAAGCCTGCCGCCAGTTGAACAACGCCGCCGCCAGAAACATCGCCGCCACCAGCCCAAGATGCCGCGCCAGCGCTGCGACTTGCAGCACATGGCCTGCCGTGACATCCGCCAGCACGCTGTCTGTCGCCTTGCCCAGTTGCCAGGGGCCCAGTGAGGACAGGGCCACGCTGGCCACGGTCATCGCAACGGCCGCCACAACCCGCCAACGCGATTTCAACAGGAACGTCGCCAGACGGCGCAGGGCCGCCCTGCTGTTCTTCGCCTTGGCCCCTCCCGCCATCTGGGCGGCCATCATGCCGGCAGCGCCGGGGCCTCGTGCCATCGGGATCGGGTTGGGCGGGCGGGTCATGCGGCGGCCTCGATTCCGGTTTGCGAGGCGACGATCTCGGCATAGGCGGGTGAGGTCTGCATCAGGTCTTCATGCGTCCCCGAGGCCGAAATGCGACCGGCTTCCATCACCAGAATCCGGTCGGCATGGCGCAAGGAGCTGACCCTTTGGCCGACGATCAGCGTGGCGGCGGTCCCGGTCGAGGCCCGCAAGGCCGCACGCAGCCTTGCATCCGTGCCGAAATCCAGCGCCGAGAAGCTGTCGTCGAACAGATAAAGCCCCGGCTGCCGGACCAATGCCCGCGCAATTGCCAGCCGTTGGCGCTGCCCGCCCGAGAAGTTGGTACCGCCTTGCGCAACGTTCGATTGCAGCCCTTCGGCCAAGGCGCGCACGAAATCGGCGGCTTGTGCGATTTCGAGTGCCGCCCACAGGTCCGCATCGGTGGCATCGGCTTTGCCGTAGCGCAGGGTCTCGGCCAGCGTGCCGGAGAAGAGATAGGCCTGCTGCGGCACAAGCGCGATCCTTTGCCACAAAGCCTCGGGGTCAAGCTCGCGCAGGTCAATCCCGCCCAGCGTGATCTTGCCCGAGGTCACATCGCGCAAACGCACGATGAGGTTTAAAAGCGTCGATTTGCCGGCACCCGTGGCCCCGATGACGCCCACCACCTCTCCCGGACCGATGCTGAAGCTGATGTCCGACAGCACGGCGGATTCCGCGCCCGGATAGCGGAAGCCCACATTCTGCACCTCCAGCCGCAGATCGCTATCAGCCAGCGGCTTGGGATTGGCAGGGGTGACCAGTGAAATCGGCGTGTCCAGCACCTCGGCTATCCGGCGGGCGGACACCAGCGCGCGGGGCGCAATGGCAAACAGCATGGCGGCCATCATCACCGAGAACATGATCTGTGCGATATAGGACAGGAACGCCACCTGCGCGCCGACCTGCAGGGTCCCCGCGATCAGGCGGGGCGCGGCGAACCAGACCACGGCCACGCCGCTCATCTGCATCACCGCCAGCACCGCCGGCATGTTCAGCGTCATCAGCCGTCCGCTTTGCCGGGCGGTGGCGGTCAAAGCCTCGTTCGCCTTGCCGAACCGGGCCTGTTCCGAGGTGTCTCGCACGAAGGCGCGGATCACCCGCAGCCCAGTGATCTGCTCGCGCAGGATGCCGTTCAGACGGTCAATCTGGCCTTGCATCGCGGTGTAAAGCGGCAGGCTGCGGGCCAAGATAGTGCCGATGATCAGCGCCAGCACCGGCACGCTGACCAGTAGCAGCGCCGACAGCTTGGCATCCTCGCGGAACGACATGACAACCCCGCCGATGCCCATCAAGGGGGCCATCAGGATCATCGTCAGGATCATGGTCAGCATGGATTGCAACTGCTGCACGTCATTGGTGCAGCGCGTGATCAGCGAGGGCACGCCAAGGGTCTGGATCTCGGCCAGCGCCAGCCCATGCACCTTGCGGAACAGGGCGTCGCGCAGATCATGACCGACCTGCATCGCAACCCGTGCCCCGATGAAGGTCGCCGCTGCCGCCAGAACCAGTTGCGCCAGCGCCGCCCCCAACATCAGGCCGCCGGTGCGCAACGCCATCTGACCGGAGGTGTCGGCCAGCCCAAGGTCAATCACCCGGGCGCTGAGGCTGGGCAAGGTCAGGGACGCCGCAGTCTGTCCGGCCTGACACAGCACCAGCAGGGCAATAGAAAGGCGTTGCCGGTAGATCAACGCCTTGAAGCTGACGGGGGCGTCAGAAGCCATGTGCGCTGCACTGGGCCAAAGCACCGGATTTCGTGTCGCCGATCTGCAGGGTCATCAGACGTGTTCCTTTCCGGGGCTGGGGCAGCAAGCCCTTGGCTTCTTGAACGACGGCAAAGGTCCTTTCCGTCGCAGCGGTTCAGGCAATCGGCTTGGGCAGCCCGTTGAGGAAGGCCAGCAAAGCCGGAAAAGGCGGGCAGGACGCGGCGATTGCAGCCAGATTTTCCGGCGTGATCTCGGCAATGTCCAGCGTGGCCTTCAGGGATGAGACAATCACGCGCAGGTCATAGCCCGGCTCGTGGATCGGGATCATCGGCTTGTCCAACCCGGTCAAGCCCCAGACCGCCATCATTGCCGTCCGGACCGAGGTTTCGACGGTAAAGACGACATCCCCCGGCAGTTCGACGAATTGGCCGATGAAGGACAGATTGACGCAAGCCTCGGGGATGACCTTGGGCCGGTCGGCGATCTTGCGCGGCATGAACTGGCTGGTGATGTAGGGCATCATCGAGATGGATACGGTGGAATGTGCAAGAATGCCGGGGGTCTTGTCTTGCAGCCCGCAGTGGTACAGCAGTTCCGAGAAGATCTCGGCGCCCGTGCAATCGCGCATCGGTTTCTTGATGAAATCGCCCGGCACGTGGCTGCACTGCCCATCGCCCCAGAACACGTTCACATTGTCCGGCTGATCGGGGAAATAGCGGCCGTAGAGCACGAAGCTGATCTTCCAAGCCGAGTCGACGATCGTGATCGCCCCGCCCATCCCCGCCTTATCGCCGGTTTTCCTTTCGATGTAGTCGAAGAACGTGGGGTCATCGGTGATGGTGGGAAAAAAGCTCATCCAGTTGGATTTCTCGACATCCGCCAGGAAGGTCGCCGGGTGGCCGAATTTCGCATCCCGCGCTGCAAGCTGTTCCCAGACCGTGAAGCAGCCACGATCCGCCGTTTCGCGGTTCAGGATCGCCACGGAATGAGTATCGCCCATCGTGGCATTCTGCGTCAGGGAGCCGTTGGTGAAGAACACCAGATCGTCCCGCGTCAGGGCATGATCCCGCGCCCCCTTCGCATCGCGCAGGGTAAGGCCTGTTGCCACCGTGTCGTCTCCGATCACCTCGGTGGCGATATCGGTCACCGTCGTCCCGGTGCGGAACTTGACGCCCAGCCCAGCCAGCCAGACTGTCATGGGCTTGATGATGGAGTCGTACTCGTTGAACTCGGTGTGCAGGATGCCGCCCAGATGGGTCATGCTGTGGTCATGCATCATGAAACGCATGATGTAGCGCCGCACCTCGATCAGAGAGTGATAGTCGCGGAAGGCCAGCATGCTGCTCCAGCACAGCCAGAAGACGGAACGCGTGAACTCCGGGCTGAACCAGTCGGCGGGGGTCAGCATCTCCAGCGCACTTTCGGGGGCTAACTGTAGTTCCAGCATGCGCTTGGCGTCATGTGCGGACATCAGGGGGCCGGAGTAGTCGTAGAGATGACCCTGCTTTTCCATCAGCCGGAAGTGCGAATTGATCCTCTCTCGCACATTGGCCCGGTGCGTCTCGTCCAGAATGGTCAGGCCTTTGGTCTGCAACGAGGGCACCTTGCTGCACAGATACCAGAGGCACTCCATATAGGGTTCCAATTCTCGCTCGCCCCGACTGGTGTATCCGGTCTTGGGCGTGCCCGCCGCATCCATTGATCCGCCCATAAGGGGCAAGCTGTCATAGACTGTGACATTTTCCGCCGGCATGCTGGCATCGGTCACCAGAAACGCTGCGGCGGCGAGGCCCGCCATGCCGCCCCCCACGATATGCGCGTGCTTTTCCGCAATCCGCTTCGGCGGAAGGGCGTTGATCCGGTCGTAATTTCTCATTCTGGGCTTTCCTGACGGGGCGGGAAGACTCCGCCAACTCAAAGCTTGCGCCACCTGTCGGAAGGGCGCCGGGCTTTGCCGGATGGCAGAGGTCGCCCGGACAGGCTTAGAACGCGGGCCCACGCGGCATCAGCCTCGGAAACTACTCAAGCACGGGTCTGAGTAGTTTCCGGGGCTGCCTTGGCCGCGTGCGTCGGCGTAGGGCATTTGACATGCGGGCGGATGCCGCATCCTTCGCAGACACCGTCGTTACGGACAGATTTCAAGCAAAGAGAGAACATCATGGGGCGCGTTCAGAACAAAGTTGCGATTGTAACCGGTGGCGCCCGCGGCATCGGAGAGGCTTATGCGCGCATCCTGATTGCCGAAGGCGCAAAGGTCGTCATCGGCGATCTGCTTGACGCGCAGGGGGCTTCGTTGGCGGCCGAGCTTGGTGCCAATGCCGCCTATGTCCATCTTGACGTCACTCAGCCCGAACAATGGCAGGCAGCTGTGGCCTTTGCCGTGAAGTCCTTTGGCTGCCTGAACATTCTGGTTAATAACGCCGGAATCGCCTCGGCGGCGCCGATCACCGAGTTCAAGATTGAGGTCTGGCGCAAGACGCTCGACATCAACCTGACCGGAACCTTTCTGGGAATGCAGGCCGCCATCCCCGAAATTGCCAAGGCCAAGGGCGGATCCATCATCAACATCTCTTCGGTCGAGGGTCTGCGCGGCAGCGCGGGACTGCACGCCTATGTCGCATCAAAGTTCGCCGTACGGGGGCTGACGAAATCGGTGGCGCTGGATGTGGCGCATCTGGGCGTAAGGGTCAATTCCATCCATCCCGGTCTGATCGAGACGGACATGACCAGGAACATCCCGGCCGAGGCGCTGCAAATCCCGATGGGTCGCAGCGCCAAGCCCGCCGAGGTGGCCATGCTGATGCTGTTTCTGGCCAGCGACGAGTCAAGCTATTCGACCGGGGCAGAATTCGTCATCGACGGCGGCTTGACCATGGGCGTGCCCCACCACTGAACGTGGAACGGCCATTGCCCCGAACGGAACCGTCTCCCTTTCCGTCGGCAATGGCTCTGGCATGGCGCCGGATATGGCATAAGCTTCGCCCAAGCCCAGTCCGAATCGTTACAGGAGTTCCCCATGCAGCATCGTCCCCTAGGCAAATCCGGCCTATCCGTTGCGCCCGTCATTCTGGGCGGCAATGTCTTCGGATGGTCGGCGGATGAGGCCGCCAGTTTCGCCGTGCTGGATGCCGCAACGGATGCCGGCCTGAATGCCATCGACACGGCCGACGTCTATTCGCGCTGGGCACCGGGCCATCAAGGCGGCGAAAGCGAGGCCATCATCGGACGCTGGCTGAAGGCGCGTCCGGGCAAGCGGGACCACGTGGTGGTGATCACCAAGGTCGGGTCCGACATGGGGGTTGATGCTGCGGGTCTGCCCGCCAAGGGCCTTTCCGCGCGCTGGATCGAGCAAGCGGTAGAGGCCAGCCTGAAACGGCTGGGGATCGAGACGATCGACCACTATTTCTCGCACCGCCCCGACGATGACACGCCCCATGAAGAGACTTTGGCCGCCTATGACCGGCTGATCAAGGCGGGCAAAGTCCGCTCCATCGGCGCGTCGAATTTCAGTGCGGCGCAGTTGCAGGCGGCCTTGACCGTGGCGGACCGCGAAGGCCTGCCGCGCTACACCTCGATCCAGCCCGAGTACAACCTCTATGACCGTGCCTTGCTGGAAGGCCCCGTGCTGGACCTGTGCCGGGCCGAGGGTCTGGGCGTCATCCCCTATTACGGTCTCGCCTCGGGCTTCCTGTCGGGCTTGTATCGCAGTGCCGAGGCCACGGCTGGCAAGACCCGCAAGGGCCGTCTTGACAGCTACATGACCCCGCGCGGCTTTCGGATTCTGGATGCGCTGGATGCGGTGGCCGCGCGCCACCACGCCAATCCGGCCCAGATCGCCTTGGCGTGGGTCGCGGCCCAGCCGGGTTTGACCGGCCCAATCGCCTCGGCCACGACAGCGGCACAGGTCGCCGACCTTGTGGCAGCCGCGACGCTGACGCTTTCGGCGGAGGATCTGACTGATCTGGCGGTGGCTTCGGCCTGAATTGGCGGGGAGGCCTGACTGCTGCCAAATGTCCCAAATTCGAACCAATTCAGCCGCGCAGTTTTGCCGGTTGTTAAAGATTTGCGGCCCATGATGCGAATGCTTTCACATTGCAGGATCCGCCATGTTCCGTACGCTTCCGATCAAGGTTCGACTCATTTCCAACGGCATGATTTCCATATTGGCTGTCGTCATCACGGCGGGCGTGGGACTGTTCGGTCTTTGGAAAAGTGAAACGGGTCTGGCACGCCAGATCACGGCTACTGCAGCCATCCACTACGAGATGATGGCCGACATGATGCACGAAGGCGTCGAAGCCGACGTCATCCACGCGGTGTTCGTCGGCCCGGATGGTCTGCCCGAAGAAAAAGCCGCCGTGAAAAGCAAAGTTGCCGATGACATCGGGGTCTTCCGCGATTCCATTGCCAAACTGCAGAGCCTGGACTTGCCGCTGGAGGTGAGCGGTCAGTTAAAGTCGACAGTTCCTCTGGTTGAGGACTATCTGACGATGGCTGATCGGACTGTGAAACTTGCCCTGATCGACGAGACGGCGGCGCGTGCGGCTGTGCCGGGCTTCCTCGCCAAATTCAACGCGCTTGAAAGTCAGATGGGGCGTCTCGGTGACCTGATACAAAGTCTGGACGAGGAAACCTCTGCTGGCGCCGTGACGTTGAACCACATCCTGATGCTCGTGCTCATCGGGGTGTCGGTTGTCACCACGGCCGCCAATCTGGTAAGTTCCTTTCGGGTGACCCGCAGCATCTCCAAACCGATCGATCGGTTGCGCGCCGCGCTGCGCGACGTGGCGCAAGGCGATTTCGGCATCCGCATCGGCACGATCACCCGGGACGATGACATCGGCGCCATCGCCCGCGATATCGACACCGTGTCTGACCGCGTCAAGGTGGCGCTTGATGAACAGTCTGCCCTGCGTCAGGACGGTGAACACGTGATCTCGATCCTCGGGGAAGGTCTGCGGAACCTGGCTGCGGGCAATCTGTCGCAAAACATCGACGAGGTTTTTTCGGATACCTATGAACCCCTGCGGCAGGATTTCAATGACACCGTCGAAAAGCTGAACCAGATGATCACTCAACTGGTTGAGGCCAGCGAAAGCATCCGGGCGCGCTCGTCCGAAATCAGCCGGGCTTCGGAAGATCTGTCGGCGCGGACGGAAACTCAGGCCGCCACGCTGGAAGAAACCGCTGCCGCGTTGGAGGAGATGACCGCCAGCGTGAACACCGCCGCCAGCAACGCCAAAGAGGTTGAAGCTGTGGTGCTGCGCGCCCGTAATGATGTGGAAACCAGCGGAAGGGTCGTGCAGGGTGCAGTCAACGCGATGAACGAGATCGAGTCCTCCTCCAGCCAGATCTCGCAGATCATCGGCGTGATTGACGACATCGCCTTCCAGACCAACCTTCTGGCGCTGAACGCCGGGGTCGAGGCGGCGCGCGCCGGCGATGCGGGACGTGGCTTTGCCGTCGTCGCCTCGGAAGTCCGCGCCCTGGCGCAACGTTCGTCTCTGGCCGCCAAAGAGATCAAGGTGCTGATCAGCGCCAGCTCGCAACATGTCCATAGTGGCGTGCAGCAGGTGGATGGGGCGGGCAAGGCCCTGTCAGAGGTGGTCACGCAAGTCGCCCAGATCTCGAAACTGGTATCCAACATGGCAACCGGCTCCTATGAACAGGCGCAGGGGCTGAACGAAATCAACATCGGGGTGGCGCAGCTGGATCAGGTGACACAGCACAACGCGGCTATGGTCGAGGAATCCGGTGCCGCGACGCAGGCCCTGACGCAGGAAGCCGTCGGCATGAGCAAGCTTGTGGGCCAGTTCACCCTGCGCAGTGACCGCAGCCGCGCCGTCCAGCACACCATGCGCAGAGCCGCGACCGGAAGCTTCGGCGAACCCTTCGCGCGCAGTGCATAAACGATGCGATGGCCCGGCGCGCTGATCCGTCGGGCCGCATCAGATTCGGGATGGGCGCGGCGCAAGTCAGACTTTTGTCCATGCCAGGTGTTGGGCGAGCCTTCGGCGGCCTGAGGTCAGATGTTTGCCTCAAGCTTCAGGATCATGTCGCGATGCGGGATGCCCGCATCGTCATAGACCTCGCCCACCGCCTGAAAGCCAAGCGCCTCATAAAACCCAAGCGCATGGGTCTGCGCGCCGAGCTTGACCTGTGCCAGATCACCCCTGTGCCGGAAATGCGCCACTCCGGCGCGGATCAGTGCGGCGCCGATGCCGCGACCACGGCCCTGCTGCAAGACGCAGACGCGTCCGATCTTGCCGGTGTCACCCTCCACCAGCAGTCGGGCAGAGCCCAAGGCAAGCGAACCCTCGCGCGCCAGAAGGTGTACCGCCTCTTCGTCCTTGTCGTCCAGTTCGTCGGCCTCGCTGACGCCTTGCTCGTCAATGAAGACCACGCGGCGCAGGGTGCGACAAAGGGCGATGTCGCGGGTCTCCGCAATCACGAGGGTCATGTGAAATAGTCCCTCAGAATCCTCGCATAGATTGCTTTCAACTGGACAATCTGCGCCACCTCGACCCGCTCATCGACCTGATGCATCGTCTTGCCGACCAGACCGAACTCCACCACCGGGCAATGGTCCTTGACGAAGCGTGCGTCCGATGTTCCGCCCGAGGTGGAAGGCTCCGGCACCACACCGGTTTCCGCTGTCACCGCCCCCGCCACCAGTGCTGTGAAGGGGCCGGGTTCAGTCAGGAAGCTTTCGCCGGAGATCGAGACGCGCAGACTGATCCTGACCCCGGTTTCCGCCTCGACCGCCTCAGCGTGACCGTTCAGCCAGTCCGTCACACTTTGCCCGGTATGGGCATCGTTGAAGCGGATGTTGACGGTCGCCGTGCCCTTGGCGGGGATCACATTGGTTGCCGGATTGCCGCAGTCTATCGTGGTGATGGCCAGAGTCGAAGCATCGAAATGCGCCGTCCCGCGATCCAGCGGCTCTGCCTCAAGCCGGGTCATCAGTTTGACCAGTGCCGTCATCGGATTCTTGGCGCGGTGCGGATAGGCGGAATGGCCCTGCACGCCCTGTGCGGTGAACCAGACCGTCAAAGACCCGCGCCGGCCGATTTTCATCATCTCGCCCAAGGTGTTGGGGCAGGTCGGTTCTCCGACCAGACAATGCGTCATCTTCTCGCCCTGTGCGGCCATCCAGTCCAGCAGCGCCACCGTGCCATCAACCGAGGGGCCTTCTTCGTCTCCGGTGATCGTCAGGATCACTGCGCCATCGGGCGGCGTATCGCGCACGAAATCCACCGCTGCCGCCACAAAAGCCGCTACGCCCGATTTCATGTCGGTCGCCCCGCGCCCGTACATCCAGCCATCGACGACTGCCGCCCCGAACGGATCCTGCGTCCAGGCGGCACGGTCGCCCACCGGCACCACGTCGACATGACCGTTGAAGCCGAAGCTGCGGTTGGCCCCCTTACGCCCCCAGCGCGCGAACAGGTTCGCCACGCCGCCGCGATCGACCCGGGTGCACTCGAACCCCGCACCACCCAGCAGGGTTTCCAGCACTGCCATCGTCCCACCCTCTTCCGGCGTGACAGAGGGGCAGCGGATCAGGGCGGCGGTCAGCGCCACGGCGTCGGTGTCAGACATCTTCGGCTCCTCTGGAACAGCGCCAAGACCTAGCCGCAAGGGCCGAAAGCCGCAACATCGGCGGCAGTCCAGACCGGCACATCAATCGAAGAAAGGCGTCATCTGCGCCACGATGACCGAGTTCTCTTTCAAGGCCCGCTCCATCAACTTCAGTTCGTCGGCATCGATGTCGTCACCGGCTGCCTGCCGTTCCTCAAGCGTGCCATAGCCCGAGACATCCAGTGGTGCCAGATCCGCCTGCTTCAGGATCGCCACGGTCTCGCGCACGGCCTCGGCCTCATCCACGCCACTGGCATAGATCACCAATCCGGCGCCGGTGGCCTTGTCCGGCAGACCGTCGCCGGTCTTGCGGCCAACTTCGACCAGAAGGGTGAAAACCTGCTGCCGGCGCCTGGCCTTGCCGGGGCCGGTTTCTGGGCCAGCGTCTTCGGTATCGTCCATTTGGGTCTCCTGCGTTGCGGGATAGGGACAGGTTGAACGAAGAAATGTCAACCCGGCCACCACGCGCCGCTTTGCCCAGGACATGCCAGCATGTCCCCTTAACCGCTTATCAGCATTTGCGGTTCAAAATCCCTGTTGGGTTCTATTTTCAGGGTGCAGGTATGGTTGACGCGACCAAGCTTCCGGTTCAGACGGGCGTCGATCCGATGAAGATGGCCGAGCAGATGTTCGGCTCTGGCATAAAGATCGTAAGTGCCACGTATCAGGGCGATCCGCAGTCGGCGGGCATCTATTCGGGGGCGGACAAGTTCGCGCCCGGGGTGGCGCCTTCGGATCAAGGGGTGATCCTGTCGACAGGTCAGGCTTCGTCCTTCACCAATTCATCTGGCAGCGCCAACCATTCCAGTGGCACATCAACCGACACCAAGGGTGTCGACGGCGACGCTCAGTTGAACGAGATCGCGGGAACCAAAACCTACGATGCCGCGATTTTTTCGGCTAAGTTCGTCCCCTTGGGCGGGACGTTGACCATGCAGGTCACCTTCTCGTCTGAAGAATACATGGAATATGTCAAATCAGGCTTCAACGATGCGGTGGGCGTCTGGGTCAATGGCGAGAAGGCGCATCTGACCGTCGGCGATGGCGACATCTCGATCGACAACATAAACCTCTATTCCAACAGCCCGCTTTACATCGACAATGCCGACGGCTCGCACAACACCGAGATGGATGGCATGACCGTTACCCTGACGCTGAAGGCGCAGGTGAAGCCCGGCGCCGTGAACGACATCCGTATTGGCATCGCCGATGCCGGCGACACGGCCTATGACAGCAACCTGATGATCGCCGGCCATTCTGTGCAGACCGAAGTTGTTGCCCATGATGACAGCTACGACCTCGGGCACCACGGCAAGACCACGATCAATCTGACGGAAAACGATGCGGACGCGTCCAAGACCGGGCTTTTCATCACCAAGATCAATGGTGTGCCGGTCCATGCCGGGTCGCACGTTCTGCTGCCGGACGGGACAGAGGTGGTGGTCAACGGCGATGGCACCATCACGCTGATCACCGACGGCCACGAGCAACCGGGCGATCAGACCTTTTCGTATGAAGTGACAAACGGCCACGGCATCACCGATGTGGGCTTCGTGCACGGCCATGTCGCCTGTTTCGTCGCCGGTGCCCGCATCGCCACGGCACAGGGCCCCATCGCGGTCGAGGCTTTGCGCCCGGGCGATCTTGTCCTGACGCTGGATCATGGCAGCCAGCCGCTGCGCTGGGTCGCCCACCGTCAGGTTCCATCGCAGGGGGCCTTTGCAGCGGTCTCGATCCCGGCGGGCACCTTCGGCGATCACGGCGCGCTGCGGGTTTCGCCGCAGCACAGGATGCTGATGTCCGGCTGGCAGGCCGAACTTTACTGTGGCGAGGGCGAGGTTCTGGTGAAGGCCACCCACCTCGTCCGCGCCGGGCTGTTAAGGCAGGATCACTCCGGCTGCCCGGTCACCTATTACCACCTGCTGTTCGACCAGCACGAAATCGTAAATGCCGAAGGTCTGTGGAGCGAGAGCTATTTCCCCGGGCCGCAGACCCTCGCCTCGCATGACGAAGAGACGCAGGCAGAGCTTTACGCTCTGTTTCCGGAACTGGAACTTGACCCGAACAGCTACGGCCTTCCCGCGCGGCCAGAGGCCGACGTCAGGACAGCCCGGCTGCTGGGCGACTCTGCCGGCTGACCGCGTCAGACGCCGCGGCAGCGGGGCAGGGCAGCCTGTGCCGCGGTGTCACAGTCATGCGCCCGCAGCTCGACGCGGGTCTGCCGCGCCTTTGCCGTCCGGCCGAAGATTTGCAGGGCGCAGCCTCAGTCGCGCAGCAACTCGTTGATCGAGGTTTTCGAACGGGTCTGCGCATCGACCTTCTTCACGATCACCGCACAGTAGAGGTTGATTCCACCCTTCGACGGCATAGAGCCTGCCACGACGACCGACCCCGCAGGCACTTCGCCATACATCACCGCCCCGGTTTCCCGGTCGACGATCTTGGTGGATTTGCCGATGAACACGCCCATGCCCAGGACCGAGCCTTCGCGGATGATGCAGCCCTCGACCACCTCGGACCGTGCGCCGATGAAGCAATCGTCCTCGATGATCGTCGGCCCCGCCTGCATCGGCTCCAGCACGCCGCCGATACCGACGCCGCCCGACAGGTGCACATTCTTGCCGATCTGGGCGCAGGACCCGACCGTGGCCCAGCCATCCACCATCGATCCTTCGTCCACGAAAGCGCCGACGTTCACGAAAGACGGCATCAGCACCACATTCCGCCCGATGAAGGCTGAACGGCGGACGATCGACCCCGGCACGGCGCGGAAGCCCGCAGCGCGCCACTGGTTCTCGCCCCAGCCCTCGAACTTCGACGGCACCTTGTCCCACCACGTCGCCTGACCATTGCCGCCGCCGATGACGGCCATGTCGTTCAGGCGGAACGACAGCAGCACCGCCTTCTTGGCCCATTGGTTGACATGCCACTCCGTCCCGCGCTTTTCAGCCACCCGCAGCGCGCCCTTGTCCAGCGCCTCCAGCGTCGCCTCGATGGCCTCGCGGGTCTCGCCCTTGGTGGCAGGGCTGATGCCGTCACGGGCCTCCCAGGCGGCTTCGATGGCAGTTTCAAGGGCGGCGTAGGACATGGCGTTCTCCTGCGGCAAAAGGCTTTGGGCGGCTATAAACGGATGAGGTCCAGCTTGCAATCAGTCTGGGACGTCCTCCAGCACCCGCGTCAGGGTGCGCAGCATCACATCGCGAAACCCGGGGTTGGAGCGGCGGTAGTAGGGGATCGCTGCCACCGCCTTTGCAAAGGCCAATGCCCGCCCACGCGCCCAAGCCTCGGGCGAGGGTCGCAGCGCATCCCGAAACACCTGCCGCGCCGGGGCGTCAAACAGGGTCCAGCCGATCATCAGGTCGGTCGCAGAGTCGCCAAGCCCCAGACCGCCCCAATCGATCATCCCGGTCAAGCGCCGCCGCTGCGCCAGCAGGTTCAAAGGATGCAGATCGCCGTGGACCCAGACCAACTCCCCGTCATGCGGCGGCAGACGGCGCATCGCGGCGGCGACTTTTGCCAGCAGCAAAGGGTCCGCCTCGCCCTGAAACTGTCCGATATATTGGCCAAGCGTTGCAAAGCGCATTTCCAGCCGATCCATCGCGCCGCGCCGGGGCGCGCCGTCCGGCTGGGGCTGGGCCTGCAAGGCCTGCAGGAAACCGGCCAGAGTCAGCGCCGCTCCGGCCTGATCCAGCGGCCCGGCAAAGGCGGCATGCCCCGGCAGCCAAGGCAAAACCGTCCAGCGGAAGGGATATCCCGCCCCCGGCAGGCCAAAGCGCAGCGTCAACGGCACGGTCAGGGGCAGCACACCCGCCAGTCGCGGCAACCACTGCGCCTGCGCGGAAATTTGCGCCTCGGCATGGGGCAGGCGCGGAAAGCGCCCGACAAGTCCGGTGCCGATCCGGCACAGCATATTGTCCGTCCCCGTCAGTCCGACGCGCTTCAGGGCCAAGCCCGCCAGTTCCGGCATCTGATCCGCCAGAAGGGCACGCACCTGCGCCGCTGTCACTTCCGTCTGGCCGATGTGCACCGATTGCTCCTTGTCAAATACTCCCGCCGAAGGGGTCGCCCCTTACCCCAGGGGATCGGGCGCAGGATTGGCGCCACAGATCAAAACGGCCACCCGCTCGCCCGGCTCGGGCACATAGGCGCCCGAGGTCAGCGCGGCCAGGGCAGCAGCCCCCGCAGGTTCCACCAACTGGCGCAGGCTGCGCCACAGCAGCGCCTGTGCCGCAAGGATCGCCTCATCCGTGACCAGAACCGAGGTCACGCCCTGCGCCTTGGCCAGATCATAGCAGAACCGCCCGATTTTGCTGGCCCCCAAGGCATTGGCCGCCACGCCCGACACCTGAACAACGCTGTCCGGCCCCTCGGCCAAGGCGCGGTGCAACGTCGGGGCCAAGACTGGCTCAACCCCCACCACCTTGCGCCGCCCCGCGGCCCAGGCCATCGAGCCGCCAATCAGCCCGCCGCCGCCCACCGCAATCAGGATCGTGTCGGCCTCCATCCCCTGCGCCTCCCACTCGCGCAGCAAGGTGCCCTGGCCGGCAAGTGTAGGCACCGCGTCATAGGCGTGGATCTGCATGGCACCCGTGGCATCTGCATGGGCCGAGGCGAGGGCGGCAGCATCGGCATAGACGCCGGGCACGACCCGCAAATCCGCGCCCTGCGCCCGGATCAGGGCGATCTTGGCAGGTCCGGCATATTCCGGCACGAAGATTTTCGCCGGATGCCCCAGCGTCCGCGCCGCGTAAGCCACCGCAGCGCCATGGTTCCCGCCCGAGGCCGCGACCACGCCCGCCGCCGGGACTGGCCCCGAGAGCAGCGTGTTGAAGGCTCCGCGCGCCTTGAAACTGCCGGTGTGCTGGGTGTTTTCCAGCTTGATCTCAATCGTGCCCGCTCCAGGCAAGGTCACCTGCATCACCGGTGTCACCCGCGCATAGGGGGCGATCCGCTCTGCCGCCTTCGCAATCTCAGCCTGCCAGTCCATTCTCGCACTCCCCGACGTCATGGCACAGTAAATGCGAAAGGCCCGGTCAGGCAAGGCACGCGGGGGGCCTTTCGAAACGAGGGCGTGCAGGCTAGGTAAAGGCCATCCGTTGCAAGGAAGCCCCAAGATGACCTCTGACAGCCGCCCGCACCCGTTTCGAGACTCGGTTCAGGATGTCGAAACCGCTCATCGTTTGCCTGACACGCCGCAGACCCGCTCCCCCTCGTACCGGCTGGCCTTTGCCGACACCGATTTCCTGACGCGGGAGGAACTGCGCCCGGTGCGGTTGCAGCTGGAACTGCTGAAGCCGCAGATGGTGCTGGATGAACGCGGGATCCGCTCCACGGTGGTGTTGTTCGGCGGGGCGCGGATTCCGGCACCGGAGCGGGCCTCCGGTGCGCGGACTCCCGGCCTTGCGGCGCTGGCGCCCTACTACGAGGAGGCGCGCCGCTTTGCCCATGCGGTGACCGAGCGGAGCCTGCAGACCTATGGTCGTGAGTGGGTGATCTGCACCGGTGGCGGCCCGGGGGTGATGGAGGCGGGCAACCGGGGCGCCGAGGAGGCGGGCGGCCAGTCGATCGGGCTCAACATCGTGCTGCCGCATGAACAGGCGCCCAACCCTTACGTAACGCCGGATCTGTCGTTCAACTTCCATTACTTCGCGATCCGGAAGATGCATTTCCTGATGCGGGCGGCGGCGGTCTGCGTGTTTCCGGGCGGGTTTGGCACGCTGGATGAGATGTTCGAGGCGCTCACCCTGATCCAGACCAAGCGGATGAAGCCCGTGCCCTTCATCCTCTTCGGCCGGGCCTTCTGGGAGAAGGTGATCAATTGGCAGGCTTTGGTGGAGGCAGGGACGATCAGCCCGCAGGATCTGGACCTGTTCACGATGGTCGAAACCGCCGAAGAGGCGCTGGCTGTCATGGGTGAAGTGGCGTGAGTTTCCTAGGGTTGCACGCGTGCAATCCAGATCAAGTGTCGGAAAATAATAGACTATCGTATTTTCGTTAAGCTTTTCTTTACCCGGAGCATGCGCCAACGGCCCATCCTACCAAATCCCGGCGTCGCGTAGGATGGGCGATCCGCCCATGTTACCGGACCAGAGAGGCGAGCCTTGAGTCCAGCGGTCCCCAGTCCGCGATGCGCAGCCGCACGACAAGGGTCAGCACCTGCGCGCGGAAATGCCGGGGCAGGCGGACGGCGTCCTTTTCGGTCGTCACCAGTTGGGCTCCACGGGCGAGCGCTTCCAGTTCCAGCCGTTTCAGAAGGGCGTCCGACAGTGGCTGGTGATCCTCCAGTGCGACTTCGCGGATCACATCGGCCCCCTCGGCGCGCAGGGTGGCGAAGAACTTGGCCGGGTTGCCGATGCCGGCGAAGGCAATGACCCGGGCGCCTTGCCAGCGCATCCCCATCGCCAGAGGCTCCACCTTGCCCGTCAAACGTGGCACTGGCAGAGCGGGCCAGCGGGCAGTGAAGCTGGCCTGCGCCGCCTCATCCCCAAGCGACAGCACAAAATCGGCCCGCTTCAGCCCGGCCAACACCGGCTCGCGCAGCGGGCCCGCGGGCAGGCAGCGGCCATTGCCGAAGCCTTGGTCCGCGTCGACCACCACGATGGACAGGTCCTTGGCGAGGTCGGGGTTCTGGAACCCATCATCCATCAAGAGAACGCCGGCCCCGGACTGCACCGCCAGCCGGGCGGCGGCGGCGCGGTCGCGCCCGATGAAGACCGGTGCAAAGGCCGACAGCAGAAGGGGTTCGTCGCCCACTTCGCTCGCTGTATGGCGTGCCTCGATCACCTGCAGCGGGCCCCCAAGGCTGCCGCCATAGCCCCGGCTGATCACGGCGACCTTGTGGCCCTGGGCCGTCAGCCGCTCGATCAAAGCCACGGCGGTGGGGGTCTTGCCGGTGCCGCCGGCGTTCAGATTGCCGATACAGATCACCGGCACCGGGGCGCGATAGGCGGGCACCCGCGCCACGCGCCGCGCCGTGGTGGCAGCATAGGCCCAGCCCAGCGGCGTCAGCAGCCGGGCAGCAAGCCCCGGGCTTTCGGGCGCGTTCAGCCAGAAGGCAGGCGGGCGCATCAGCCTTGCCCGTCCAGAATGTTGCGGATCAGGTCCATCACCCGCGCAGTCACCTCGGCCCCGTCGGACGAGATCGTCCAGGCCGATTGCGCCTGACGCGCCGCCCGGTCGGGTGCCAGAAGATCGCCCAAAGCCAGCGCCAGATCGGCCGCCGATCCCACCATCCGTGCCGCCCGCGCCGCGCCAAGCCGCCCGTACACTGCGCCATAACCGCCCGAGCGCGGACCGTACAGGATGGCAGAGCCCATCGCCGCCGCCTCCATCGGATTGCGCGCGCAGCCTGCGCCATCGAGACTGCCGCCCAGAAAGGTCACCGGGGCCAAGCGGTACCACAGGCCATACTCCGCCCCGCCTTCCACCACATAGACCTCGGTTTCCGTATCGGGGTCCTGATCAGAGCGGCGGCAGGCCACACGCCAGCCCTCTTCGGCCTCCATCTTCTGGCTCAGGGTCGGGGCGCGGTCAGGGTCCTGCGGCACAAGGATCAAAAGCAGGCGATGCGCCAGCTTCAGCACCTCGCGGTGGGCGGCAATGATGGCGGGCTCTTCGGCCTCGGTCACGTCGGCGGCAAGCCAGACCGGGCGGGTCGCCAGAAGCTGCGCAAGGCCCGCCCGGTCTGATTCCACATAAGCCAGTGCAGCACTGCCCTCTTCCATGCGGCCGGTGACCTGCAGATGCTCGGGGTCGGCCCCAGCCTTGCGCAGGGCGCGGGCGGCACCGTCATCCACCGCGTGGATGCGGCGGAAGGCGGCAAGAGAGGTCTTGATCAACCCGGGATACCAGCCCTCGCGTCCCGGCATCAGATGGGGGGCGCGGGCCTCGACCATCAGCATCGGCACCTTGCGCAGGGCCGCTTCATGGATCAGCGCCGGGCGCACCTCTCCGGCGGCGAAGACGGCGACATCGGGTTTCCAATGGTCCAGAAACTCCGCCACGTTGCGCGGAAAGTCGAGCGGCGCGGCCTGCACCAGCGCCTCGGTCGGCAGGGCGGGCGGGCGTTCGACGCCAAGGGTCAGAAGGACGCCCACGCCATCATCCTCGATCAACCGGCGTGCCAGTTCCAGCATCGCAGGCAGGCATTCAGCTTCGGGGCACTGGACCCAGACAAGGCTGCCTCCGGGCCGGGCCGGGCGCGGGTCCGGCGCGGCTGTCACCGGACGTGCGGCGAGGTTGTAAAGGGTCAATCCGATGGAATAGGCCATGGGCCGCATTTGCCTTGGCTGAGGGTCACGCCGTGGGGATCAGGCGCCCATCGGTTCACTGTCGCCCGAGCCCTGGTTCGCCTCTTGCCGCAGGCGGTGCAGGTTGGCAATGAAATAGCGCATGTGGGCGTTGTCGACCGTGCGCTGGGCTTCGGCCTTCCACGCGAGGTAGGCGGTTTCATAGTCGGGATAGATGCCGACCATGTGGATGGCCGAGACATCCTTGAACACGTTCTTTTCCGGCGAGATCAGTTCGCCACCGAAGACGAGGTGAAGACGTTGGGGCATGGGGGCCTCTTGGGGTTTCTGCGCGCGGGGTCGTGGCTTGCGGCGCAGGGTAGTCGCTTGGGGCGCAGGGTCAAGCTGCGGTGCAGCATGCGCGGGAAATTGTTGACACAAGGCAGACGGCAGGCGACTCTTTTTTGAATCAAATTCAACATGACTCTTGGGCTGGGGAGCTTTGACATGGCAGTGGTGGATACGGTTATCACGACGAACCTTACGACGACATCCGGGATTGACCTGACGACGGATCTGAACAGCGTGACGGTTCTGGGGTCGGGCAGCATCGTCGACCCGACGGAGGCCATCGACGGGTCGGCGCACCTGTACCAATCGGTCTACATCCTTGGGTATGTCAGTGCGTTGTCC
>CANBRQ010000074.1 GCA_947371955.1 Paracoccaceae bacterium | reverse complement strand
GGCAATCTTCGTATCTTTGTCCCGCAAACCCTGCTCCGCCTCTGCCTGCGCGGCTTCGGCCTTGGACAGGCGTGCAGAGAGGTCGTCCTTGGAGGTCTGCAACGCGGTGACAACGGTCTGCGCCTGCGCGATTTGCGCTTGAAGGGCGGCGGAACGTGTCTCGCTTGCGTTCAGGCGGTCGTTCAAATCGGCTTGGGCTTGCGTGGCACTGGCCTCGGTGGCGGCCTTGGCCGCTTGTGCGTCGTCAAGCGACTGGGACAGCGTGGCGATGGTCTGGTCCAGTTCGGCTGCATGTGCCTCGGCTGACGTCAGGCGATCGTTCAAATCGGCTTGGGCCTGCGTGGCGCTGGCCTCGGTTGCGGCCTTCGCCGCCTGTGCGTCGTCAAGCGACTGGGACAGCGTGGCGATGGTCTGGTCCAGTTCGGCTGCATGTGCCACTGCTGAAGTCAGGCGGTTCTGCAATCCGGCTTGCGCCTCTGCGGCCTTAGCTTCAATGGCGGTCTTTGCGGCCGTTTCATCTTCAAGGGATTGTGTCAGGGTTGCCGCCGTCTCTTCCAGCGTGGCAAGCTTGGTTTGGGCCGCAGTCAAGGCGGTGTTGATCTGATCTTCGTCCTGCCCCAGCGTGGCAATCTGTGCGGTCGCGGCTTGCAGATCGGCATTGCGCTGATCAAGGCTGGCGGACAGATCGGCCGCGCGGTTTTGCGCCGCCAGAAGATCGGCTTTCACGGTCTGCGCGTCTGCCGCCAATTGGGTCAGTTGGTCTGCCTGCGCTGCTGCAGCGCTTTGGGCGTCTGCAAGGGCCGCCGTCTGACTGGCAACCGTGTCCTGAAGCGTGGCAAGTGCGGCGCGCGCTGCATCACGATCATTTTCGGCCGAAGAAAGCTGGCCATCAAGGCCTGCTTTCTGATCCTGCCAATCCGAGGTTTTCTGGGTAAGTGCATCCCGTGCAGCGTCACGCTGTTGCTGCGCCGTGAGCACGTCCGCCTGAGCGGCGGTCAGTTGATCTGAAAGATCAATGCCTTGCGCCGAGACTGCCGGGCCGCAGGCCTTGCTGGCCGTATCCCAGACAGAACCGATTGCCCCGCAGGCGCGGATGTCCGCCTGATTTCCATGTGCATCCGCCGGAACCGATCCGTCAGGCACCAGATCCAACGGGGCCGATTCCGAGACCAACCAAAGCGGCAGTGCCACCCATATGGTGTGATCCTGAGCCGCAAGAGCGCCGGATGTTTCGGGCGGCAGGGTGGAGCTTGCGGGAATCAGGCAGGGGATCCCGCCCGCGACCGCATCCGCGCAGATCGTCTTGACGAGGCTTTCTGTTGGATCTTGGGTCTTTGCGGCTGATAGCGCCGTCAGACCGGACAGAAGATCCGCGCCGAAATCGGCAAGCTTGGTTTGCGCGCCACCCGCCAGGGCTGCCAGAACGGCGGCATTGGCCGGGTTCGGCTCTGGCGTGCCTTGCGCCAGCAGGATGCCCCCGATGGCCGCGCCCTTTGTCCGAAGGGCCGCCAGACGGGCCCCCGCCGCAGTGGCGGATTTCAAGGCACTTGCGTCATCGGAAAGGCCCGGGCCAGAGAGGATCAGCACCAGATGGGTTGCGGTGTCGGCCGGGTCGATGCCTTTGGCCAATCCCTGCAGCGCAGCTCCGAGTGTCGCCGTCATGCCGGCTTTCTTCTTGGTATCTACGGTCGCGGGCCATTCTGCACGCAGTCCACTTGCCGAAACCTCGCCATCATCACGCAGGGCACCGGAGTCAAACAGCACTTCCCGGGTGAAGTGCACGTCTTCGGCCAAGACTGTCGGCTGCTCGGCCAAGGTGCGGGACAGTTGGCGCAAGGTTTCAAGCATGAAGGGTCTTGCGTAGTCGCTGCCATCGACGAGCACATGCAGGACAACTGCGTGCGCTTGGCCTTGGCCCGCAGGATCAAGCGCCTTGAGCATTAGAGGGAACAGAGCCTGAACCATCGTGACAGGTGTGCTGACCGAAGTTTCTGCCTTGTCGATCGACAAGACGGGCAGGTGGGTCTTGGCAAGGTCGCTTGCCGCAGGGATCCTCATGGAGGGCAGCAGTTTTCCCGAGCCTGCCCCGTCAAGGAACGCACGCAGCTGAAATGCGCTGTCCCACAGCTGCAGGTCGGGGCGATCGGTGGCGGCCTCGGTGAGTTGGTCTGACGGCATCAAGGTAAGGCCGGTCTTCGGGGCGGCAATCACATCCGTCGCCCGCACGCGCAAGGGTTGGCCGCCCTCCGCCTGAACGGTCAGAGCCGCGCCCTCCTGCGACAGGATGGTCAGCTTTGTGCCGAACGGAATATCTGCCGTGCCGCTGAGACTGCCATCCTCGGCCAGAACGGGCAGGGGACCCAGCCTTGGCAAGACCGCCTCGGCCAAGGCGGGGCCTGCCAGAAGAAGGGCAACCAGCGGGAAAAGCCTGCGCATCATTCGATCCATCCCATGATACCGGGTCTGTTGCAGGCATTCGCCATGTCTTTGAAGGCGGCGGAAAAGCCCGCCAGGCTGAAGCTCAGACGGGCGGGCGCCTTTGTGGCCGTGGCCACGCCGTCAATTTCCGCCACCTTGCCCGACCGCAGCGCTTTGGTGAGGTCGGTGGACATGGTCCCATCAGACAGCGGCTGCGGGATCACGGCCCCGGTTTTCGGTTCGACCAGCAGGCCAAAGCCCGCCCCATCAATCATGGCCCCCAGCGACGCATCCGCCAGAAACGGGTTCGGCGTCACAAGGTCGATGGCCATCATCCCGCCTGAACCTTTCGCATCCACCGAAAATTGCATGCGAAATCCCGTGTCGAGTCCCTCTGCCGCCGTAGCGACCGTGGCGATGCGGCACTGGCCCCCGGCGCTGTCCGCGTAAACCGACCAATCGTCGTGACGGGCCAGTTCCGTATCACTGGGCGGCGCAGGGGGAGTGGCGGCAACCTGTTTGACCGTCACCTTCAGCAGATCGGGCACTGAAGCCGGCCAAAGGTAGTCCCCGGAGGGATACTTTTGGTCCGCGTTGAATTGCGCGATGAACCGGCGATCTGTCACGGTGAAGACGCCACTTTCTCCGACATCGGTGCCCGCCGTTCCGTAAATATCCGACAGAACCTTGCGGATGTGCAGGCGGTCGGCGTCCGACAGCGCCAGCCGGGCCTCGGAGGCGCGAAACTCGATGGGGGTCAGCGCGGGGGCGGCCAACCCTTCAGTCCCGCAGGCCAGAGCCAGAAGCCGCAGGATTCCGTCTTGGCTGAGCGTGTCATACCGGGCGCTGGAATAGCTGCCATCGTCGTTGTGCACGGTCAGGAAAAGGCTGCTTGCGGCATCCGAGGCTTGAAGCAGGGTCCAGATCGGATCGGCGCGCAACTCGGCAGGCGTAAGCCCGCTCTGGCTGATGAAGGGATGTCTTTCGCCGTTGCTGACCAACACCGCATCGGCAATGCCGCTGCCGTCCAGCCCGAAGGCGAGCGAGGGCTTTAGCATGTCTGACGAAAAGAACAGCCGGGCGGGGCCGGTCCCCGTTGTTCCATCGGGTTCCAGCACGACCCGGCAAGCGGCCTTGGCGGGATCGAATGAAACGGAATGGGCGGGCAGATCTTGTGCCTGAAGTCCTGCTGCACAGGACGCAAAGGCCAAAGCCGCAGCCAAGGCGCGGCCTGATCCAACCCACCATTTTGTCATGCAAATCCTCATTCCATCCGCCCCGACAGGGCCAGTTGCCGCTCTCTTTGCCGTTCCTGCCGGGCGAGGTCGGCCCGCCCGCGCTCGGCCCGCCTTGTCTGGCGGATTTGCAGCAGGACCATGCCGGCATGACAAAGCCGCGCCCCGCCAGTCTTCAGCAGGAAACGCAGCAAAGCCGTGGCCATCGGGCCTTCCGAGGTGACGATTTCATCCTCGAGGCTCAGCACACGGTGCACGGCACCGGGGTCACCCTGCCGTCCACATCGGCCGCAAAGCTGGCGGTCGATCCGGCTGTTGCCGTGCAACTCGGTCAGGATCACCTGCAGGCCGCCGGCTTGGCGTGAGGCATCCGACAGAAGAATGTCGGTGCCACGCCCGGCCATGTTGGTGGCCACGGTGATGCAGCCGGGTTGCCCGGCTTGCGAGATGATCTCGGCCTCTTGCGCCACATGTTCCGCTGTCAGAAGCGCATGGTTCAGGCCGCTAATGTGAAGGACAGCCGAGCAGTCTTGCGAGGCATCCAGGCTGCGGGTGCCGATCAGCACCGGGGTGCCGCTTTGGCTGAGCGTTGCGGCCAGCTTGGCCACTTCGGCCCACTTGGTCTGCGCATCGGGCAGAATGGCGATCCTGGACCAGCGGCGGATATCGGGGCGGCGTGGCAGGATGCGCCGGACCTTCAAGCCATAGACCTCGTCCAGTTCGCGGGCGGCGGCGCGGGCGGTGCCCGTCATGCCGCAGACATGGCGATAGCGCGGGAAGAAGCGCTGAAAGGTGATGCGGCCAAGGGTGCGGCGGATCTCGCTCGGCTCCAGCCCTTCTTTCAGTTCGACGAACTGGTGCAGGCCTTCGGACCATTGCCGGTCGGGCATCAGACGCCCGGTGCTTTCGTCGATGATGGCGAGGCCCTTTTCGGTCACAACATAGTCGCGGTTCTTCTCCAGCATGTTCAGCGCGACCAGGGCCTGTGCGGCGAGGTGTTCGCGCACGGGGCCAACGGCGGCCAGCCCCACCGCACCCTTGGCCAGCGCAGTCAGACGGCTGCGGCCCGTATCGGTCAGCGTGACCCGGCGCAGGGCGTCAGAGCGGCGGAAATCCGCACCTTCGTGCAGGCCCCGCGCCATCTCTAGCGTCTTGAGCAGTGTTGCCGTGTCGAGGCCGCCCAAGGCCGCCTCACCCGCTGACAGGATGAAGGGCGTGGCGGCTTGGTCGATGAGCACGGAATCCGCTTCATCCACGATCACGGCGTCCAGTCCTTGCAGGATCGAGACCTCTCCAGCGCCCTCGGCCCGCACCAGGTTCAAAAGCTTGCGCGGCAGGCCATGGAGTTGGTCGGCCTCTGGCCCGGTCTTGTCGCGCAGGTAGTCGAAGAGGATGTTCTTGGCGGCGGAAAAGACGACATCGGCGCGGTACTCCGCCTTGCGCCCGTCCAAGGCCGTCTCATCCGTGACATGCGCAGCCTTCAGGCCCAGTTCGACAAACAGGGCGCCAAAGGTTTCGGCGTCGCGGGCGGCGAGGTAGTCGTTGACGGTCATTACATGAACCCGGCGGCCCGACAGTGCCAACGCGGCAGCGCCAATCGCGGCGGTCAGGCTTTTGCCCTCGCCGGTGCCCATTTCGGCCACTTCGCCATCGAACAGCGTGCGGATCACCACGACCTGCACATCGAAAGGCCGTTTGCCCAGAACGCGGAAGGCGGCCTCGCAGACCTCGGCCAGTACAGGGGCGAGGATGGCATCAGGCACCCGCCCGCGACGGGTGGAGCGGCGCAGGACCACCGATTTCCGGCGCAGGCGTTCCGGGTCGAAGGGCTCATCCCGGATCTTTTTGCTTTCGGCGGCGACGATGCGGGCGAATTTGTGCGCCCCACCCCAACTGCGGCGCACCCGGCGGCGCGGGTCAAGGCGGGACAGCAGCCGCAGGATTCGGGCGTCCCAATCGGTGAAGGCCGCCGCCTGGCGTTCGGGATAGTCCTCGATCTGCGGCAGGATGCGCAATGCCATGGGTCAGCCGCCAAATTGCCGCAGGAAGGTGCGCTGGATGGCCCGCCACAGGCGCGGCCCGACCGGCGAGGGATCGTGGACGAAGCGCACCCGCGCGCGTGAGCCTTGCGGGAAGGGGGCTTGGTCGGTCTGCGCCACCTGCAGCAGGTAATTCACGACCGGTTCCAGACTGACCGGCGTCTGGGCCGAGGGATCGACCAGCAGCGTTCCGCCGCCTTTGGTGGTCAGCCCGAAGGAGGGCAGGGTGGTTGTCACCTCTGGCGCGCGTGTCAGGATCTGCGCCTGCAGCAGCAGGTCATGGCTGGGCCGGGGCACAAGTTCGATGGAGCGGTTGCCGGCATCGATATAGGGCGCTTCGGTGGCCGGGATGGCGACCTGCCAGCGCGTGGGGCCGGCCGAAAGGATTACCGCCAACACGTCGCCCTGTTTGACAAGGCGGCCGGGCAATTCGGACTGGTTGGGCACATAGACTTGGCCTGCCGCATCGGCCCGCACGATCAGACCCGCTTCGCGTTGGGTCAGATCGGCCAGTTTCGCTTCGGCAAAGGCCACCTGATCCTGCCAAAGTTGGCGGCCATTCTGGTCCGCCAGCGGCAAGGCACCCAGCCGGACGACGGCATCATCCCGGTCAGCCTCGGCCTGTTTGCGCTGCAGGGATACCAGCGGATCGCTGAGTTCCATGATGATCGTGCCCGGCGTGACGGTTTGACCGTCGGTCACCAATACATGTTCCACAAAACCGCGTCCCTGCACCCGCACCAGATCGCCATTTCCCGGTTCCAGCACCGCATCGGCGACGGTTACGTTGGGCAGCGGCAAGACGAACAGAACGGCAAAGATCACGCTCAGCGCGGCGCCGGTCTTCAGCAGGACCTGCCCACGGATCAGATCAATCGAGGGATCGGAGACAAGGTAGCGCAGGCCCTTGGTCAAGGGCAGGACCACGGCGGTGAACAGGCTCCAGACCACCATCAAGGTGCCGATCAGCGGCATGGTCAGGGCAAGGAAGATCGAGATGAAGAACAGGACCATGATCCGGTAGACGAAGGAAATCGTGGCGTAAAGGAACAGGAACAGCCCTTCGCGCGCGGCCATGACAGGGGGCCGGGTTTCCTGGTCACGCAGAAGGGTGCGGCGGACCAGATACCAGAAATACTGGTTGCTGCGCTGGCCAAGGTTGGGGCTTTCGAAGAAGTCGGCAAAGACGAAGTAGCCATCGAAGCGCAAAAGCGGATTGCCGTTGAACAGCAGGGTCGAGACGCCGCCGATCATCATCAGGTTGTAGGCCAGCGTGCGCACCGTGCCCGGGTCAGCGGCCAGCCACACCAGAAAGGCACCCGAAGCGACGGCAAGTTCCACCATGATGCCCGCAGCACTGACGACCATCCGCTGCCATTTGCTGGGAAAGAACGTGGCCTGCGAGGCGTCGACATAGGGCACCGGGAAGAAGACCAGCATCATGACGCCAAACTCGCGCACTTCGCCGCCCCAGCGCTTTACGGCCCAGCCGTGCCCCAGCTCGTGCAAGGCCTTCATCAGGACATAAGCCACCGCCAGATAGGCGATGTTCGACGCGGTCGAGACCTGTTCCAGTTTCGGCAACCGCTCGGTCCCGAAATGCAGGAAGGCTTCCGTCAGGGCTGTCAGCAGCAAGAGGACCCAAAGCAGGCCGCCCCAGACCGAAAAGACGGCCCGCCCGATCCAGCCGGTTCGGGTCAGCAGGGGTTCGGGGTCAAACAGCGGCAGACGTAGGGACAGAGGGTTTTTCACATAGCTGAGCAGGGTTCGCCGCTCTTCGGCCCGGGCGCGGCGGTCGATTTCGGCAAGGTTCGGCATCCGGTCCCCGATGATCAGGTCGCTGTCATGCAACTGGCCCAGAAGCTGAAGGATTTCGGTTTGCGAGGGCGGACGCTCGGGGAACAGATCACAAAGCCGCAGCCAGATGTCCTGCACCGTGCGCGTGCCGTCGAGGCGGGCGAAAAACGCGTAAGCCGCGTCCGCCAGCCGGTGGACCTTGCCGTTCTGCGGGTCTTGCAGGACGTGCCAAGCTTCGCCGCGATAGACGTGGCGCACCGTGCGGATGTGACTTTGCCGGCGCAGCCGCAGGTCGGCCACCCGATACCAGTCTGACGAGAGGAACGCCGTTGCCATGTCAGAAGGCCACGTTCCGCCAGAGCCACAGACGCATGCGATCGTAGAAGGGGCCCAGCCACAGTTCGGCCAGAGACGCGCGGCCAAGGTTGATCCGGGCTATCCCGGTCATGCCGGGAACCAGTTCCTCGGGCTTGGTCTCAAAGCGCCCTTCTACCTGATAGCGCGTCTGGCCGTTTTCATAGCGGGCCACCGGCATCGTCTGGCGCAGGGTCAGGGCATAGGACCGTTCGGGCAGAGGGGCGACTTTCAGGGTGGCGGATTGATCCGCCTTGATCATGTCCACGGCATCTTCCGGAACCATCAGATCCACGCGGAAATCGGTCAGGGGGGCTACGACCAGCAATGGCTGGCCCTGATCGACAGAGCCGCCGATATTGTGGCTTAGGTCGCCTGAGATTACCGTACCGTCGAAGGTGGCTATAATCTTGCTGCGGGCGATCTGCTGTTGGCTCAGGGCAATTTCCGCATCGTTTTGGCGGATGCGCGATTCCGCCAGGGCCGCTTCAGAGCGTTTGTGTTCGGACATCGCCTTGTCCAGCTCCAACTCGGTCTGGCCGCGCAGGGCCATCAGACGTGTCAATTCCAGCGTGAAATCCCGGTCATCCAGCCGCACCAGCAGATCCCCGCGCGAGACATGGTCGCCTTCGCGGAACGGCGCTTCGGCGATGAAGCCGGCAAACGGGGCGGCTATTGTGCGGATCTCGGTGCCTTGAACGACGGCTTCGGCGACGACGGTCCGGTCGCCTTGGATGACCAGAAGCGCGCCGATGATCAGCAGGATCGAAAGGAGGGACACCTTGATGACCAGATGGCTGCGGCCGAAGGTCAGTTGCAGAACGCGCTGGGTGGACCTGGCGGCGCGGAGCACGAGCCAACGGTCGTTCTCGCGCTTTTCCAGCAGGATGGGCGTCATAAGGCCGCAGAGGGCCTCGATCCGCCGCAGTTCTTCTGCGTCAAAGCTGCGGCCCGTGCGTTCGAAAAGGATCACACCGCGGTAGGCTTTGCCATCGTACAAGGGCACGGACAGGACGCAGCGGTCAGAGGCCCCTGCCACAAGATCCGCCTGCGCCGCCACGACCAAATCGGGGGACTCACCTTCGGGCAGGGGCCAGTGGATGACGCGTTCCTGATCGAATGCTTCTTCCATCGCGGCCTGAATCCGGCGCGACAATCCCAAAGCGCGCGAGAAGGTTCCGGTGTGGGAAATCGCCTCCAGCCGGACCCTTGCCCGCTGTGACAAGCCCAAGGCAACCCGGTCACAGCCGTAGCGGTCGGCCAGATGGGTCATCAGCGCGCGCGCGGCTTCCGAGAAGCGGCGATGCGCCACGAAGGCCGTCAAAGCCCGAAGCGACAACAGCGCGGCGTGTTCCGCATTGCCTTCGTCACTGCGACGCCCGGCCAGCACGGTGGCGGGAATCCATCCCATGGCCAAAGACAGCGTGGCCATCGCCAGGTTCAACGCTTCGGGGTCCGCGATCTCTGCCTCAAGCGACAGGACGGCCGAGGTGTCTCCGGGAACCGCAACGGGAATGGCAATCGCCGTCGGCCCGGGAGCCGATGCGCCATGGCCCGGAAGATGCCCGGCCAAGGCGGGACGCGCCCGTTGCGACGCCTCGCCCGCAGCGCGCCGTGCCGTATCTGACGGCAGGCGGCCCTTCGGCCAGACCACCTCGGGCTGTCCCCTGACCTCCAGCGACAGGCGCAGCGGCTTCAGCCGGTCCGGGAGGGTAAGGGCCCCGGACAGGGACTCCAGCACCGCAGACAGACGATCGTCCGACGGCAGCGCGTTCGAAAGATCCCAGAAGTCGGTCGAGATCGACCGCCCGTCAGACGCTGTGTCCATCGTACTGTTCCCTGTTCACTGCAAGCAACCAAAGGCGCAGGTCGATGCGTCACCCGGCAAGATGGGCCAGACGCCGTGGCAAGGGGATTTGCCAACGGCGCCTGAGCTGCGACCGGGTTTCAACCCGGTCGGAAGCAGGGCCTCAGAGCTTGCGGCCATAGATCAGACCCTGAAGGAAGGCAATGAGGCCAACCGTCTCGACCGGGTGGGTCACGTCGGTGCTGGAAGAGGCTTCCTGTTCCAGCAGCAGTTTGACACCCGTCGTCGCGACCGCCGACAGCTTGACCGTGACGGCCGTCAGCTTGTTGCGCGTCTGGGTATCAGCCACGACGACCATGGGTCCGATCCCTGCGGGCGGGGCCCAAGTCGATGCGGTGCTTGACACATTCAGCAAGGTGGACAGGCCAGATTGCGCCGATCCGCCCGCCGACATTGCGATGTAGCCGACCGTTTCCGTGCCATGTGTCGCCACACCCTTCTGTTCGACCTGCAAGGCGACCGAGAAGCCGGTCTTGGTCACGGCTGTCGGAGAGCTGTCCGTTGGCCGCGTGTCGTTGCGCGTCAGCGTTGTGGTGACGACAACCGGCGGCGCGGTGAAGCCGCTGGCGAAGGTCACCGCCTTTGCCGTGGCGTTGGTGTCGACCGTTCCAACCTGCATCGTGCGCCCATCGGCCAAGGTGTACGAACCCGAGGCGACGGCGACCCACTGGATCGTCTCGGTCTTGGCGCGTTTCTTGTCCTGATAGGCCCATTCGTCGATGACGAAGGTGAAGCCCGTCCTGTCCCGTGCGATGACCCGCAAGGTGTAAGGATCACCGGAGGTGTATGACCCCGTCAGCATGACCACTGCGTTGTCGATCGGAGCGCGATAGGTGACCCGGATCGACGCAGCGGCTTGGGTCGCCGTGACAGCGATTGTCCCAGATTGCCCGATCGCCTGATAGGCGGGGGTGTTCTTGACGACGGTAAGCTGGGCATCCGTCACCAGCGCCGCCGTGCCGAGCTTCTGGCCAAGGAGGGTCCCGGCCTCGAACACGGCCATGGCGACCGTATCGGATTGCGACCGCGATGTATCTGCGCTGACGGACGCCTCCTCGGCGATGAACACTGCCGCAGCCGAGTTGGACTGGCTGGACAGCATCACGGTTTGCGGATCCGGATCGTTCTGGGTCTGGGTGTCGGCGACCACGACCGCGTTCGTGTAAGTGCGTCCGAACGGTGTGGTTTGTGCCGTGTCTGTCGCCTCCAAGGTCCTCACCGTCGCGCCGCCGATGCCGAAGGCGATGTAGCCCACCAATTCCTTGGACCGCGGGATCATGCCCCGCGCTTCCTCAGACTGCAGGCGGGCTTGGAAGCCGTCTGCGGTGACGCTGATCGGGCTGGAGTCCACCGCCGTGCCGTCGAAGGACGACATGACCGAGGTCAGAACCGCCGGACCGGAGGTGAACCCGGCCGAGAAGGCAACGTTTCCACTGGTTTGATCGGCCAGCAAAGTGCCGGCTTCCACCAAACGACCATCCGCAAGGCGATGGACACCTGCTGCAACGGCAACCCAGTTCACCGTGACCGATGTGTTGCGCTTGCCGTCCTGATACTCCCATTCGTCCACCATGAAGGTGAAGCCGGTCGCATCGCGGGACAGAACGCGCAGCGTGTAGGGGTCCGAGGCGCTGATTGTCGTGCCGGTCAGCACGATCACCGCGTTCTGGATCGTGGCACCATAGGTCACGCGGACCGCCACCCCGACTTGCGAGGGTGCGACCGTGACCTTGCCCGAGGCCCCGATCACCGCCGTCTGCTGCGCCACAAGCGCAGCGCCTGCCTTGGTGGCTGCGGCCATCTGGTCCACGGTGACAAAGGCTGCAGTCCCGGTCTTGGTCCCCCGCATCAGACCGCTTGCGACGGCGGCGAACCCGATGGTGTCAAGCGGCGTGCGCCTGCGGTCGGCGTTCAGCGATGCCTCTTCGCTGATGAAGAGGTTCACCGCTTTCGGCGAGACGGTCCAGATCATGGTGGATTGGGGATCGGGGTCCTTCCGGGTCTGGGTATCGGCCACAACCACCGGCGCGCCGAGCGGCGTGTCGAACGAGACGCTCATGCCGAAGTGGCTGCCGGTTGTCAGGAACTCCACGTTCTTGGCCGCGCCAAAGGCGATGTAACCCACCAACTCTTGCGAGCGGTTGAAGGCCAACCGGGCCTCCTCGGATTGCAGCCGCGCTTCGAAGCCGGTTGCGGTCACACTGATCGGGCTTGAATCGACAGCGGTCGGGTCGATGGATGACATGACTGACGTGACCACAGCCGGTGCATCCGAAAAGGCGGTCGAGAACCTGACCGAGCCTGCGGATTGATCCGCCAGCATGGTTCCGGCTTCGATGACCCTTCCGTCCGACATGGTGTAGACGCCCGCCGAAAGGGCAAGCCAGTTGACCGTGACCGGCGCTGTCCGCGTGCCGTCCTGGTATTCCCACTCCTTGACCATAAAGGTGAACCCGGTCGCATCTCGCGACAGGATACGCAGGGTATAGGGATCGTCGCTGGGGGCTGCCGTCCCGGTCAGGACGACAACCGAATTGTCGATCCGGCTGCCGAAGTCGACACGGATGGCCTTGCCGACCGAGGCTGCCGCCACCGTCACCACGCCGGCCGAACCCACAACCGGAGCGTCGGTCGCAGTGCCGGACCCAAGCTGGTCCAGCACGGATTTCGGCACATAGGCCGCATCGCCTTTGCGGACGCCGCTGACCGTTCCGGCCTCTAGCCCGATGATCCCAAGGTCTTCCTTCTTGTGCGCCGTATCGAGCGAGACTGACTGGTCCTCTTCGAGGAAAAGCTGCACTTGCGACCCGGTGCCTCCGCCGATTTTCACGATGGCCGGATCGGTTTCCTTGGAGGTCTGCTCTTCCGCAAGGACCACAAGGTTGGTGAAGGTGCCTGCAACTGTGAAGCTGCGCAGGGTGGAATCAACCCCATCCGTGATCCGCTGCACGCCGGCGCCCGGGGCGATGGCAATATAGCCGACCAACTCTTTACCCGATTGGCCCGCGCGGGCCTTTTCGGTTTCCAAGAGCACGTTTGCGCCCGTCGCGCTGACCGAGGTCAGACGGCTGTTCACCGCCTCTTGCCGGTAGTTCGACATGACCGAGGTCATCAGAACCGGCGTGCTGGCGAACTTCGCCGTGAAGGCAAGATCTGCCCCCTTGGCATCGGTCACCATGGTTCCGGCTTCCAGCAAGCGCCCGTCGGCCAGGGTGTAGACACCGGCCTGAACCGCCATCCAGTTGATCGTCTCGGTGCTGCTGCGCTTGTTGTCCTGATATTCCCACTCTTCCAGAATGACCGTGAAGCCGGTGGTGTCCCGATCGATGATCCGCAAGGTGTAGGGATCGCCATTCGATTGCGTGCCGGTCAGCGCCACCACGGCGTTGGTGATGGTGGCCCCGAATTCAACCCGCACGGCTTTGCCGACATCGGCGGGCGTGATGGTGAACTTTCCGGACATGCCGATGGTGGTGACGTTCGGATCAACCGTCCCGCCGCCGCCTGTGGATCCGCCGCCGCCCGTGACGGGCACGCTGCCGTAGAACCAGGTCGCACCCGTGCTGTCGACGTAGAAGTAACCCGCGCCCGCCGTGGATGTAGTGGCGATGT
This sequence comes from Paracoccaceae bacterium, assembly GCA_947371955.1. Classification (GTDB taxonomy): domain Bacteria; phylum Pseudomonadota; class Alphaproteobacteria; order Rhodobacterales; family Rhodobacteraceae; genus Stagnihabitans. Next base: position 6,365 of record CANBRQ010000074.1, on the reverse strand, counting down.
CGGTGACACCGCTTGCTCCTGCGGTGACAGGCCGTTTGCTGGGCGTCGTCGCTGTGAAGCTGCCTGTGGCTGCGCTGTACAGATACAGCGGGCCGCTGGCGGTCGAGCTGACGTTCTTGGCCGCCGAAGGGGCCACGGCGACAGCCGCCGCATCGAAGCCAACGGCGCTGATCTGCGGTCCGCTGCGATCGATCACGTTGACGAGTTGCGTCAAGTCAACCTTGCGGTTGGTGACAACGGTGCTTTGCCCGCTGCCATTGACACCCGGCCGTCCGGTGGACTGATCGCCATAGGTCCGGTCGGCGATTTGCGTCGCCACCACGTAATCGCCCTTGGACGCGCTGAAGAGGCGCGAGATCGACAGCGGATCGGGTTCGGTCTCGGCAATCTCGATGGCGCGCTTGATGATCGCCTGCGTGACGCCGGTGACCGTGCCCAATGTCGCGAACTGGTTGCCGTTCACGATCTTCCAGATGTCGCCGTTGCCCGACAGCAGGGCAGAGCCCGCCACCGGTGCGGTCTTCAGGTCCACGTTGCCGGACATGAGGATATCAGACCCGGCCAGACGCGCCGCAGCCTTGGCCGAAGCCGAGGCCGAGATTTGCGCGCCGAAGGTCTTGGAACTGCCGCCGATCAGATCGGATGCGCCTGCGCCGCCGATCAGAACGTCATCGCCCGCGCCGCCTTCGATGTAGTCGGCCCCTTGGGTCGTGGGCAATCCGCCCACGCCGGTGCGGACGATCACCAGATCGCCTGTGCCGCCATCTGCCGCCGCCGCCGAGGCGAAGAGCCATTCCTTGCCCGCCTCGACCGAGCGTTGCATCAGCGACTGTACGCCCTTCGCCGTGGCCGAGCGAACTGCTGTCCAGGCTGTGGATTTGGTGGCGAGCAGATAGTCGTAAGCGGCACTGCCGCTCAGGACCGAGGGATTGGCCCCGACCCTTGCGTCAAGCGCTCCGCCGGATGCAAAGACAAGCGACTGATCGCCCAGCAGAAGATCGTTGCCCTCGCCGCCGAACAGCATGTCACTGCCTGCGCCGCCTGCGACGATGTTGGACCCATAGCGACCCGCCGTTGCTTGCGGATCGGCATAGGACAGGATGCGCCGCGCCAGACGGCCGGTCGGATCGGCTGATGCCGAACCGCCTGCATTATGCAGGCGGGCGTCAAAGCCGGTGGCGCTGATCTGGATAAGCCCATGGGCCGCCAGAACCACATCATCGCCCGCTCCGGCATCAATCACGTTGTTGCCATCGGCCAAAGCCAGCGTCGAGACGTCTTGACGGGCGACATCGACGAACTGACCGCCGATGATGTCATCCGCCCCGGCACCGCCGAAGATGGTGTCGCCGCCCTGGCCGCCGATCAGCAGGTCACGCCCGCTGCCGCCGGTCATCTGGTCGCCGCCGCCCATGGTGTCATCGGTCGCCGAGGCGAGGATCACAAGGCTGCCGCCTTCTTTCGGCAAGGTCAGACCTGCGGCGATATGGGCCGACAGACCCGACAGGATGCCGTTGTCACCGAAGGCAATATTGTCGCCCTCGCCCGTCGTGATGACATCCGCACCGCCGCCGCCCAAGATAACGTCGCGGCCTGAGCCGCCGGTGATCGTGTCCGCTCCGGACCGGGTGGACCAAAGAGATTCCACACGGTCAGCGCCGGTCGCCGCGAAGGTGACATCGCCATCGTCGCCCAGCAGGATGTTGATCCCGCCCGCCGCCGAGATGATGTCTGCGCCGTCGCCGCCTATGACCACCCCACCGGCACTGGCCAGGGCGATATTGTCCGCAGCCCCACCCGCAGCGCCGTCCGAGACGGCCCGCAACACGCGGCCCGCAGACGACACAGTGACCGTCCCGGTGTCACCCAGAATGACCTGTGCGCCTGTCGCCGTCACCGTATCCGCCCCGCCACCGGCAAGGATGATCGCAGCGGCATTGACCGCCGAGATGATGTCAGCCCCACCGGCTCCGGTCGAGGCAAGGCTCAGCGGACGCACCGTCGCCACGGCGAAGGACTCCGTCACAAGGTTGTCGCCCACCAGAATTTGCGTGCCCGTGCCACCGGTCACCCGGTCATTGCCTGTGCTTGGCGCCGCATCGATCCGCACACGTGCGGTAGCCCGGTCAAGCAGCAGCGTGGCGTCACCAACCAGAATGCTGGACCCCGTTCCGCCCTGCAGTGTGTCAGCCCCTTCGCCACCCAGGGCGACGAGGGTTCCGGCACCACCAAGGACCGAGTCGTTTCCGGCACCGCCATCGACAAGGACCACGCCCGACGTCTGCTTCGACAAGTCGAACGTGTCCGCCCCGACCTGCTTGGTCGAGCCATAGGCCGCCTCGCCGCGCTCGGCATCGCCGTACAGGACCAGCGCTTGCTGGCCCAGCACGGACAGCGCCGAGATGGTATCGTCTCCGCCGCCCGCTTGCAGAACGACCAGTTCCGTGGCCGTGGCATTGTCGGATGTCTGCGCAAGGTTGCCAAAGGCGAAGTTATCCTTGCCCGCGCCCAGCAGAATCTCGGTCACTTCCATCGCCGTGGACCAGATGCCCTTGGCTTGGGTGAAGGGGCCAGAGGCCGTCTGGATCGTCACGCCGTTGTCGGGCTGATCCAGTCCGGTGATCTGCTGGAAGGTGCGACCGCTCACCGTCACAGTGTTCAAGGCCCCGCTCTGCGCGTTGCCCGCCTCCGACCGCAGCACCAGCCGATCAAGCGCCGTGCTGTCATCGCCGACCGATACGGAAACGCCCCGCGCGGTGGTCTCGTCCGACATGGTCATCGGGCGGCCGAAGCCATCCGCCGTCTGGCCCGCGCCGTCGAAGCGCAATGCCCCGGCAAGGTCGACCAGCTTGCGCGGCCCGTCGATGGCCAGGGCCGTCACGGCCAAGCTTGTCACCGCCGCCGGACCCCGGTTCGCGGCAAGCCACGTGGCGGCATCGGTCACTTCGACGGTTACGGCTGCTGGCGTGTCCGCCGTTGAGGCCCGAAGACCCGTTATGGACGCACCCACCGACAGCGAATCCGAGCCAAGCCCGCCGCGGATTTCGGTATAGGTGTTGGCCAAGGTTGCATTCACATTGACCGTATCGTCGCCCGCCCCCGCGTCCATCACGATGGTTTCGGTGGAGGCCGAAAGCGCGATGCTGCGGCCTGCGCCACGGATCAGCGCGGATTCGACCAGATAGGTGTCGGCTCCGTCCGTACCCCGCACGAACAGGGAGTCGCTTCCGACCCCACCGGCGAGGGACAGCGTGCCATTCATCAGCGCGCCAGACCCGTCTGTCGCGGCAAAGCTGCGGACCGTCACGGCATCGTTGCCGGCTCCACCTTCGATCTTGAGTTCGCCCATGTTGGCGTTGACCTCGATCCGGTCATCTCCGTCGCCTGCGGTCAACAGCGTGCTATGCGACACACCGTCGGACAGCCAGCCGCCCGAGACGGACCGTGTGACCACGCCCGACAAGGTCGCGCCGCTTTGCGACCGGCTGACCGCTGGTTTTTCGGCATAGACCTGACCGACGCGGATATAATCGCCGCCAGTTCCGGTATCGACCATCGTCGCGGTGGAGGTATCGTCCAGCGCCACGAAGTCGGCCCCGCCAAAGCTGCGCAGCCACAGACCTTCCTGCGCGGAATCGTACAGGATGCGTTCTTGCCCGCCCGTCAGGTTGCCGCCCTCAAGTTGGGCATAGGTACCATGGCGCAGGGCCACCGCACCGTCGCGGACGAGGAACAGGTCCGGGTCATCCGTGCCGCGGATGTCCAGCGTATCTGCCGAGGATTTTCCGCTGCCGGCGCCGCTGTCTCGGACTGCGATGTCGTAGGTGATGCCGGCCCCCGAAAGGCTTCCGAAGGTCTGGATCATCACATAATCGGCACCGTCGCCGCCATCAACCGTCAGGCTGTCGCCGGATTGCTGGCCCGGCAGGCGAATGATGTCGATTGTATCCGCGCCGCGACCGCCAAGGACGCTGGCCGCACCATGCAGCCCCGCCAGATCGGTGAGCACTAAGAGGTCATTGCCATCGCCCAGGTCGAAGATGACACGCGCTCCGGTCAGGGTTCCGCCCTGTACGCCGATCTTGTCCGCCCCAGCCCCAAGGCTCAGGGTCAAATCTCCTGCTGCGGTCAGTGTGGTGTTGACGATCGTAACGGCATCGTCTCCGCCACCGAGGTTCAGCGTGATGCCGCCGGCGCTGGTGATTGTGGTGTTGGTCAGCCCGACATCGTCGGCGGAATCGCCCATATCGATGAACAATCCGCCCTTGCCGGCCGTCAGGTTGGCTCCGGTCAGGTTGAAGGCCGTGCCGCCGGTCCCTTTGTTGGACAGGTGCATGGCACCGCCAGCGGTGACGGCACCGGCAAACGTCACCTCGTCGGCGATGCCGTCGAAGTCGCCCATGTTGATGCTGACATCACCCTTGGCCACGAAGCTTGCGGCATCTGACAGTCGGATGGCATCGCCACCGCCGTCCATCGTGATGGTCAGGTCTCCGCCTGCCGTGACGACGGATTTGGAGTCGATCACGTCCCAGCCGTCGCCGGTATCGAACGTGACATCGCCGGCGGCGGTCACCGCCTTGGCGATGGTTGCCGTGAAGCCGCCGCTTCCGGTGTTGGTGATGGTCAGATCGCCGCCCGAACGGACCGTGTCGGACAGGATCAGCTTTGCCCCATTGGCGGTGACCTGACCGAAGTCGATCAGCATGTTGCTGTTCACCGATCGCGCCGCCTTGACGAAGGTTGCAAGGTCGACGCCGCCACCGGTCGACACGGTCAAAGAGGTACCCGCCGTTACGGTGTCGTTGAAGGCCAGCGTATCATCGCCGCTGCCCGTGCTGGCCAGGATGGAGGTTCCGGCCACAAGCTTGCCGTCCAGCGTCATGTCAACGGCGTTGGTGCCGGTCTTCACGAGGCTGATGGAGGTTCCTGCCGTCAGATCACCGGTCAGATGCAGCGTATCCTTGCCGGTTGGGTTCTTGATCCCCGAAACGGCGGGAAGGGTGCCAAGGTCGAGAAGGGCCAGGCCACCCGTGGTCACGGTGCCGTCGAGCAAGACGGAATCCGCCCCACCGGACGTGTAGAGAGCCAGATCGGTGCCGATCGAGACGGTACCCGTGATGGTCAGGGCGTCGTCGCCCGTCCCGGTGCTGATCGTGGCCCAGGTTCCGGTGGTGATCGGGCCCGTGACCGAGATTGCAACCTGGCTCTTGCCGGTTCCGGTGATCAGAAGGCTGGTGCCGGTCGTGACTGGCCCATCGGTCACCTCGAAGATCTGCGGCAGGTTCAGGTTGCCCTCGTAGCCGATATCGAGGTCAACTTCGATCCAGCCTTTGGTCGCCTCGATGCCCTTGCCCACGGTAAACTTGTCAGTCTCGATCCCGGTTTGCGCCAGAATGTTGCGTGCGGCGGTCAGGGTCTGGACGAAGGTGTAAATGTCGCGACCGCCCTCGGAGTGGATCGAGATGTCGCGTCCGGCACTGACGGCACCGGTTGCGGTCAACAGGAAGTCACCCTCTGCATTGGAGGACACGATCAGGTCTGTCCCGGCCGTCAGCACGGCCTTCTTGTCGATGACCACTTCTTGCGGTGCGGCATCCTTTGGAGCGAAGGGGCTGCGATCCGTTGCCGGGCTGTCGCCCATCAGGAACGAGATGGCGCCGCTTTTGGTCACGACATCCGCCGTGGTGACGAAACGGTCAAGCCCGCGGTCCATGCGGAAGGTGATGTTGCGTTCCACGGTCGTCGTGCCGACGGTGTTCCACAGATCCGCACCGCCACCGGTCCAGACCAGCATGTCGCGGCCAGCCACGACCGTACCCTTGCCGGACAAATCCGCCGTCAGGTAGCCCGTGTTGTCCGAGAAGTTGTCGACGGCCGCCCATGCACCTTTGTTGGTGTAGATTGACGTGTCGCTGAGGTCCACGGTGGCGGCAGAGAACCCGATGTACTTGTAGATCAACGCCCCGGAGGTGCTTTGCACTGTGACCGTGTCGTTCTTGACAACCTTCTGAGAGAAGGTTGTGCCCACGTCGACGCTGTACGTCGTCTCGGGCAGCTTGAACACACGAAGGTCGCGTTTGGCGTTCAGGGACCCGACCAGTGTGAAGCGATCGACGGCATCGGAATCGTTGCCGAAATCGAAGGTGATATCGCCGTAGGTGGTGCTGGACGATGTGGTAGAATCCGTCCCACCGTTCGATTTCACCGTTCCGGTGATCGCCAGCCGGTCGCTGTTCGCACCAAGGCTCAATAGGACGTTGTCGGCCTGCAGGTTGCCGGTGACCGTCATGACATCCGCGCCACGGTCGGTCTGGAAGGTCAGGTTGTCGCCGGCCGAGGCATCGGCCGTTATCGTGATATCC
>CANBRQ010000073.1 GCA_947371955.1 Paracoccaceae bacterium | reverse complement strand
CCCGATGCTGGCCCACAAAGCCGAAGACGAAGGCATGGCCGTGGCAGAAAACGTGGCTGGCAAGCACGGCCACGTCAACTACGGCGTCATCCCCGGCGTGATCTACACCACACCCGAGGTGGCCAATGTCGGCGCCACCGAAGAGCAACTCAAGGAACAGGGCCGCGCCTACAAGGTTGGCAAGTTCCCCTTCATGGGCAATGCCCGCGCCAAGGCCGTGTTCCAATCCGAAGGCTTCGTCAAAATCCTCGCCGATGCCGCCACCGACCGCATCCTTGGCGCCCATATCATCGGACCCGCCGCTGGCGACCTGATCCACGAGGTCTGCGTTGCGATGGAATTCGGCGCCTCGGCCCAAGATCTCGCGCTGACCTGCCACGCCCACCCCACCTATAGCGAAGCGGTCCGCGAAGCTGCCCTCGCTTGCGGAGACGGCGCCATCCACGCCTGATTTCATCAAGGTGCAAATATCCCACGGGGGTGCGGGGGTGTGCCCCCCCGCACTTCGGTGGGCCTAGCGCTCGGTCAACTTCAACTCGATCCGCCGGTTCTGTGCCAAAGCCTCAGGACTGTTGCCCTCGGCAACGGGCTGGAACTCGCCAAACCCGGCCGCAGCCAGACGATTCGGTGGGAAGCCCAGCACATCCGTCATGTAGCGCACCACGGCCAAAGCCCGGGCTTGCGACAGTTGCCAGTTGTCCTTGAAGGCCCCGTTGCCCGACAACGGCGTGCTGTCGGTATGGCCATCGACCCGGATGATCCAGTTGATCCCGGAGGGAATGCTGGGCACCACCTGTTGCAGCGTTTGCACCACCGAGGCGATCTGCGCTTGGCCCTCGGGGGCAAGGTCAGCAGCGCCGGGTTGGAACAGCACCTCGGACGAGAAGACAAAGCGGTCGCCCACGACCCGGACACCCGGCTGGCCGGCCAAAAGCTTCGACAATTCCCCAAAGAATTCAGACCGATACTTCGACAGGTCCTGATTTTCAACCTTCAGTCGCGCAGCCTCGGCGGCTTCCAGTTCCGCCCGGCGCTTCTGCTCGGACGCGACCTGTGCCAGAGCCGAGTTCAATTGGCTACCAAGCGCCTCGATCTGCACATTGTTGGCGCTGTCCTTGGCGGCCGAGGCATCCAGCATCCCCTGCAGTTGCGACAGTTGCGTGCGCAGGGCCACCAGTTGCTGGTTGAGCAGCGCAACATTGCGCGCCTGATCGTTCAGTTGCGCATCCTTTTCGGACAGGATCTTCTGCGCCTCGGCCAGCGCCGCGTCCTTCTTGGCAAGATCCGGGTTCTTCGCCTTGGCCGCCGCATCCGCCGCGGCAAGCAGAGTCAGCGTTTCCTCGGCCTTGCGGCGCTGCTCTTCCAGTGCCAAGGTCATCGCCGTCAGTTCAGTGTCAGAGTTCTTCAGCTTCTCCTGCAGGGCCGCTGCGGCGGCTGCGTCAACCAGTTGCTGCTGCTGCGCCTCGGTCAGCTTGGCTTGCAGGTCGGTCGCCTGACTTTGCACCGTGCTGATGGTGGTATCCTTGTCAGCCGCCTGTTTCTTGAGGTCGGCAATCAGCGCCTCCAAAGCGTCACGCCGGGCGGCGGCAAGGCGGGCAGCCTCGGCGTCGGCGTTGACCTCTTCACGCGCCTTGGCAACGGCCAGTGCGAGCGCCTCTTTCTCGGTCGTCAGCTGGCTTTGCGCGGATTGCAGGTCCGAAACTGAGGCTGTGAGCGCCCCGATCTGCCCCTTTTGCGCGGCACTTTGCGCCAGAAGGCTGGCCACCTGTGCCTCGAAGCTGGATATTTTGCCCTGCGCATCGGCGAGTTCACCCTCTTTCGCCGTCAACTGCCCACTGAGGTTCGAAATCAGCGCCGCCTGCTTCTGGTTATCGGCCTGCGCTGCATCAAGGTTGCTGCGCAAGCTGCCGATTTGATTGGACAAATCAGCCGATTTGGCCTTTTCCAGGCCCAAGGCGTCGGCCAGTTGCGACAACTGGCCGTTCAACTGGCTGAGTTCGGTGCTTTGCGTCGTGATCGTGTCGCGCAGCACCGATTGGGCCACCGTCAGGATGGTCAGCACGAACATCAGCACCATCAACAGCGTGGTGACCGCGTCGACGAAACCAGCCCAGATGTTCGGCCCTTCGCGGCGGCGGCGGCTGAGGCCCATCGTCAGCCCCGCCCGACCGAGCCGCGCGACAGGGCGCGGATCGCAGTGGTCAGCGCCGTCAGATCGCCACGCAGATCGGCGATGCTTTCCTGCCGCCCGGCCGAGATTTCTTCAAGGATCCGAAGCAGTTGCACGTCGATCGACCGCAAACGCATGCGGCTTTCGGCATCGGTATAGCCCTGCGCGCCGCCCTCGGTGGTGGTCAGGGCGGCCAGAATCTTCTCTTGCCCGACGGCGATGCGGTTCAAAGCTTCGACCTGCCCGCTTTCGGCCTCCATCCCCTTGGTCATGCGGCGGATCGCCTGGGCCAGTTCACCGATCTTGTCCTGACTTTGCGCCCTTGTCGCCTCGGACTGCACGTAGATCGTCTGCAAAACTTCGATCTGGCCAGCCATATGGTCCAGCAACTGGGCCAGAACCGCCTGATCGGCCCCCTCCCCCTCGCCTCCAGCAAATCCGAGACGGGTGATGGAGGAAACCCATTCTTCCAATTCGCGGTAGAACCGGTTCTGGCCGTGGCTGGCGAACAGTTCCAGCAGACCCACCACCAGCGACCCGGCAAGACCCATCAGCGAGGAGGAAAAGGCCGTGCTCATGCCGCCCAACTGCTCCTGCAGGCCCGCCATCAGCTTGGTGAAAATCTCCACCCCCGTCTCACCGGCTTGCGGGGCCAGCGATTTGATCGTGCCGACGATGGCGGGGATCGTGGTGGCAAGGCCGTAGAAGGTGCCCAGAAGGCCAAGGAAAATCAGAAGGTTGGTCAGATAACGCGTGATGTCCCGCGCCTCGTCGATGCGGGTTGCGACCGAATCCAGAATGGAATGGGCGTTGGACGAGGTGATCTGCTTTTTCGCATCATGCTGGCGCAGCAGGGCTGCCAAGGGCGCCAGCAGACGCGGCGGAACCGCCATTTCGCTGCCGGGAACCTCGTTCGCGAAGTTCTCGATCCAGCGGACCGACTGGATCAGGATCAGCACCTGCCAGAAGCAGGTCAGAATGCCAAGGCTGAAGACCCCGATGATGAACGCATTGAGCCACGGGTTGGTGTGCAGAATGCTGAGAACTTCAACCCGGATGAACCAGGCCCCGGCCCCCACCAGCCCACAGGCCACCAGCATGGTGACAATCTGCCGGATCGGCTGGGTGAAGGAAATCTGTGTGGAGTCTTGCTGGGGCATGCCTGTTTTCGGATCGAATGGATGTTTATCAAGACAATAGCAGGCAATCCTTAACTGCCAAGCGAAAGCGGCTTAGCCACAGATTTCCCTGACCAATGTGACAAGACGGTCAAGGTCTGCGTCGGCAATGCCCAGATCGGCCAGATGGGCCGCCGTGGCGTAAAGGTAATCGCGGTTGGCACCCCGCCCGCCCACAGCCACCGCGATGATCCGGGCCTGATCCGCCAGCGAAAGGCCGCCGCAGTACTGCACATGGTCGCGGTCGATGACATAGGTCAGTGCCGTCAGGCCGCGTCCATCGGCGGTCTGCACCGGCAGCCACTCTTCCAGATAGGCCGAAGAAATCAACTCGCGTTCGCGCAAAGCGGCCAGCGTTTCAGCCTCGGCCCCCGGCTGCACCCGAAACGCAACGCCATCGCAAAACGCCGCAGCGCGGTCCAGCGCCAACACCAGCCCCATCCGCTGTGGCGTGCCACGGTGGTGGACAGACCGCATGCAGAAGCTGCGATGCCAGCCTTGGGCCCGTGCCACCATACGTTCAGCCACCGGAAACCCGGGGTCCCAGATCAGCGAGCCATAGCCAAAGACCCAAAGCGTTTCCTGCATCAACTGGCCCTTTCCGTTGCCTCCTTGTAAGCATCCGGGCGGGGCAAGGAAAAGGGCCAGATCGCATGCGTTGGATAAGGTATTTCCTGTGGCTGGTCCTGTTGTTGGGCATCCTGTGGGGCAGCTACTGGTTCGTGGGCGCCAGAGCCGTGCGCATGGGGGCCGAGGCGTGGTTTGCCGACCAGAAGGCTGCCGGGATGGTGGCTGACAACTCTGGCATCACCGTTGCAGGCTTCGCCGACCGGTTTGACATGACAATCAACGACCTTCATCTGGCCGATCCGGTCAGCGGCTGGGGCTGGAAGGCACCTTTCGCGCAAGTGCTTGCGATGACTTGGAAACCCTGGCACCTGATCGCCGCCCTGCCCCACACGCAGCTGATCGAAGTGCCGGATGGTCAGAAGGTCACGCTGGGGTCTGACCGACTGATGGCAAGCCTTTTGATGCGGCCAACGTCCGCCCTGCCGCCCGAGCGGCTTGTGGTTGAGGGTGAGGCGCTTGCGTTGACCTCGGACGCGGGGTGGACGGCGGGGGTGGCTAAGGCGGTTCTGGCGGCAGAGAATGACCCCACCAAGGTCAACACGCTGCATCTTGGGGCCGATGTGACCGATCTGAGGCTGCCTGAAAGCCTCGCGCAGTTGCCCGATCTGGGGCCAAAGATCGCCACCCTGCATATCGACACCAGTGCCACCCTGTCTGTCCCGCTTGATTGGGTGATGGTTGACGCCAAGGTGCTGGAGGTCTCGGTCCGGCAGGTGCATCTGGTCTGGGGTGCTTTGGACCTTGTGGCGACCGGCGCCGTGAAGGCCGATGCCGACGGGCTGGCCGAGGGCAAGATCGATCTGGCGCTGAAAGGCTGGCGCAGCCTTCCCGCCGTGGTGGTGGCCATAGGCCTCGTGCCGCCGCAAAATCAGGTGACGGTCGCGCGCGGGCTGGAGTTTCTGGCAAAGGCGGGGAAGGACCCCGATGTGCTGGACCTGCCCGTCACCTTCAAGTCCGGCACGATGAGCCTTGGTTTTCTGCCGCTCGGCCCGGCACCGCGGCTGCAATAGTCCCTAGCGGCAGTAGTCGCGCCTGCCGTGGTGGGCGACATCGAAGTGAATATGGTTCTCGTGGTAACCATCCGACCCGGGGCCAAGGATGGTGTGGAACGTGCCGCAGCCCGCCTTCTGCGCGGCCCGGATCTGGGCATTGTAGTTTTGCGCCACGGTATAGGTGCGGCCCGTCTTCGTCACAAATCCTGAAATATCAATCGCCTGCCCCAGACCGTGCACGGAAACCGGATTGCCGCGCACATTGTTGCGCGGACGGCAGGCATAGCTGTCGACCACGTTCAGCGCGAGGATCTGGTTGTTGAACGCCGGTTGCAGGCCGTTCTTGACCCAGACCGACAGGGCCCGCGCCTCTTCACAGTTGATCGTGGCGGGCGGGTTCAGCACCACGCCGGACACCTGACTGACCAGCACCGCATCAGGCACGTTGCAGCCCTTGATGGCCGAGCGGATCGGCGGCAAGGTCTTGCCCTTGAGATCAGCACTTTGGCAGACCGAACCCTTCAGGCTGCCTTTCGCAGGCTTTTCCGGCTTGGCGGGTGGGGCCAGCGGTTGCGCCGCAAGCTGAAGATCCGGCTGGATTTCCAGCTTAGCGGGGGTGAAATTCGGTCTTGGCTGTGGGCGAACACCAGTGGCGTTGGCCGACGCGACAGTCATGTCAGGTCTAGGCTGAGGGCGCACTTTGGGCTCTGCTTCTGCAACAGCCGAAAAGTCAGGCCTTGGCAGAGGATGGAACCGCGACAGATCGTCCGCAACCTCTGCCGGGGGTGTCACCGGGGCGGCCAATTCCGCCGGGCGCGGGATTGGGCGGAACCGTGACAGGTCGGCGTCGGCAGAGGCACCGGTTGCGGCTAAGGCCAAAACAGCGGCTGTCTTGGCCCAGTTCACCTCAGACTCCGGCCTTTGGCGGCGCCACGCGGCCAAAGTCGGGGGCCGAGGTGTCTTGCCCGGCCTCTATGATACCGCGGCGGATGGCGCGGGTGCGCGTGAAATAGTCGAACAGATGTTCGCCGTCGCCCATGCGGATCGCACGTTGCAGGACGAAAAGCTCCTCGGCAAAGCGGCCGAGGATGTCCAGAACCGCGTCCTTGTTGGTCAGGAAAACGTCGCGCCACATGGTCGGGTCAGAGGCCGCAATGCGCGTGAAATCGCGAAAACCCGAAGCCGAGTACTCGATGACTTCCGAATTCGAAACCTGCGCCAGATGGTCCGCCACGCCGACCATCGTATAGGCAATCAGGTGCGGCGTGTGGCTGACCACGGCCAAGACCTGATCGTGGTGGGCCGGGTCCATCTCGTTGACCTTGGCGCCCATGGCGATCAGCAGGGACCGCAAGCGCTCCAGCGCCGCAGGGTCCGTGTCGGGCAGCGGGGTCAAAAGCCACCAGCGGTTGACGAACAGCGTGCCAAAGCCCGAACGCGGGCCGGAAAACTCGGTCCCTGCCATCGGGTGGCCGGGGATGAACTGCACACCCGCCGGGATATGCGGCTGGACGGCGGCAATCACCGCCTGCTTGACCGAGCCGACGTCGGTGACAGTGGCGCCTTCTGCCAGATGTGGAGAAATCTCGGCGGCAATCGCCGCCATGGCGCCAACCGGAACCGCCAGAACGACAAGGTCAGCACCCTCGACGGCCTCGGCCGCAGACGCGTAGACGCGGTCACAGAGGCCAATCTCAAGCGCCGTGGCGCGGGTCTCGGCGGATTTGGCATGGCCGACGATCTCACCGGCCAACCCGCCAGCCCTCATGGCATGCGCCATGGACGAGGCGATCAGGCCAAGACCTATCAGGGCAACCCGCTGGTAGATCACCGTCATTTCATGCCCTTGAACTGGCCGATGGCATGAGCGACACGGCGGCAGCCCGCCTCATCCCCAACCGTGATCCGCAGGCAATGCGGCAGCTTGTAGCTGGCGACCCGGCGCACAAGCAGGCCCTGCGATTGCAGGAACAAATCGCAAGCCTCGGCCTCTTCGGGGGAGGCGAAGCGGGCGAGGACGAAATTGGCCATCGAGGTGTCGGACGGCACACCCAGTTCTGCCAAGGCAAGCGCCAGCCAGTGCCGCATCTTGCTATTCTCGGCACGGCATTTGGTGACATAATCCTGATCGCGCACGGCGGCCTCAGCCACATCCAGCTGCGTGTTCGACAGGTTGAATGGGCCGCGGATACGGTTCAGCACGTCGATGATCGCTTTAGGGCCATAGCCCCAACCCACCCGTAGCCCGCCTAACCCATAGATTTTCGAGAAGGTCCGCGTCATCACGACATTCTCACGCGCGGCCACCAACGCCGCACCGCCGTCATAACCGTCGACGAATTCGGCATAGGCCCCGTCCAGCACCAGAATGGCCTGCGGCGGCAGACCGGCGGCCAGACGTTCCACCTCGGCGGCCGAGATCATCGTGCCGGTGGGATTGTTGGGGTTGGCAATGAAGACCAGCTTGGTGCGACGGTTGCAGGCGCGCAGAATGGCGTCCACATCGGTGGTCCGCTCGCGCTCGGCCACTTCCACCGGAACGGCGCCAGCCGCCATGGCCGAGATGCGGTACATCAGGAAGCCGTGTTCGGTGAAGACCACCTCATCCTTGGGACCGGCATAGGCTTGGCAGAGGAAATGGATGATCTCATCCGACCCCACGCCGCAGATGATGCGGCTTGCGTCCAGCCCGTGGGCGTCGGCAATGGCATGGTGCAGTGACGCATGGTCGGTCGAGGGATAGCGGTGAATCTGGTGAACGGAACGTTGGAACGCGTCCTTGGCCTTGGCCGAGGGCCCGAACGGATTCTCGTTGGACGACAGCTTGACCACATTGGACACGCCTGCAACCGAGGCTTTGCCCCCCACATAAAGCGCAATATCCATGATGCCTGGCTGCGGGCGGATGGCGTCGTTCATCTATAACCTCGGTTCCTTCGCCCGGCGTTGTATCTGCGGGGCGAAGTGATGGCCAGCCGGAAAACTCAGTGCGCGTTGGACCGGGCGGTCAGCCAATCCATCAGCGCCAGAAGCACGCCCGAGACGACGAAAGCCAGATGCACGATCACCATGTAGCGCAGGGTGTCGAGACTGATCGGATGATCGCTGGGGTGCCCCAGTTCCATGAAGACCTTCAGCAGGTGAATCCCCGAAATTGCGACAATGGAAGCGATCAGCTTCAGCTTCAGGCCCGAGAAATCCACCTTGCCCATCCAGGACGGCCGGTCGGTGGAATCCTCAAGGTCCATCTTCGAGACGAAATTCTCATAGCCCGAGAAGATAACGATCAGCATCAGGTTGGCCGCCAGTGACAGGTCGATCAGCGACAGGATCGACAGGATCCCCTCATCCGCCGACATTTCCAGAACATGGGGCAGGACCTCGGCGGTTTCGCGGACGAAGATGATGGTCAGAATGGCCAGCGAGACGACAAGGCCCAGATACATTGGCGCCATCAACCAGCGCGAGGCGAAAAGGAACTGTTCGAACCGGCCTTCGGCAGTCTGCTTCTTGTTCGGGCGTGGAGGAATCGACATCGCAGGGTCCTTGGTTTGCTAAAATGACGCAGCGTAAACGAAAAGGGCCCGCCAGCCGGCGGGCCCTTGTGCCGGCACCCAAAAGGGCCGGTTTTAGTTCTTGGCGTAGTATTCGACGACGAGGTTCGGTTCCATCTTGACCGGATAGGGCACATCGCCCAGGCCCGGGGTGCGGACGAACTTCACGGTCAGCTTGTGCTGATCGACTTCGATATAGTCGGGAATGTCACGCTCGGTCAGGGCCAAAGCCTCGGTGATCGTGGCCATTTGCTTGGACTTCTGGCGGACTTCGATCACGTCGCCTTCGTTCACGCGGTACGAGGCGATGTTGACTGCCTTACCATTGACGTGGACGTGGCCGTGGTTGACGAACTGGCGGGCGGCGAACACGGTCGGCACCAGCTTGGCGCGGTAGCAGACGGCGTCCAGACGGCGTTCCAGCAGGCCGATCAGAGCCTCGCCGGTGTCGCCACGCTGGCGTTCGGCGTCAGAATAGATCTTGCGGAACTGCTTTTCGGTCAGGTCGCCGTAGTAGCCCTTGAGTTTCTGCTTCGCGCGCAGTTGCGTGCCGAAGTCGGAGAGTTTGTTCTTGCGGCGCTGGCCGTGCTGGCCGGGGCCATATTCGCGCTTGTTCACCGGGGACTTCGGACGGCCCCAGATGTTTTCGCCCATGCGGCGGTCAATCTTGTACTTGGCAGACGTGCGTTTGGTCACGGCTGATCTCCTTCGTTCTTTGGCGCCCCCGGCTGAACCTTGCGGTCCCCATACCTTGGGCCATGAAGGGCGTTGTCCTTTGGTCTTTCGACCCGACAGGGAACTTCTTGCGAAGGCCACCAACACCAATGAAAAGCCCCGGACTCTCATCCGGGACTGGGGCGGCTTATACAGTGCCGCAGAACGGAGTCAACAACCCAAGCTGGGCATATCGTGGCGCAGGACCGCCACCTCGAAGCTGGACAGGTTGCGGCGGGCATAGTCGCCGTAGACATGCGGGTTCAGATCCAGCGCTGGTAGGACCGAAAGCAGGCCCGCGCGCTGCGTGTCATCCATCGAACCGGGGGCTGCACTGGCCGGATGAAAGCTTTCGGTTTCCAGCCCGTTGGCCCAGATCACGCTGTGCTGCTCCAGCAGGATATGGATGTAGCGGACCTCTCTTGAAGCATGATCCACCACAATCGTGTGGTCATTGACCATATCCTCGGCCTTGACCAGCACCTCATCGGCGTTGAACAGCGCCTGAGCCGCACGCCCCTTGACCAGCATCCTGTGCTGCGGGCTGACCAGCAGGTCAGGATCAGGGCGGCCAAGGCCAAAGGCATGGCTACGCAGGCGGATCGGACGCAGATGCGGCATCAGATGCAGGCGCGCGGCCGAGATGTTTCGGTATCCCGTCCACAGAACCGCCTGCGCACCATTGTCACGGGTGAAGACGAGGTTGCCGGGCCGCAAAGCCTCAATCGGCCTAGGGCCCTGGGGGGTCAGGATCAGCGTGCCGGGGGTGAAGCAGATCACGCCGTTTTCCGGCTTTGGTGCGATCTGGCGCCGGTCAATCGCTGCTTGGGCCACCCACAGATCCTGATCGACCGGCGGCAGAGCCTCCTCGGCAAGGATCAGCAGCGCGCCGCTGTCGGGCATGGCCAGAACGGTCATCGGGTAAGAGACAAAGCCGTCGGTCAGCGTGAAGCCGGGAAAGGCCGGGTCAAGGTCCTCGGGCCGTTCCGCCCTTGGCCGCGCCACATGGCCCACCAACCGGCGTGCGACGCGAGAGGCCCGGCGCCGGATCTGCGCCACCCCCTCGGCCCCTTCCAGACGCAGGATCGCGGCCCGCCCGTCAAGCCGCACCGGCTCGCCCGTCCAGCGCCAAGTGACGCCAGCGGTCAGCCTGTCCAAAGGCGCGGCCTTTACTCCGTCTGTTTCTGTCTGCAACCACGCGATGACGAACGTGCCCGCCGAGCCCGTTTTCATACCTGTCCTGCCTGCCCGTTTCTTGTTGGTCGTCGACTTTTCGAAGACTTATGTTCGAAAATGGTAACGAATCGGACGAGCTTTGCCTACGGGGAATTTACGGTTGGGCGGAAAAACGGCCCCTATCGTGACAGATTGGGGTCCGTCGCCAGCGCCAAGCCGTCAACAACCGCCGTGAAGGGCTCGGAATTCTGCAGTTTGGCATTCGGGCAAAGGCCGCGCGCCACCGCCTCCACCATCCCCATCAGGCTGGAGCCGCCGACGAGGATCACCGTGCCAATCGCCTCAGGCGTCACGCCGGCCATCTGGCAGGTCTCCAGCGCCGCCTCTCGCAGGGGTTCGCGGTAGCGCGCCAACGCCCGGTCCAGTGAGGCGCGGGAGATGGCGACCTGCAGGTCAGGCTCGACCTTGTCCATCTGAATGCGCGCGCCCTCGCGCCCCGCATTGGCGTTGATCTTGCCACGCTCCACCGCGAAGGCCAGTTCATGGCCGAGTTCGTCCGACAGAACCTTCGCCAACCGCCGCAGGTGGCGCGGCTTGACGGCGACCTTGACCATATCCGCCACGATGGCGCGGGTTTCGGGCGTGTAAAGAAACGGGATCTTTGCCCAGGTCGAAAGGTCGACATAGATATGGTTGGGCACCGGCAAGAGCCCCTCGCCCATCTGCCGCTTCAGTTGCCCGCCATAGCCAAGATAGGGCATCGCATGGGCCATGGACACCGCATGGTCAAAGTCCGTACCGCCCAGCCTTATCCCATGGCTGGCCAGAATCCGCACCTTGCCCGCCTCGGTGCGGAAGACCGAAAAGTCCGAGGTCCCGCCGCCGATATCCACGATCAGACCCAACTCTCCGGGCTGGCCCAGGCCATGCGTCGCCAAGGCAGCAGCCTCGGGTTCAAAGAGAAAGGAAACCTCCTCAAACCCGGCCGCCTTGTAGCACCCCAACAGGTCGGCCTCGGCCTTGGCATCCCGCACCGGATCAGAGGTGTGAAAATGCACTGGACGCCCCGACAAGGCCCGCGTGAAGCGGCGGCCCGAGGCAGCCTCGGCCCGCTCTTTCACAGTGATCAGGAAGGCCGTGACAATGTCGGCCAAAGTCCGCCGTTTGCCGCCGATCAGCCGCTGTTCATGGAACAGCCCGGTTCCCAGAACGCTTTTGAGCGCACGCATATAGCGCCCCTCCTCGCCCGAGATCAGCGAGACCGCGGCCTGCACGCCAATCCGCATCGGCCCCTTGTCCAGCGGGAAAAACACCGCGGTGGGCACGGTCTCGGCATCGGTCTCGATCGCCAGACGGCGGACCTTGCCGTCCTCCAGAATGGCCGCAGCCGAATTGGAGGTGCCAAAGTCGATGGCCAAGGTGGACATGGGGGCTGCCTCCGGTAAATGAAGCTCCGGCTGCTAGCCCTTTTGCCCGCAATCCTCAAGCCCTTTGCTCTTTGCCCAAATACTCCCGCGCAGCGAGCATCAGCCCGAGCCGGTTGGCCGCAGGCCAGAGGTGAGATTAAGGCAATGCCCGGCAGCGCTCAATTTGACAACCGGTCCGGTCAGGCGTCAGCTTTTCAGATAGGCCTTGAACGTCTCGGCATAGTCGGGATGCCAGCGCGACAGGGCAGGACGGTTCTCGATCAGGTCTCCCGCCGCCCAGGCGATGCGCTTTTCGTCCAAAGCGCGCGTCACGTCATTATCGGGGCACAGGATATAAAAGTCGCCCCGGTCGAGGCTTTCCAGCATGAAGGCCACGGCCTGATCGGCAGACCATGCACCATCGGGTTTCGGCGCGCCGCTGGCGGCGGTCAGGCCGGTGTGGACCCAGCCCGGGATCATCAGATGGGCCGAGACTTTGCCCAAAGAGTTCCGCAATTCATGCGCCAGGGCCTCGGTGAACGACTTCACCCCGGCTTTCGACACGTTGTAGGCCGGATTGCCCGGCGGCGTGGTGATACCCTGCTTCGATCCGGTGTTGACGATCAAGGCCGTCTCGCCATGCGCGATCATCGCCGGAGAGAACGCCATGGTGCCGTGGATGATGCCCCAAAGGTTCACCCCCAAAGTCCGGACCCATTCCTGCACGCCACCCAAAGTGGTCGAAGGGACCCCCATCCCGGCGTTGTTAAACAGGAAAGTGACCGGCGGCAGGTCTGCGGCTGTGGCGGCAATCGCCTCCAGTGCCGCAAGGTCAGATACATCGGCCCCAGCCGCCCGGACCTTCCCCCCCTTGGCCGCCAGCCGCGCCGCCGCAGCCTCCAGTTTTTCGCCGGGCAGGTCGATCATCAAGACTTGCATGCCAAGGGCCGTTGCAGCTTCGGCCGCCGCATAGCCTATGCCAGAGGCGGCGCCGGTGATGACCGCGGTGCGGCCGGATACCAAGGCGGGATGTGTCATCGTGCTACTCCTGCCCAAGGGGCATGCGGGGGATATAGGGGGCTTCAAGGGCAGCTATCTGGCCCGGTGTCAGGACCAGATCAAGGCCAGCCAAGGCCTCGGCCAACTGTTCGGGCTTGGTCACGCCGATGATGGGCGCCGTGACGCCCGCCTTCTGGCGCACCCAAGCCAGCGCCACCTGCGCCATCGGCCGGCCAAGCTCGGTAGCCAGCGCCTGCACGGCGCTGATCACGCGGGCGTCGGCCTCTTCGGTCTTGCTGAAGAGATACTGCATATACTTGTCCTGCCCCGCGCGCGGGGTCTGCGCCCCGGCCGGACGTGCCAGCTTGCCACGGGCAATCGGGCTCCACGGGATCAGGCCCACGCCTTGGTCGAGGCACAGAGGGATCATCTCGCGCTCTTCCTCGCGGTACAGCAGGCTGATCTGGTTCTGCATCGAGACGAACGGCGTCCAGCCATTCGCCCGCGCCACCTCTTGCGCCTTGGCGAATTGCCAGGCCCACATGGTCGAGGCGCCGATGTAGCGCGCCTTGCCGGATTTCACGACATCGTGCAGCGCCTCCATCGTCTCTTCGATTGGGGTGTCATTATCCCAGCGGTGGGTCTGGTAAAGATCAATATGGTCTGTCTTCAGCCGCTTCAGGCTGGCATCTATGTTGTGCAGGATCGACCGACGCGACAACCCGCGCATCTGCGGTTCGGCCAGCATCACGCCATGCACCTTGGTCGCAAGCACAACCTCATCGCGGCGGACCATGTGCCACAACACCTCGCCCATGATCTCTTCCGAGGAGCCATCGGAATAGACATTGGCGGTGTCTAGGAAATTCACCCCCGCCTCAATCGCCTGCCGCAGCAGGGCGCGCGATTCGTCCTTGGGCAGGGTCCAGGGATGGCCACCCCGATCCGGCTCGCCAAAGCTCATGCAGCCCAGACACAGTTCCGAGACCTGTAGGCCCGACCGGCCCAACCTGTGCATTCTCATCCTACACCCCCATGTTGAGCGCAGGTTACAAGCCCGCCCCCGCCGGCGCCACCCATAAGCGCGGTCCCGACATTCAACGAGGCGGTGGTGTTAGTGGCTGGGCTGCCGCTGCCAGCGCCGTCCCTGCGGGTCAGGTGGTCGCCTGAAAAGCCCTGCAGCCCACCAAGCCCATGCAAACGAAATGCTCAACTTCTGCCCATCTGGGCACGAAAATGCGGCATATCGCTGCTATGCTGTACCAGAGATCTGGAACGGGTTGTAACTTTCTGTTACCTCACCGCCAGTAACTAAGGCGACCAGATGGTTGTAAATTGCATGAGACGACAAGGATGGGCCCCATATAATGAAGAAAGCTTTGATCAGTGGCGTGACGGGTCAGGACGGCTCGTATCTTGCTGAATTACTTTTGGAAAAAGGCTACGAGGTGCACGGCATCAAGCGTCGCGCCTCGCTGTTCAACACCCAGCGCGTCGACCACATTTACGAAGACCCGCATATCGACAACGCCCGTTTCCGACTGCACTACGGCGATCTGACCGACAGTTCCAACCTGACTCGAATCCTGTCCGAAGTTCAGCCGGACGAGGTTTACAACCTTGGCGCCCAGTCGCACGTGGCTGTCAGCTTCGAGGCACCTGAATATACGGCAGACGTCGACGCCATGGGCACCCTGCGCTTGCTGGAGGCGATCCGCTTCCTCAAGATGGAACAGAAAACCCGTTTCTATCAAGCCTCGACCTCAGAGCTCTATGGTCTGGTCCAAGAAATTCCCCAAAGCGAGACCACGCCGTTCTACCCGCGCTCTCCCTACGCCGTGGCGAAGTTGTACGCTTACTGGATCACCGTGAACTACCGCGAAGCCTACGGGATTTATGCCTGCAACGGCATTCTGTTCAATCACGAAAGCCCGCGCAGGGGCGAAACCTTCGTGACCCGCAAGATCACGCGCGGTCTGTCCAATATTGCGATGGGTCTTGAGCCCTGTCTTTACATGGGCAACATCGACTCTCTGCGCGATTGGGGCCATGCCAAGGACTATGTCCGCATGCAATGGATGATGTTGCAGCAAGACACTGCAGAAGACTTTGTGATCGCCACAGGTAAGCAATATTCGGTGCGCGAGTTCATCACCTGGGCGGCGTCAGACTTGGGGATAACCCTGTCCTTCCAAGGCACCGGCGTGAATGAGATCGCCGTGGTCGAGAAGGTCGAGGGCGACCTTGCACCTCAGGTGCGTGAAGGTCAGGTGGTGATGCGCATTGACCCGCACTACTTCCGCCCGGCAGAGGTGGAAACCCTGCTGGGTGACCCGACCAAGGCAAAGGAGAAGCTGGGTTGGATGCCAGAAATCACCGCCCGGGACATGTGCCACGAGATGGTGATGAGCGATCTACGTACCGCAAAGACACATGCCCTGTTGAAGGTCCACGGACTACAATCTGCGGTTTCGATCGAGTAAACATTCCGGCGACGGGGGTGCTGCCGATCAAAGCGTGACTTATAGGATGAATCAGCGGCAAAGCCGAATTTAGGAGTAAATTCTTGAGCAGGAAATCTACAAAGAAGAGAT
Source organism: Paracoccaceae bacterium (assembly GCA_947371955.1). Lineage (GTDB taxonomy): Bacteria > Pseudomonadota > Alphaproteobacteria > Rhodobacterales > Rhodobacteraceae > Stagnihabitans. Next base: position 4,673 of record CANBRQ010000073.1, on the reverse strand, counting down.
CTCCCACCGGAGCCCCGGTGATGGCAACGGCAAAACCGGCGGTTGAGACGAAAGAGGCCGTTGCTTTCGGCACCGTGCCTTTAGGGACCGAAACCGAAGACTGGCGCCTGATGAGCGCAAAGATCGCATTTGCTTTCTGGTCGAATGCCACGCGCTTACAACTGTCTGCACTGCAAGTTGGCGCTGCCGGGACCTGGGACGAAGAGGCAACCGCGTTTCGCGCCTTCATCCGCTTCACGCTGCGCGCCGCTGAACGCGAGGGAATAAAGTTTCGTGGTGTCGGAGACGTGTCGGTGCTGGATGAGTCCTCAGATGAGTGGCGTCTGAAGACGGCCCGCCTAGCCTGGCTGTTCTGGCTGCAATGGAACCGCGACACCAAGCGTGTTGCCCTGCCGGATGAAGGCTTGGTCTGGAAAGCCGAATCAGATGCATTCCGGGAATACGTCCGGGACGTAGTACGACAAGTGCAGAAGATTGGCATCGGCATCGCTTGACCGCTTGGGAAAATGCCGGCATCAAGGCTTTCGGGCCAACCGAAGCATTGCCCGGGCGACGGCACGCGTCCCTGACCATGATCACAGGCGCTCTGGAATTGATCACCCCGCCAGAACGCTGTTCAATCGAGGAGATTTCTGAATGTCAGGCCCAACACCACGACCCAGGCCGCGGCCTTTTCAACTCGGCGCCGACTCTTTGGTCGCGCGGGGAAATCTCGGTTCTGTCCCGCCGCGTTGCGCTATTTGTGACAGCAGCAAGGCAGAGCTGATCGGCATCTATTCCGAACGCGGCACGTCGGTTGATCTGTTATATTGCGCGGATTGCGAAAGCTTCTGTTCGCCTGATGCGCCAATGCAGCCGGTGTCGGATTCAATTTCCTGGCATCTCAAGGTCAAGGAACGCAATCAGGGCTTCAGCCTTGATCTTCTCCAGAAGATCGGCATCGACAAGCCGATTCTGCTCGATATCGGCTGCGGCATCGGAACGCTGATCGACACTGCCCGGACGCTGGGTGGCGGTGGCGTGGGCTACGAACTTAACGCAGCCTGCGTCAATTACGGCATTGATCACGGGCTGGATCTTCGCAGGGAGCTTTGGGATATCGGCAGCGTGCATCCCAAGCCCAGCCTGATCACCTGTGTGATGGTGCTGGAACACCTGCACCACCCGCGCGATCTGCTGCGCGATCTGGTTTTGGCCAGCAAGAAATACGACGCGCCGCTTTACATATCGGTCCCGTGGTTCAACGAGCGCTGGTGGCATTTCCTGGATGAACCAGTCACGCCCGGCGTCTCACATCCCTTGTCCAACCCAGCGGTCCATGTCTCGCACTTTTCTTATTTTGGCTTCGAGAAGGTTGTCCGTTCCTTTGGAGCAGAGGAATTGACCTTGGTTCGATGTGGTTGGCCGGGGTTTATCGTGAGATAATGAGGCCGGAAGAGCGACTGGGAGTTGATCGATGGTCTTTGTTTGGCCGCGACCTGACAGGAAGATGCAGTAGTCATGGAAATCATGTTTCTTGGAGGCTCAAATACGTTCGTTCGAAACGGGTATGTAGCCAGTATCTTAAACAGCATTCGTGAAAAGTTCGAGGGTGAGGAAATCAAGGCGAACAATTACTCTGTTGGGATAAGTGCATGCCCGATGGGAATAGAGCAGTTTTTGCTGATGGGAAAGGCTGACAACCCTAACATAATCTTTATCGAATATGCAATAAATGACACCAGCATCACGGCAACCTTTGACTATACTTACTGGCGCAAAAGCTACGAAGGCTTGATTAGAATGCTGTTGCAGCGCTGGCCCAACACTAGAATATTTGGGTTGGTCTTTGCGTCAAGCAACTCTGATCATCGCAAACGCATTGAGGTAATGAGGACAATGCTGGACGAATTTATTGCAAGATACAATCGGTTCAAGGTTATAGATGTCGATACGGTGCTGAGGCAGCGCTATAACGATGTCGGTGTATATCGTGACGTGATGCATTATTCTGCTTCAGTTTATCCTGACATCGCAGATTTGGTTGTCGAAGCGATTACAACGAAGCCTGCTGATATGGACAATGATGTTCTGCCCCCCCCTTTGACAGCCGATCCGTTTGACGATTCGAGCGTGGTCACACTTGCGGACATTCCAGGGCAACGGATTCAGCAGTTTCGCAACTCGAGTTTTGATTTCATGAGCGTCATTCTGGAACCAGATGAATCGGTGACGCTGAGCATACCTGGTGAGATTGCTGCGGTTACATTCGTATCCTCTGCTAATTCTGGCATTCTTGAAATTACTGATTCTGGTGGCAAAAACTTCGTCTCCACACTACATAGTGGTGTGGCTGCAGGCCAGTTTAACGCTTTGATCATGAATGCGCCACGATTATGGCATGATTGGAAATCGCCCTTGTTACAATCCCAGCAGATAACCCTGACGTGCAGACGTAAAGTCGGAACCCCCTTTCGTTCTTTCTTTAGCATGATCGAGCCAACTACTGACGCAGTGGTGGTACAACTCAGGTCTATCCTAGTTGCTAACTCACGTGGCGTTGCCGTGAAGCACAATGCCGGCTAAAAGAACTGCAGACCTTTCCTCTATTTTTGGTTATGCGATCGACAGTAAGCTGAGTTTTTGTTCACAGTGCGGGACACAATCTCCCAAAGGGGAAAAGAATGAAAATCTACATCGCAGGCCACCGTGGCATGGTAGGCGGGGCAATCTTGCGCCGTTTGCAGGCGCAGGGCGGGAATGAGTTGATCACCCGCACCAGCGCCGAACTGGATCTGACCAATCAAGACGCCGTCCGCGGCTTCTTTCAGGACATCAAGCCGGATGTGGTGATCCTTGCTGCGGCCAAGGTGGGCGGCATTCTGGCCAATAACACCTATCCCGCGCAGTTCATCTACGAAAACCTGATGATCGAATGCAACGTGATCCATCAGGCCTATGCTTCCGGCGTCAAGCGGTTGCTGCAACTGGGATCGTCCTGCATTTACCCCAAGGAAGCCCCGCAACCGATGCGCGAGGATGCGCTGCTGACCGGCGTTCTGGAGTCGACGAACGAGCCCTATGCCGTTGCCAAGATCGCCGGGATCAAGCTGTGTGAAAGCTACAACCGGCAGTATGGTGTCGACTACCGCTCTGTCATGCCGACCAACCTGTATGGCGAGGGCGACAATTTCCACCCGACCAACAGCCACGTCCTGCCTGCCCTGATCCGCCGTTTTCATGAGGCAACGCTTTCGGGTGCGGACGAGGTGCTGATCTGGGGCTCGGGCAAGCCGCGGCGCGAGTTCCTGCATGTCGATGACATGGCAGAGGCGAGCCTGTTCGTGCTGGATCTTGACGCCGCCACCTATCAGGCGGAAACCCAACCCATGCTCAGCCATATCAACGTGGGCAGCGGCACGGATGTCTCCATCGCCGAACTGGCGCAGATCGTGGCGGAAACCACGGGCTACAAGGGGCGTCTGGCGTTTGACGACAGCAAACCCGATGGAACAATGCGCAAGCTGATGGATGTCACGCGGCTGGAACGGCTGGGCTGGAAATCCACTGTCGAGTTGCGCGCAGGTATTGCTGCAACATACACTTGGTATTTGGAGCAACTGAAGACGGACGCCGCAATCCGTGGCGGCCATTGATTGACGCGCTTGAAGCAAGGACTGATATGATGACGCAAACCATTCACCCTGTCCTCCTGTGTGGCGGATCCGGTACTCGCCTTTGGCCTTTGTCGCGCAAGAGCTTTCCGAAGCAGTTTTCGGCGCTTTCAGGGGATGAAAGCCTGTTTCAAGCCTCGGCCCGCCGCTTTGTGGCGCCGGGATTTGCCGCGCCGTTGGTTGTGTCAGGGTCGGATTTCCGCTTCATCGTCAAGGACCAACTGGATGCGATCAAAGTCACGCCGATTGCGACCCTGATCGAGCCGCAGGGGCGCAATACCGCGCCGGCGGTTCTGGCTGCGGCGCTGGTGCTGGACGCGGCAGAGCCGGGGGCGCTGATGATCGTGGCCCCGTCTGACCATGTCATTCCGCAGGATGCACAGTTTCGGGCGGCGGTTCTTGCTGCGGTGCCCTCGGCCCTGTCGGGCCGGTTGGTGACCTTCGGCATCCAGCCTGACCGTGCCGAAACCGGCTACGGCTGGCTGGAGCTTTCGCAAGAGGCCCCAGGTTTCGCTCCGGTGCCGCAGCCCTTGAAGCAGTTCAAAGAAAAGCCCGATGCCGCAACCGCGGCCGCGATGCTGGCCGATGGGCGGCATGCGTGGAATGCCGGGATCTTCCTGTTCACCACCACCACGTTGATCGCGGCCTTTGCGGAATTTGCGCCCAACATTCTGGAAGGTGTGCGCGCCTCTCTCGCCGCTGGCACGCTTGACCTTGGCTTCACGCGACTGGCCCCTGCGGAATGGGCTGCCTTGCCTGACATATCGATCGACTACGCCGTGATGGAAAAGGCCAGCAACCTGACCGTGGTGCCCTATAGTGGTGTCTGGTCTGACCTTGGCGGCTGGGAAGCCGTCTGGCGCGAGTCCGGTCCGGATGCCTCGGGTGTTGTGACCCACGGCAACGCCATCGCCATCGACTGCAACGACACGCTTTTGCGCTCGGAAGCCGACAGCCTGCGACTGGTGGGCATCGGTCTGGACAATATCGTCGCTGTCGCCATGCCGGATGCCGTTCTGA
>CANBRQ010000072.1 GCA_947371955.1 Paracoccaceae bacterium | reverse complement strand
CAAGCATGCGAGGTCGGCAGGGGCTTTGCTGGCCCAGACGAGGAGGGTGCGGTTTGTGGTCTGGGCGAGGGCGGCGGCCTCGGCGGGGGAGTCGCGGAAGATCAGGGGTTTGGGGTGGCCGAAGAAGTCTTGCAGGCGGCGGCGTTTCCAGAGGCGCATTCCGGCGGCGACATGGCCGTATCGGTCCTCGCGGAAGGCGCGGACCTGGGCTTCAAGGTGGTCGATGACCTGTTCGAGGTCGCAGAGGCGGTCGCGGCAGGGGTCATACCATGTGGGTGCCACGATCATCGCAGCGGCGAAGAGTTGGGTGCGGGTCAGGGTGCGGGTGCGGCGCGCGAGGGGCATGCGGTCGTCGGTCAGGCCCCAGCCGGCGTAGAAGGGTTGGCCGAGGACGGTAGGTCGGTGACCGGCGAGGATCGCCTCGAACCCAAGTTGCGAGGAGACGGTGTAGACAGCAACGGCGCCTTCGAGGAGGTGGCGGGGGGAGACGGGCTGGTCGCAGAGGGTGACGCGGCCTTCTGCGATGGTGAAATGGCCGGGGCGGAGGCCGGATTGGGTTTCGGGGTGGGTCTTGATGACGATGCGGGCGGTGGGGTGTTCGGATTGGGCGAGGGCCAGCATCTCGGCGAAGCGGGCGGCATTGGCGCCGGAATGACGGATGGAGGCGTCGCCTTTGGTCTGGTCGATCACCAGTACGTAGCCGGGGGACGGGACGGGAAGGGTTGGGTCGTGAATGTTGTATTTTGATAAGTCGAGCGCCGAAATTCTAGCGATTGCATCACGCGCGCGATTCAGAAGGTTCGCATCGTCCAAGCGTTGGTGGGCAAGGATATGCTCCAGAGTCGAGGGTTTGCTGCTGTCGAAATGGACGCCCTGCGGGTCAATCAGGAGGCCCATGGGCGGATCGCCCATCCTACCGGGACGCAGGGAGCGCAGGAAGGCATCCTCGATGCGGATCAGGGGCAGGTTGCGGCGGGCGGCTATGGCCTCGCCGCGGGCCGCGTAGGGGGAGTGGCCCCAGACCACCACGCCATCCTGCACGCCGGGCAGGCCGAAGTGGATGTCGTGTCCCGCCAGCGCAAGGATGCGGCGGAGGCGGGGTTGGGTGAAGAAACCAGCGGAATATGCAAAAAGCCGCCGGGGAATGGACCCGGCGGCTTTGACGTCGTCGCTGTCCATTCAGCCGCCGAGGTTGTTGGCAGTGGTGTTCAGCGTGTTGGCCTGCGCGGCGGTGCCGGTGATCGCGCCGATGGTCTTGTTCCATTGCACGAAGGGGGCCTCGGTCACATAGACCGTGTCGCCGTCGCGGATGAGGAAGTCGCGGGCCTCGAACAGGCCGGTGGGCTTGGTGAGGTCCAGCACATAGACCATGCGCTGGTCACCGACGAGGTCGGTGCGGCCAAGGACGGCATCGGCGATCTCGGCCGGTTCGTTGCGCAGGACGAAGACGCCGGTCGGGTCGGCGATGTTGGAGTTGAGGCCGCCGACGGTGGCGATGGCCTCCAGCGCGGACAGGGTCTGGGTCTGGAAGGGCACGCGGTTCTGCGCACCGGTTGCCCCCAACGCCACGAAGGCGCGGGTGTCCTGTGAAATCACGATGGTGTCGCCGGGGCGCAGGGCGATGTCGAGACGCGGGTTCGAGTAGAGGTCGGCAAGCCAGACCTTCTCGGTCCGGTTGCCGCGCGTGACGTTCACCACGGCGACGGGCAGCGGCAGGGTGGAGCCGCCGGCCTTGGCGATCATGGCCGACAGGGTGCGGGTCGGTGCGTCGATCGGGAAGTTGCCTTGGCCTGCGACGGAGCCTGATACGGTGACGGTCGAGCCGTTGCCGGCAAGGCGCTGCACGATGACCTGCGGGTCTGGCGTTTGCGGGTCGAGCTTGCGGGTGATGACGTCGCGCAGGCCTTCGGGCGTTTGGCCTGCAGCCTTCACGCGGCCGGCGTAGGGGACGAAAATATAGCCTTGGCCATCGACCTGCAGGGTTTGCAGGGCCGAGACGCGCTGGCCGGTGTTGCCCAAGAGCGGGTCGTCCTTGACGTTCTCGAACACCGTCAGGCCCAGCGTATCGCCGGAGGAGATGATGTCAGGGGCCATAACCCCGGCCTTCAGGAAGGTCGAGGAGAAGCCCAAGGCGGGCATCACCGCTGTGGCGCGCGTCACGGCCGGGTTCACCGTGACGATAAAGGCATCGCCGCCGTTCAGGACCGAGCCTGCAAAGATCTCGCGCTTGTTGGGGCCAGAGCGGGGCAAGCCACAGCTTACCGTGCCCAAAAGAACCGCAACAAGGGTCAGGGCCAAAGCCCCCCTTGATTTCATCAATTTCACTGCCCGGGCTCCTTTGGTGGAGTTTGCCTCAAGTTTTGCCCGTAAGGCTACATAACCAAAGTGTAAAATGAAAGTGCCGAGTTTGCGGAACTGCGCGAAAGTCTAGTTGACGAGGCGCAACTGTTGCCGTGGTGCCGCGTTTCCCGAGGTGAGGGCGTCATAAGGGTCTTCGGATTGCAGCATCATGTCGACGACTTGGCGCAGCAATTCGCGCCGTCCTAGCGCGGAATAGAAGCCGCCGGGGATTTGGCTGGTCTCCAAGAGGTAGTGGCGATAGTCGCGGTAGGCGCGGCTGTCGGGGCGGGTGGGCTTGGCGAAGAATTCGGGCAGCGGTTGGGCCGAGACGAATTCGGGCTTGGCATAGACGGCGGCGCCGAAGACTTTCAGCGGCAAGCCGCGCCAGAGGACCTGCTGGGCGGCGGTGGAATTCACCGTCACGGCGGTGCGGGCGTGGTTCAGAAGCCGCGCGAGTTTGCCGCCCCGGACGAAATGGATGCGGTTTGTCACGCCGTGCAGGGCGGCCAGACGCCGGATCTCACGCGCGACGGGGACGCGGCCATCCTCCAAAGGGTGGGCCTTGAAGACAAGGTGGTGGTGCGGCGGGGCACCCTTTGCGAAACCGTCCACCACAAGGGTCAGGAATTCCGACATGGTGCGGAAGGGGGAATGCATTTGGAAGCTGCTGTCGTGTTCCAGTTGCAAGAGGACCAGATGATAGGGGAAGCCGCCGTGCTTGATGCGGAAGGTGGCGGCCAGACGCTCGACCCGGTGCAGGGGCAGCATGGCGAGGCGGCGCAGGTACAGAAGGAACTCTTGCCCGACGGTCAGGGCGCGGTGCGGGCGGAAGTTGCGATAGTCCCAGAAGCCGGTCAGCACGAACCAGTGGTAAAGGGCGCCCCAGAACATGTGCTGGCGCATGTCGCCCCAATGGGCAGGGGCGTCGGGCAGGTCCATGTCAAGCTGCGCGGTGGCAGCCTGCATCTGGGCGATCGACATCTGCATCAGGCGCGAGTGGCCATTGGCCCCGCCGCGTTCATAGGTGACCCAATGCGGGCGCAGATAGCCTTCCTCGAACACATGCACCGTCAGGCCTAGGGCACGGGCCTCGGCCACGGCCTGAGCGTGGATCGGCCTTGTGTCGCCGTAAAGCACGATGTCGGTGATGGATTTCTGGGCCACGATAGCGCGGAAGGTGGTGGCCCAATCCTCGGCCAGACCCTTGTAGGGGATGTAGTTGGGCAAGGTTGGCCAGAAGGCGCGGTCGCCCCGGTTGAAGCCCACGCGCCAGACCTCTGCCCCGGCCTGCGCAAGCATGCGCCCCAGACGGTGGAAGAAGGGCCCGTGCGGCCCTTGCAGGAAGAGAAAGCGGTGGCCTTGGGCCGAGGTCTGCATGTCTGGCGTCATCCAATCCCCGATGTGTGCGCCGCTCTGCGGCCACGGATAAAGGGGAAACCTTTCCGAGTGCTGACAATCCCCGCCGGACATGGCAAATCTTAGGCAAAAGCCTTGGTTGTCGAAGAAAGTTCATGGCGCTAGCCTTTATGCCACGGAGGTGCGGGACATGATCGGGCATAACGGTGGCCCCTCGGTGGCCGAGGGCAAGGCGTGGCGGGTGCATTGCTGGAAGACGGCGCGGGCGGCCTTGTTGCCGACCCTGCCGGTCGAGGTGCTGCGCACGCGGGTGAAGCGGGCCAAGGATCTGGGGCTGGAGTATCGGACCTATGCGTCCGTTCGGGCCTCGACCGGGCATGATGTGGTGGCGTTTCTGTTTTCGTCCAATGCGTTGCGGGTCAATACGCTGCGGCCCCTGCTGCCAGAGGAACGCGCGGCCAAGCTGGGCGAAGTGGCAGCCGGACGTATGGCGCTGGCGGTGGCGATGCCGCCCTCGCTTATCCTGGCGGCCAATCCGGACCATCTGGACGCGGCCCACGCGGCGCCCCATGCCTTCGCCCGTTTTGCCGAGGTTCGCCTGGCCTTGCGGCTGGCTTTGGGGCAGACGCCGTCAGACCGGGTGATCCTGATCGGCGATACCGGGCTGGAACGGGAATGGCTCGACCCTGGGCGTCTGGCGGCCTATCTGCCGGCCGAGCGCTTTTTTGGGCGGTGAGGGTCAGGACCTGCCTTAAGGCCTTGGGCGCGACATGGGCAGATTGCCCATCCTACCCATGACCCGCACTGGCGCCGGGGGCCGGGTTTCGCTAAGGTTGTGGGGCCCCAAGGAGGTGATCCCATGACAGACTCCTATCTTTCCCTGCCCCTGCCCAGTTTCGCCAAGCCGGTGCGGTTGCTGATCGTCTCGGCCCCGCAGGACGCCGAGGTGTCCGGCGGCCTTCTGGCGGGTGCCAGGGCCAAGGCGGAAGTCGCTGGCGCAGAGGTTGAGGTGCTGGAAGTGCCGGGCGCCCTGGAAATCCCGCCCGCCGTGGCCTTGGCCGAGCGTCTGGCGGAGTTTGATGGCTATGCGGCTTTGGGAGTGATCACGGGGACGGGTCCGGTTCAGGCCCAGATGGCCGCCGAAGTGGGGCGGGCCTTGATGGCGTTGAACATGGGCGGCGCTTGCATCGGCCAGTCGGTGCTGCTGGCCGCAACCCGCGAGGAGGCGATGGCTTGGGCCGATCCCAAGGGGCAGGATAAAGGCGGACAGGCGGTGGCTGCGGCCTTGCACCTGATCGCAATCTCGCGCAAATGGGCGGGCCAGACGAAAGGGATCGGGTTTCGCGCATGAGTGCTGACAAAGTGACGGCAGACCAGAAGAAGGCCGACAAGAAGCAGATGAAATCGGCGTCGCGGCTTTATGCCGTGCAGGCGCTGTTTCAGATGGAGTCGTCGGGCCAGACGGTGGAAGCCGTGACGAAGGAATTCGAGACGCACCGCTTTGGCGCCATCTATGACGAGGACGAGATGGCGGAAGGCGACGTGGGGCATTTCCGCGCCGTGGTGGATCATGCGGTGAATCTGCAGGCCAAGATCGACCAGATGACCGACCGCGCCTTGGTGGCGAAATGGCCGATTGCGCGGATTGATCCGGTGATACGGGCGCTGTTCCGCGCGGCGGGGGCGGAACTGGCTGCGATGCCGACACCGCCTCGGGTGGCGATCACGGAATATGTCGATGTCGCCAAGGCCTTCTTTCCGGATGGCAAAGAGCCCAAGTTCGTGAACGCCGTGCTGGACCACATGGCGCATGAGATCAAGCCGGAAGGGTTCTGACGCCTGACGCGTTGAGGACCCGGCAAGGCAGGGCGGTTGCTTTGCCTGCTATGTTTTGATCTCATTTTAGGCAGGTCTCGGCGGAAACTGGCGTTGGGCGGGCGGCATCACAATTTATCCGCTTCCCTTGCAACTGTGGCATGCTAGCCTCATTTACAGATCATGGGGTCCTGAGGAGGAATCATGCCGAAGCTTATCCGCCTGTACATCGTCAACGTGGCTTTCGGCTTTGCGCTGGCGGCGGGGTTTGTGGGCGCCTTGGTGGCCTTGGATGTGGCGGGGATCGGGCGGCTGGTGTTGCACTCGGACATGGGTCTGGTGGCGGCCTTGATGCTGTGGGTCTTTCACGGCGTCTTGTTTGCGGGCGTGCAGTTCGGCATCGCTGTCATGGGGCTGGCCGAAGATCGGGGCCCGCGCGGCGGCACTCTGATCCCGATCCGGGTCGAGGCGACGGTTCAGCGCAAGCGCCGCTGATCTTTGGCGGCATGGGGTTTGGCCCGAGGTTTGCGCCTCGGGCTTTTTCATGTCTGCTGGGATGAGGTGGCGGGCCCGCAGCGGCCGTGGAGACGGATTTTTCCCGAGAGCCAGAGGTCTCAGGTGGGCGCCAGGTAGCAGGACCAGGATCCTGTCAGAGCCAGCTCCCATGCGTTTGCTTATCGGCCACTGGAAAAGGTGCCTCGCACGAGAAGAGCAGAACCCGCCAACGACCTAGATAGGCGCATGGACGGCGTTACGCAAGGCTTGCCTGATGTTCATCTTTCGTTCATTGATTGGCGATGGACCAGACAGATCCCCTTTCCGAGCCTTTGCCTGCGATGCCCGGCCAGCGGCTGGCGCGCGGCGTGGCGCGGGCGCTGCGCGCGCTGGATTTCGTCACGGTGGAAGAGATGGTGCCGGTGAGCGGCTTGCGCGTCGATCTGATGGCGCTGGGGCCGAAGGGCGAGGTCTGGGTGATCGAGTGCAAGTCAGGACGGGCAGATTTCCGGGCCGATCAGAAGTGGCAGGGGTATCTGGAGTTTTGTGACCGCTTCTTCTGGGCCGTTGATGCGGATTTCCCGACCGAATTGCTGCCCGAGGGCACGGGGCTCATCCTGGCCGATGCCTATGATGCAGAGATTGTCAGGATGGGCGAGGAGACCCCGCTGGCCGGGGCGCGGCGCAAGGCGCTGCTGCACAAGTTCGCCAGGCATGCTGCGGCGCGGCTGCATGCCTACCGCGATCCGGGCATTGCTGCGCTGATCGGGTAGGGTGGGGTTGTAACCCCACCCTACGGGTGCCCTTACTTCTTGCGGGGCGCAGGCTTGCTGCCCATGGCGCGGGCAGCTTCGGCGGCGGCGCGGAGTTCTTCGGCTATGTCGAGCGCCTCGTCCGGTTCGAAGTCCATGGGCAGTTCGGTGCCGTCATCGGCCTCGATGTAGATGCGCACCATGCCCTGATCGGTCGGACCGATCTGGATATTGGCCGAAACGTCGCTTTGCTTGTCGATCCCCATGGCGATCTCCTTGTCCGATTTGGTTGCGGTTTGGGCGAGGGGAGGCGCGCTGTCAAGCTTGACCGCCGCCGCCCCGGACCTCTTCTTGATTTTCCGGGTTGACCCCCCGGTGTGAAGTCCCTAAATCACGCCCAACCGGGGTGCAGACTTCGGTGATGATGTGCCGCTTTAGCTCAGTTGGTTAGAGCGCTAGATTGTGGATCTAGAGGTCCCCCGTTCAAGCCGGGGAAGCGGTACCATCAATCCCCTTTATGCAAGATACTGACTGCGCACCGCGTTGGGGGCTATGCCGTAGGCCACTTTGAACTGGTGGTAGAACTGGCTGATAGAGGTGAAGCCCGAAGCCTCGGCCACCGAAGCAATCGCCAGCGAGCTTTCCACCAGCAGGGCCCGTGCCCGCATCAGGCGCATGCGCAGCACGAACTGCTTGAGGGGGATCTGCATGATCCTTGTGAACAATCCAAGCGCGTAATTCTCGTGCAGGCCGGTCACCGCCGTGATGTCGGCGTTCTTCAGCGGTTTGTCGAGGTTTTCCAGAACCAGTCGCACCATGGCGATCACGTGGCGGATGTGGACGGAACTCAGCGCCCGCTCTCCAACGGCATCGTTGCGGGGCTGGCGCAGGAAGTCGGGTTCGCCGATGAAGGCGCGGCGGAAGAGGGCGTTCATCTCCATCTTCAGCACTTCGGTGCGTTCAAAATCGCCGGAGCGGTAGTCGGCGTACCAGCGGCGCACCATCTCTTCGGAACACAAAGCCTCTGGCAGCAGGACCATGCCGCCGCCCAGCAGGGCCACCTGCATCGGCATGATGTGGTTCATCATCAGAAAAGCGTCCAGCGGCAGGTAGATATTGGCCAGCTTGGGCGGTTCGTTGCCGGTCGGGATCACGGTATGCAACCGGTGCGGGATGCCTGCCCAGAAGATCGCCAGACGGTTGGGTGGCACCTCGACGGCTTCGCTGTCAACATCATAGCCCATCGCGTGATGCATGCAGAAGTTCGCCTCGACATGGCCGTGCCAGTGTGGGCGTTCCATCGTGGTGGGTTCGAAGATTCGCATCCCGAAGCGGCCGAAGGCGCGGTTGGTGGCGTAGAAGTGCCGCTCGTGCTTGGGCGCACCCTTGAGGCGATCGCTGTCGGCTTGGTCTTTCATCGGCGCTTGGGTCCAATCTGAGAAAGCCGGAATAGAATCTTGTAAAACGCTATTGTTGTAAAGCCCGATTGTCCGCACAGTGTTTGTACCCGGGGAGGAATCAAACCGCTTTCGGGACTGCGTCCAAATCGCAAACACTGGCCCCTTCGCGGGGGTCATCGGGAGGAGATAAACCATGAAAATCCAGCGCGTCGCTTTGGCGGCGCTTTTGCTGGGTGTGTCCGCTGTGGCGGTCCGTGCCGATGTTATGGCACCGACCACTCCGCCGGACGCGCCCAAGTTTGACGCTCAGGGCACCCCTGTTTTCGTCAACCGCTCCGACATTTACGAATACAAGGCTCTGCCGGCCTATAACGAGCCGGAGTGGGTCAAGGCGTTTGAGACCGCCGGCAAGCTGCCGCCGCTGGCCGAGCGACTGCCGAAAGAGCCGCTGGTCTACAAGACCGCGAACGAGCCTGATGGCACCGGCGTCTACGGCGACGTGATGCGTCACGTCATCGGCGGCCGTCCGGAAGGCTGGAACTTCTGGGCTGGCCAGTCTTACGGCTGGGGCGGCATCGATATCGGTCTGGTCGAGTGCCTGACCCGCACCGGTCCCTTGTTCGAAGTCAACTCCTCTGACCTGCAGCCGATGCCGAACCTGGCCAAGGCCTGGGAATGGTCGGAAGACGGCAAGACCCTGACCGTGCACCTGATCGAGGGTGCCAAGTGGTCGGACGGCGCGCCCTTCACCACCGCTGACACCGAGTTCTACTACAACGACGTCGTGATGGACAAAGACGTCACACCGCTGATGGGCGCCTCGGAAGCGACCTATGCGAATGGCGTCTACAAGAATGTCGACGACTATACCTTCACGCTGACCTTCGACACTGCCTTCCCGGAATCGGTTCTGTACAACTTCGCCTATGGCAACTTCTGCCCCGGCCCGAGCCATATCCTGAAGCCCCAGCATCCGAAGTACGGCGGCAAGGACTATCAGTCGTTCCACGACGCTTTCCCGTCGGATTACATGAACTTCCCGGTCATGGGTGGCTGGGTCGTGGTCGAGCATCGTCCGGATGACGTGGTCGTGCTGCGCCGCAACCCCTACTACTGGAAAGTCGACGAAGCCGGCAACCAACTGCCTTACTTGGACGAAATGCAGTATCGCCTCTCCACATGGGGTGACCGCGACGTTCAGGCCGTGGCAGGGACGGGCGACTTCTCGAACCTCGAACAGGCTGAAAACTATGTCGAAAGCCTGAAGAAGGCCGCCGACCCGGCCTCGCCCGCGAAGCTGGCCTTCGGCCCGCGCACGATTGGTTACTCGCTGTTCCCGAACCTGTCCGGCAATGGCTGGGGTGAACCGACCGCCGATCAACAGGCGATCCGCGACCTGAACCGCAACCTCGACTTCCGCAAGGCCATTTCCTACGGCCTTGACCGCCAGCGTTTGGGCGACAGCCTTGTGAAGGGCCCGTTCACCGCGATCTATCCGGGCGGCCTCTATGACGGCACCTCCTACTACGACAAGGCCTCCACCGTGTACTATCCCTTCGACACCGCCTCGGCCAAGGCTGAACTGGAAGCGGCGGGCCTGAAGGACAGCGACGGCAACGGCTTCGTCAACGTGGCCGGTGGTGGTGACCTCAACGTCACGCTGCTGACCCAGTCTGACTATGCCACCGACAAGAACCTCGCCGAAGGTGTGGTTGCGATGATGGGCGACATCGGCGTGAAAGTGACGCTGAACGCGCTGACCGGCAAAGACTTCGACAACGCCCGCGACTCGGGCAAGTTCGACTGGATCATCATCCGCAACGGCACCGAACTGATCACCGTCGTGCAGAACACCGCAAACCTCGCCCCGACCGGTCCGACCACGTCGAACCACCACAAGGGCAATGGCAAGGGTGAACTGGACCTGCTGCCCTACGAACAGGACCTCGTCGATACGGTGAACAAGTTCATCGCCAGCCGCGATCCGGCAGAGCGGTCTGACCTGATGAAGCACTACCAGAACGTCTACACGACCAATCTGGACGGGATCGGCCTGACGGCTTACCCGGGTGCCTTGATCATCAACAAGCGCTTCTCGAACATCCCGGCTGGGGCGCCGATCTTCATGTACAACTGGGCTGAAGACAACATCATCCGTGAGCGTGTCTTCGTCGCCAAGGACAAGCAGATCAGTGCCGAACTGCATCCGAACACCCTGCCGGGCGCGCCTGGCGACAAGGGCGGTCCGATCTCGGCCAACTAAGGCCTTACTCCTCCGGCGGGCCTTGGTCCGCCGGAGACTTCTCCTGGCATAGCGGTGATGGACTGATCCAAGGATCAGACCCCGCGGCCCTTTGACCCTTTCCCCCCTAGAGGTGAGCCATGCTGCGATTTCTGGCCATCCGCCTCGCGCAGGCCGTGCCGGTGCTGATTGTGATGTCGATCATCACCTTCATCATCATTCAGGCCCCGCCCGGCGACTATGGCGACTTCATCCGCACGAATATGATCACCCAAGGCAACGCGACCATCGAGGCCGCCGATGCCGCCGCGAAGGCCTACCGCGAGACGCATGGGCTGAACGATCCGATGGTGATCCAGTATCTGCGCTGGATCTGGGGCATCGTCTCGCGCTTGGATTTCGGCGAGAGCTACCTGTACAACAAGCCCGTGCTGGACGTGATCGAACAGCGCCTGCCCAAGACGATCCTGATCGCGCTGACCTGCCACATCCTCGCCTCGGCCTTCGGCATCGGGTTCGGCATTCTGGCGGCGGTCAAGCAATACACCTGGGTCGACGTGGTGCTGTCGTTTGTGTCCTTCCTTGGCATGACGATCCCGCGCTTCCTGTTCGCTTTGCTGATCCTGTACATCCTGGCCTACAAGCTGAACGTGCAAGAGATTGGCTCGTTCTTCTCGACCAAGTTTGGCGGGCAGGATTGGTGGCTGGGCTGGTTCCAGTTCAACTGGGCCAAGGCGTGGAATCTGGTGCAGCACGTCTGGCCGGTGGTGGCGGTGGCGACCATCGGCGGGCTGGCCTACAACATGCGCGTGATGCGGGCCAACCTGCTGGACACGCTGAACATGCAGTACGTGGAAACCGCCCGCGCCAAGGGATTGTCGGAAAGCAAGGTCATCCTGCGCCATGCCGTGCCGAACGCCCTGCATCCTTTGATCGCCTATCAGGGCGTCGTGCTGCCCTACATGATGACCGGCGAGATCGAGGTGGCCATCGTCTTCGGCCTTGCCACCATCGGGCCGGCCATCGTGGGGTCGATGGCCATCGGCGACGTGTTCGTGACCGCCTCGCTGCTGCTGGTGCTGGGGGCGACCCTGATCGTCGGCAACATCATCGCAGACCTTATGCTGGCCCTTCTGGACCCGCGCATCCGTGTGGGGAATGACGCATGAGCACCGTTCACGAAGGCGAAGCCGCAGACGACCGGGTTTCCACCGGCAACATCAAAAACCAAAGCTATCAGGCGCTGGTCTGGCGGCGCTTCCGCCGCTCGGTTCCGGGCATGATCGGGCTGACGCTGGTCTGTTTGCTGCTGCTGACGGCGATCTTTGCCGAGTTTGTGGCGCCGATGGACCCGAATGAGCCTACGGCGTCGTTTGCCCCGCCGGATCAGGTGTCGTTCTACACCAAGGACGGGTTTACCCTGTGGCCGGTAGCCTATTCCATCGTCGAAGGCACCGCTCTGGACCCGGTTACCTTTCAGCCGCTGACCGGCCCCGATCTGGACCACCCGCGCCATCTGGTCATCTTGGGCAAGGGCGCGCCCTATCACCTGTGGGGCCTGATCCCGCTGGACCGCCATCTGTTCGGGGTCGAGGATGGCACGCCGCTGCACCTGTTGGGGACCGACAAGCTGGGGCGGGATATTCTCAGCCGGGGGATTTTCGGCAGCCGATTGACGCTGATGATCTCGCTTGTGTCCATCACGCTGATCACCATCATCGGGACGCTGCTGGGGATTACGTCGGGCTATATCGGCGGTCGGTTTGACATGTGGTTTCAGAGGTTTGTGGAAATCATCCTCGCCTTCCCGCAACTGCCTTTGTACCTGACGCTGACCACGCTGATCCCGCCCACGGCACCGTCTTCGGTCTTCCTCAGCTTCGTGATCCTTGTGATCGTGGGTCTGGGCTGGGCGCAACTTTCCCGAGAAGTGCGGTCCAAGACCATGTCGATGGCGCGGATCGACTATGTGCGGGCAGCGGTGGCCGTCGGCGCCTCCGATGGCCGGATCATCACGCGGCACATTCTGCCCAACGTGCTGAGCCATGTGATCGTAGCCGTGACATTGGGCATCCCAAGCATCATCCTTCTGGAAAGCTTCCTCGGCTACCTTGGTTTCGCCGTGAAGCCGCCGCTGATTTCGTGGGGGCTGATGCTACAAGATGCGGGCACTCTGGGGTCGATCGGCACCCATACCTGGATCCTGTCGCCGGTGGGCTTCGTTCTGGTCGCCGTCTTCTCGTTCAACTCGCTGGGCGATGGCCTGCGCGACGCTGTAGACCCGTATTGAGGTGCATGACATGAGTGATGTGGTCATTGACGCCCAGAATGTGGGTGTGACTTTCAAGGTGCTCGGCGGCGAGGTTGAGGCCGTCAAGAACGTGTCCTTCACCCTGCACAAGGGCCAGACGATTGCCTTGGTTGGGGAAAGCGGCTCGGGCAAGTCGGTGACGGCGCGGGCGATCATGCGGCTTTTGTCCAAGCGGGCCAAGGTCTCGGATGCCACCAAGATCATGTATGACGGCAAGGACATGGCCCGTTTGCCACAGTCCCAGATGCGCTTCCTGCGCGGCAACCGGCTGTCGATGATCTTTCAAGAGCCGATGTCGTCGCTGAACCCGGTCTACCGGATCGGCACGCAACTGGCCGAGGTGTTGCGGATTCACAACAAGATCAGCAAGGATGCTGCGTGGAAGCGCGCGATCGAATTGCTGGCCGAGGTGCAGATTCCCGATCCCGAGGCGCGGATCAACCAGTATCCGCACCAGTTGTCAGGCGGCCAACGCCAGCGCGTGATGATCGCGATGGCCTTGGCCAACAACCCCGACGTCTTGATCGCTGATGAGCCGACGACCGCGCTGGATGTGACAGTGCAGGCCGAGATTCTGAACCTGATCAAGGCCTTGAAGGCCAAGACCGGCATGGCCGTGATCCTGATCACCCATGACCTGACCGTGGTGCGCCAGTTCGCAGACCATGTCTATGTCATGCAGCACGGGCTGGTGCGCGAGGAAGGTCCGACCGAAGCCATCTTCACCAATCCCCAGCACCCCTATACCAAGCGCCTGCTTGGCGCAGAACCCAAGGGCCGCGCCAATGCGTTGGAGGTGGGGGCGGACTCGGTTCTGTCGGGCAAGGACATCCGCGTGACCTATACCCTGCGCAAGGGTGGCGCGTTCCGGGGCACTTATTCCAAGCTGCAAGCGGTGGATGGTCTGTCGCTGGACCTCAAGCGCGGTGAGACTTTGGGGCTGGTGGGCGAAAGCGGTTCGGGCAAGACCACCTTCGGGCAGGCCCTGCTGCGGCTGAACACGCTATCGGGCGGTGAGGTCACCTTCCTTGGGCAAAGGATCGAAGCCTATGACCGCGCCCAGATGAAGCCTTTGCGCAGCCGGATGCAGATCGTCTTTCAGGACCCTTTCGCCAGTCTGAACCCTCGCATGTCGGTGCGCCAGATTATCGAAGAGGGGTTGATCGTCAACGGCATCGGCTCGGGGTCCAAGGACCGCATTGCGCGGGTGGAAAAGGCGCTTAGGGATGCCGGGATGCCGGACACGATCCTGAACCGCTTCCCGCATGAATTTTCCGGCGGGCAGAGGCAAAGGCTGGCGATTGCCCGGGCGATCGCGATGGAGCCGGAGTTCATTCTGCTGGACGAGCCGACCTCGGCGTTGGACCTGTCGGTTCAGGCACAGATCATCGACCTCTTGCGCAAGCTGCAGAAGGATCGCGGTCTGTCCTATCTGTTCATCAGCCACGACCTGAAGGTGGTGCGCGCCTTGTGCCACCGGGTGATCGTGATGCAGAACGGCCAGATCGTCGAACAGGGCCCGGTGGCCGATGTGCTGGAACGGCCCACGACCGACTATACCAAGCGCCTGGTCCGCGCGGCCTTCGAGATTGCGACCTGAACCGATGCAGTCCCCGATCCGCCTTGATGACGCCACGCAAACGCTGGTCCTGACCCCGACCGAGGGTCTGCCGGTGCTGGCCTATTGGGGTACGCGTCTGCCGGATGCCGAGGATCTGGGCCAGCTTGCGGCGTCAGGCGTCAATGACCTGAACGGCGGCATGCTGGACCGGCTGGCACCTTTGACGCTGTGCCCCTTGGGCGACGGCGTGTTTCAGGGCCAGCCGGGGCTTGATCTGGCGGATGCCCATGGAAATCCCCTGTGGCCGCGCTTCAGCGCGGCTTCCGCCCGCGTCACAGACAGTGCCTGCACTGTCGAGGCGCGGGATGAGAGGCTGGGCCTGACCTACCGCTCCCGGATCGCCTTGGTCGGCGGTGTTGTGGAAATGTCTGCGGAACTGCAGTCCGACACACCCATCCGGCTGCGTTGGCTGTCAGCCCCCGTCCTGACGGTCCCGCCGCAGTTGGGCGAGGTCATTGAATTCTCGGGCAAATGGACAGCCGAGTTCCACACCTCGCGCCTGCCGTTTGCGCCCGGTGCAAGGCTGCGCGAGGCACGCTCGGGCCGTTCTGGGCAAGAGGTGCCGCCCTTTGCCATTCTGGTTGAGACGGGTACGACCAACACCAAGGGTGAGGCGATCGCGCTTGCCTATGGCTGGCCCGGTGGCCACCGGATGATCACCGAGGACCTGCCCTGCGGACGCCGTCAGGTTCAATTCGGCCACGCGGCGGGGGCCGAGCCTTTGGGACGCCATTTCACCACTGCCACCCTGACCATGGCGCGCTCAGACCACGGCCTCAACGGTTGTGCCGTCAAGATGCAGGCCCATGTCCGCGACCGTCTGATCCCTTGGCCCGACCGCGCCAGACCGCGACCTGTGCATTACAATTGCTGGGAAGCCGTCTATTTCAAGCATGACCTTGCCGTCTTGTCCGACATGGCCGCCCGTGCGGCACGGGTGGGGGCGGAGCGGTTTGTGCTGGATGACGGCTGGTTCGGCCGGCGGGATGACGACACGACCTCCTTGGGCGACTGGATCGTTGACCGCCAGAAATGGCCCCTGGGTCTGCAGCCGCTGATTGATGCCGTGAAGGCGCAAGGCATGACCTTTGGCCTTTGGGTCGAGCCCGAGATGGTCAATGCAGACAGCGATCTGTACCGGGCACATCAGGACTGGATTCTGGGTGCGGCGGATCAGGTCACCGGACGGCATCAACTGGTGCTGGACCTTGGGCGGGCCGAGGTGAGGGACCACTTGTTTGGGCGGCTCTCGGCCCTGCTGGCCGAATACGAGATCGACTACCTGAAGTGGGACCACAATCGCCTGCTGCCGGTGCTGGATGCCGCGCAGGGCAGGGGCATTCTGGACCTGCTGGCGCGGTTGCGGGCTGCGCACCCCAAGGTGGAGATCGAAAGCTGCGCCTCCGGTGGCGGGCGGATCGACTATGGCATCCTGCAACAGACCTGCCGGGTCTGGCTGTCGGACTGTATCGACGCCGTGGAACGCCTGCGGATGCAACAGACGGCGGCCTTGTTCCTTCCCTCGGCCGTGACCGGCAGCCATGTCGGCGCGTTCAAGTCCCACACCACGGGCCGCAGCCTGCCCATCGCTTTCCGGGCCTGGATGGCGGCGCAGCGGCATATGGGGTTCGAGATGGACCTGCGCGTGATCTCGACGGAAGACGAGGCCGTGCTGACCCGGGTAACCGCTTGGTACAAGGCCAATCGCGCCTGGATGATGGCCGGGGCGATCCACCTGCTGGATGTGGATGACCCGGCGGTGACGGCCGAGATTCAGATCGCCGCCGATGGCGGCCGCTTTGTCACCTTTGCTGGACAGGGCACGATGTCGCGCCAGATCCTGCCCAAACCCTTGCGGCTGACCGGGCTGGAGCCGGATGCGCTTTACCGTGTCAGCCTGCTCAACCCCGAGGACAAGGCTCCGCAATCGCGCGGGGCCACCGCCCTCAAGACCGGGCCTTTGACCCTGTCAGGCCGAAGCCTGATGTCCAAAGGACTGTTGCTGCCCATCGCATGGCCCGCCACGATGTGGGTCGTTGAGGGGACAAGACTTTGACCACCGCGAACGGGGGCGCGTCCCGCGTCCGAACCGAAAACCTAACCTGAGGAACTTCCATGGCAAAACCTGTTGTCACCTTCATCGGTGCAGGCTCCAGCGTCTTCACCAAGAACATCGCGGGCGATATTCTAAGCCGCCCGGCCCTCGCCCATGCCGAAATCCGCCTGATGGACATCAACCCCGAACGGTTGGGCGAATCCGAGATCATCGTCGGCAAGATGGCCGCAACCTTGGGCGGCAAGGCGAGCGTCAAGACCTATACCAACCAGCGCGCCGCTTTGGATGGCACCGACTTCGTGGTCTGCTGCTTTCAGGTCGGCGGCTATGATCCCTGCACGATCACCGACTTTGAAATCCCGAAGAAATTCGGCCTGCGCCAGACGATCGCCGACACGCTGGGCATCGGCGGCATCATGCGCGGCATCCGTACCGTGCCTGCGCTGTGGAGCATCTGCGAAGACATGATGCAGGTCGCCCCCAACGCGATCATGATGCAGTACGTCAACCCGATGGCGATCAACACATGGTCGATTGCGGCGAAGTATCCTAAAATCCGCCAAGTCGGCCTCTGCCACTCGGTTCAGGGCACGGCCTTTGAACTGGCCCGCGATCTGGACATTCCGGTGGATCAGATCCGCTACCGCGCCGGTGGCATCAACCACATGGCCTTTTACATGAGCTTCGAGCATCGCCAGCCCGATGGCAGCTACAAGGACCTGTACCCGGCATTGAAGCAGGGCTACCGCGAGGGGCGCTTCCCCAAGCCGAGCCACTGGAACCCGCGCTGCCCCAACAAGGTGCGCTATGAAATGCTGACCCGGCTTGGCTATTTCGTGACCGAGTCGTCCGAGCATTTCGCGGAATACACCCCGTGGTTCATCAAGCGCGACCGGCCCGACCTGATCGAGAAGTTCGGCATTCCCTTGGACGAATACCCCAAGCGTTGCATCGAACAGATTGCCCGCTGGAAGAAAGAGGCCGCGACGCTGAAAGAGGCCAACGAGATCGAGGTCAAGGAAAGCCACGAATACGCCAGCCAGATCGTGAACTCGGTCGTCACGGGCGAACCTTCGGTGATCTACGGCAACCATGGCAACCGTGGCTATATCCCGCAGTTGCCCGATGGCTGCGCGGTGGAAGTCCCGACGCTGGTGGACCACATGGGCCTGCAGCCCACGGTCGTGACCGATATCCCGCCGCAGCTGATTGCGCTGATGCGGACCAACATCAACGTGCAGGACCTGACAGTGCAGGCTTTGCTGACTGAGAATCCCGAGCACATCTACCACGCCGCCATGCTCGACCCGCACACCGGGGCCGAACTGGACCTGCAGCAGATCTGGGACCTGACGCATGACCTGCTGGTGGCGCACGGTGACTGGCTGCCGGAATGGGCGCGGGTGAAGACCTCGAAAGTGGCCTGACACGACAGGTGCGGGGGTTTCACACCCCCGCACCCGCGGCAAAGAGCGGGGGTTTCACACCCCCGCACCCCCGTGGGATATTTGCACCTGGATGAAGGGCGCAAAATTTTAGATAAATTTGAAGGAGTTGGCCATCTTGCCGAAGTCTATCGTCATCGTGGGGGGGGGGACGGCAGGCTGGCTGGCCGCCATGATGCTGTCAGATGTGGCGAAGCGCAAGGGTTGGGGCAGCAAGGTCAGCGTCATTGAGTCTTCGAAGATCGGGACGATTGGCGTGGGCGAGGGCTCGACCGCCGTGTTCCGTCAGATGCTGAAGCATTTCGAGTTGAGCGAAGAAGAGTTCCTGCGCGAGACCGGGGCAACCATCAAATACGGCATCAGGCATCGCGATTGGCGGCGGGTCGGGCATTCCTATGATGGGCCGATTGATGACCCGGCGCTGGTGTCTCCGGGCGTGCCGCTGGACACCTATGCGGTGGCGGCCGGGCGGCCGGTGGGGGAGGCGCATCTGTTCCAGCATTTGCTCAGCCGGAACCGGGCGCCTGTGGCGGTGAAGGACGGGCGCAGCATTCCGGCAGGGCCGTTCCATCATGCGTTTCATTTCGACCAGTCGCTGGCGGGCGCTTGGTTGCGGAAAAAGGCCAAGGGAATCAATCTGATCGACGATCAGGTGAAGGGGATCGAGACGGGAGAGGGCGGCATTTCCGCCTTGCTGCTGGACAGCGGGGCGCGGGTGGAGGGGGATTTCTTCCTCGACTGCACCGGGTTCCGGCGTGAGATCATCTCGAAGATGGGGGCCGAGTGGATCAGCTACAACGGCATGTTGCCGGTGAACCGGGCGATGCCGTTCTGGGTGGATCTGAAGGTAGGCGAGGAGATTGCCCCCTGCACCACTGCTTGGGCGCAGAAGAATGGCTGGATCTGGCAGATCCCCACGCAGGATCGCTATGGCATGGGCTACGTCTACTCGGACGCGCATACGACGCCCGAAGAGGCCAAGCGGGAGGTTGAGGCGGCCTTGGGGCATGAGATAAGCCCCCGGAATGACATCAAAATTCAATCGGGCCGTCAGAAAGAGGCCTGGGTGGGGAATTGCGTGGCTTTGGGGCTGTCGTCCAGCTTTCTGGAGCCTTTGGAGGCGACCTCGATTCACGGCACCATCGTGCAGGTGATGATGCTGGCGGAGTGGTTGGATGATCCTGCCGGACGGGCGCGGTACAATGCGGCGGTGGCGCGGCAAGTTGATGATTTCAGGGACTTTATCCGGTTTCATTACGTGACCGAGCGGCGGGACAGCGCCTTCTGGCGGGATGTGTCGGCCTCGCATCCGGAGTTCGTGAAGGACCGGCTGGCGCTGTGGCAGACGCGGATGCCGGAGGCGGGTGATTTTGAGCCGTTTCCGCTGGGACTGCCGCATTTGCAGGGGCAGCTTTATGTTCCGGTTCTGAACGGGTTAGGGCATCTTAGTCAGGCTGCGGCGCGGCAGGCGATGGCCAAGGTGCCAGCCCTGCGGGAGAAGGCGCGGGCGGTGCATGGCGGGTTGGTGGCGGAATATGCGCGGGCCGCAGCACAGTGTCTGCCGCATCGGGCCTGGTTGCAGTCCTTGGCGGAGTGAAGAAAGACTTAACGGGGGGCGCCGCAACACCTCGAATCTGTGGGATTTCAAACGTTAATGCCGGAAATCAGCGGTTTGCGGGCGTATGGCATCCGTCGGTTCTCTGTCTGTTTTGCGTATGGCATCTGTACCGACAGACCGTCCCGCGCGGGGTGGTTAATGCAACGTTCGGTGGGGTGCGGCGACGCTGTGCTATTCGATCCGTAGGATGTCATTGGGGCTGAGGTTGGCCTCGTCGGTCCAGACGAAAAGATGGCGCGACAGAACCTCTTTCAGGAAGGCCAGCACGGCCTCTTTGGACAGGTGATCTGCGATGCGGAACACGTAGCTGTCAGGGCTCGGCTTCTCGCAGTCAAGCGTCAGGCCGAAGCGCGCGGCGAGGTCTTGAACGGCCCTGTCGCTGCAGCGGATGGCGGCAAGGGCGGCGATTCCGTCGGGGCGGACGGCGACAATGGTGATGAAATAGAGATAGCCGTCCCGCGCCAAGGCGGCCTCGTCGCTGATCGGGGGTGGATCAACATGGCCGAGGGCTGATCTTTCGGAATTGGCATTGGTCTGGATCAGATAGATCGGGTCATTGCCGCGCTGACCAAAGCGGATCAGGTCTACGCGGTCATAAAACACCAAGGACGATGTCATGCGGTAGGTGCCATCGGCC